>CAZIJR010000001.1:0-40116 GCA_964539855.1 uncultured Candidatus Saccharibacteria bacterium
AACTCGCGTCTCCGCAATGCGAATGCGGCGTACTACCACTGTACTATAAGCCCAAGCCAGATTTTGCTTACGCAAAACTGGAATCTTCAATTTACAATTTACAATTTTCAATCAATTTCTAAATTCTTCAATTTATAAACCAGAGTAATCCGGCTTATCTGTAAAAAACCTTTTTCTGACTTCTTCATTTGGTAAAGAAAAAAGTTTTTTCCAATTGTGGATCTTATCCATATCAATTTTTAATGCCATTTCATATCCTCGTTGATGCGCCACATTATCTCTTCTGAATTTTTTTGAGTTTTCTTCTACTTCTTTTATCATTTGTTGATAGAACTCTTTTGCCTCGGTAAAATCGATATCTTCACTAGACTTTTTAATTTCTAATATATAAAAATCAGTCGCCTTTTTCATCGCCCGTTTTGCTTTTAGAAAATCTTTTTTTGACTCAATCACATGTTCCGCGTCGCTTTTTAATAAATCCAAAAAACCAAATTCTTTCTGAGATGCTTTTTCCCACAATCTTTTGCCTAAAAAACCAAAAAACTCGCTGGTTATTAGTTCTTCTTCTGACTGCGGTTCAAAATGGCAACGATAGAAGTGTGCCAATTCCTCACCCATAGTATTGCCGTTCAAAATCTCATTTATCCTACCTATAAAAATAATATCTAAGGGCTTCTCTTCTTCGCCATCTTTTAGCATACATTTAGCAAAAGAAGCGTGCCCCTTATCGTATACGGCGACTTCTGGCAAATTTTCTGCGGAGACGGAGAGTCCATATTCCTTGCCAAATAATTGGTTCATGTCGCATAAAAACTTTTTGCCCATAATACGCATAAAGGTTTCGTCATTCCAATCATATCCTTGTCCTTCAGCCCATTCCATAAATGCTTTTGTATTTTCGTCTGCGGTTTCTATACTTCTCTGTCTTCTTTCATTATATAGTTTTACTTTTTCATCTTCCGGTTGTTCTTTAAATTGTTCCGGCATAATTTTTATTATATTTTTACTTGTCGGGGTGGCCGAAATCGAATCGGCGCCACCGAGTCCCGAACCCGGCGTACTACCACTATACTACACCCCGTTATTGTTTTTCGTCTTTCTTTGTTTCTACCTCCATTTATATGCTTTTTATTTACCAGAATTTAAGTGCTTTACCATACTAACACGGTCTGCCGGCTTATTATCCCATTCATCAACTCCTTTTTGAATTTCTTTTTCTTTAAAGCCTAGTTTGTTATAAAGCGAGACCGCATTTTTATTTTGCGCAATAACACTAAGCTCTATATTTTTAACATTAAATCTATTTTGCGCTTCAGAAATACAGGATTCCATCAATTCTTTGCCGAGCTTTTTCCCCTGATATTTCTCTAGCACGGTTATTGCATGTACAAATGCCGTGTCACCGCCATACCATCCAAGCTCAACATACCCGCAAACCAGGTCTTCAATTTCCGAAACAAGGACTATAAATTTATCCCGTTCATCAATCCTTCTAGAAGCTTCCAACATTTCATCATCGGCAGGTTTTTCTGGTAATTTGTGGTCTCTTTCAGCGCGCAACCTACGCTGATCTTCAAATATATCTGCAACAGCTTGATAGTCTTCTTGCGAGGCATATCTTACGTCAGCTTCTTTTCCCTCAACCTCGAAACACCTTACAATTATACTTTCTTGCTCGCGCGATTCCTTCTGCTGCGGATTTCTTTCAAATTTTTCTGTCATAATATTTTTAAATTTATTATGTTACCCAGTATTTTTGCTTGGTCATCTCGTCTTTCTTGGTCTCAACTTCCATCTTCTCGCCCTCTGCTTTTTCTGCCATTTTTTGCAGTTCTTTATCGCTCATTTTACCCAATTTTGCAACTTCTGCCTCTAAAAAATCTTTGGTATTCTTTTTGGGATCATCCAAAACATAGCTCAAAAGGATATCTAAAATCTGGCCTATTTTTGGCCCTGGTTTTATGCCTAAAATCTTCATAATATCTCCGCCATTTACCTTTAGCATTTTAGCAGAAATAGGATCTTGGCTAACTTTGTCAATTAAGTATTTTAAATGCCTTAACTTATATGGCTCGGCTTTGGGTACGCCAGAGCCAATGCGATCTGCCATTCTAACTTGCAACAGCTCTTCTATGTTTTCTGGCCCCACATTTTTTACCAGTCTTCTTACAGAAGATTCTGTGACTTCTCCCACGTTATAGTAAAACAAATGAAACCTCACTAATTTTGTGATTTTTTCAACATCTTTTTTAGAAAACTTCAGTCTATTTAGGATTTGAAAAGCCATTTTAGCCCCCACAACTTCGTGGTTATAAAATGTGGCTTCTTCTCCCTCACCAACTTTAACTTTTGGTTTGGCTATATCGTGGAGAAGAGAAGCCAATCTTACCTGCATATTAAACTTTTTCTTCCCTGCGTATTCCAAAGACTTTATCGCGTGCTGATAACAATCATATATGTGATGCTTATTTTGTGGAATTCCATAATTATCTAATAATTCGGGCACAATATATTTTAACAGCCCCAATTCTCTCAAAAGCTCAATCCCGAATGCCGGGCTTTCGGACATAATAATTTTCAAAAATTCATCTCTTATTCTTTCTTTTGAAATAGCTTCTATCCAAATACTATTTTTTTTAATTGCCTCGGCGGTTTCTTTTTCTATTGTAAAACCAAGCGTAGTAGCAAACCTCACGGCTCTTAGCATTCTTAAAGCGTCTTCAGCAAACCTTTCCTTTGGGTTCCCAACTGTTTTTATTCTTTTATTTTTTAAGTCTTTTTTTCCTTCAAACAAATCTACCAGCTCGTTTTTAGCCTGCCCTGAGCCAGGTCGAAGGGCCATGGCGTTTATTGTAAAATCCCTTCTGCTCAAATCTTCTTGTAAAGTTTTGGCATATTTTACCTCATCGGGGTGGCGCTTATCAGAATATTTTGCTTCTACTCTATAGGTGGTAATTTCTATCTCGGGAATTTTAGCGTTTTCTGTGCGTACGGTAACTGTTAAAAAGTTGTTTTCATAAAAACTGTCTGGAAAAACTTTTTGGATTTCCTCTGGCTTAGCATTTGTGGTAACATCCCAGTCATTTGGATTTTTATCCATCAAAAAATCACGCACGCACCCGCCCACGATAGCAGCCTCAAAACCGGCCTTTTGCAGATTTTTCAAAACAGATTTTACCTCTTTTGGTATAATCATAATATAGTGCCCCCAGGAAGATTCGAACTCCCAACTTTTGGTTCGAAGCCAAATATGATGTCCATTTCACTATGGGGGCATTTTTGAATTCTACCATTTTTTGTGCTATAATCAAGAAATTAAGCTAAAATCAAATGAAAAAGCCTTTACTAATCTTATTATTTTTGGTATTATTTTTAATTCCCGCTTTAGCCAGCGCCGCGGGACTAGTACCTTGCGGAGGAGCAGGAGAGCCGGTTTGTAGTATTGGATGTTTTTTTGTAATGCTTGCCAATATCTATAATTTTCTTGTAGGAAAAATTGCCCCAGCCTTAGCAATATTGGCCTTAACAATAGGTGGAATAATCCTTGTAGTTTCTGCTGGAAATCCAAGCGCAGTGGGTTTGGGCAAAAAAATTATATATTCTGCGATTATAGGATTAGTTTTGGTTTATTGCTCATGGCTGATTATAAACGTAATTTTAACAACCATCGGGTTTAATTTGGGATCATGGTTTAACCCAAATATGAGCTGTTAAATAAAATCTCGCCCCCGTAGCTCAATTGGTAGAGCAGTTCCCTCTTAAGGAATTGGTTCTGAGTTCGAGTCTCAGTGGGGGCACAAATATGGACAAACTAAATAAAATAGAGTATACTATATTATTATAAGTAAAAAAGAGAGTATGAGTTTAAAAACTAAAGAAAAAGCAAAAATTATAAAAGAAGTTGCAACTAGTGAAAAAGACACTGGGTCTTCTGAAGTACAAGTTGCTTTGCTATCAAAAGAAATAGACAGGTTGGCGTTACATTTAAAAAAACACGCCCAAGACATCCACTCAAAAAGGGGGCTAATAAGAATGGTTATACAAAGGAAGAAATTGCTGGCTTATCTAAAAAAATCCTCTGAAAAAAGATACTTGGCCATTGTTAAAAAAATAGGACTTAAAAAATAACACTCGCGATGCAGCCAAAACCAAAAGAACAGAGAGTAGAGGTGCTGATTGATGTGCAAAATCTATATCATTCGGCAAAAAATCTTTATCACGCAAGGGTAAATTATCAGGAAGTTTTAAAACAGGCAGTTGCCGGAAGAAAGTTTATTAGGGCTTTTGGCTATGTGGTGCGCACAAAAACTGGCGAAGAAACGCCTTTTTTTGATGCCTTGAGCAAAATTGGTATTGAGACAAGAGTAAGAGATTTACAAGAATGGTATGGAGGCGCCAAAAAAGCAGACTGGGATGTAGGCATAGTTATAGATGCTATTAGAACATCTCCAGGCTTAGATGTAATTGTCTTGGTTTCTGGAGACGGTGATTTTATTGCTCTTGTAGAATATTTAAAAAACCAGGGAAAGCGCGTGGAAGTAATGGCTTTTGGAAAAACAACCTCAGGCAAACTAAAAGAAATTGCAGACGAGTTTATAGACCTGGACGAAGGCCTCCCCAAATTCCTCCTAAAAAAATAAAATAAACGGGCGCGATACTGATTTACAAATAACATACCAATCATACTAATTTAGTCATTAGTGTAATCGGCATGATATTTGGTATCTTAGTATTGCTCTCAAAATAAATGGCAGTAAAAGATACGTTTGAGGTAAACATAAGCGAGAAAACTATTTCCGTCAAAACAACAAATTGGACCGAGCAAGCCTCTGGTTCTTGTTTAGTTCAGCTGGGAGAAACCGTGGTTTTAGTAACCGCAGTTATTTCCCCACACTCCAGACCAGATATAGATTATTTTCCTTTGATGGTAGAATACGAAGAAAGATTTTATGCTGCAGGAAAAATTTATGGGTCTCGCTTTGTAAAAAGAGAAAGCAGGCCATCAGATGAGGCTATTTTAACAGCTCGCATGATAGACAGGGCAATAAGGCCTTTGTTCCCAAAAGACTTTAAAAAAGAGGTTCAGGTTGTGGTAACCTGCCTTTCGTGGGATGGAGAAAATGACCCAGATATTTTAGGAATGATTGGAGCATCCTTTGCTCTATCTACTTCTCAAATCCCTTGGAATGGACCCTTGGGGGCTATAAGAATAGGCAGGGTAAATGGAGAGCTTATTTTTAACCCCACCTATAAACAAAGAGAAGAAGGAGACATGGATTTGACTTTATCAGCCATAGAAAGAGATGGGGATATTTTAATCAATATGATTGAAATGGGAGCAAAAGAAATTGCAGAAGATGATGTTCTAAAAGCTTATGATGCTGTAAAAAAAGAACTGCAACAAGTTATTGATTTTCAAGTAAAAGCAGTCAAAAAAATTGGAAAGGAAAAGGATGAATTTTCACCCGCAGTAGAACTGGAAATTGAAAAAGAAATAAAAGAATTTTTAGGTGATAAAGTGGAAAAAGCCATTAATGATGCGCCGAAAGGAGAAAAAAATCTGGGAGCTGCTGAACTTCTAAAAGAAGATTTGGTAAAATACTTAGATGAAAAATATCCTAATGAGGGCAAGACCAAGCAGGCACTTCCATATTTTGAAAAGGAAATTGAAAGAATAATTATAAAAAATATAATTGAAAGAGATTACAGACCAGACGGTAGAAAGCCAGAAGAAATAAGGCCATTATCTTGCGAAGTAGGAGTTTTACCAAGAGCCCATGGCTCTGGAGTTTTCCACAGAGGACTTACAAAAGTGCTTTCTGTGCTAACTTTGGGAGGTCCTGGTGACCAACAAATAATAGAAGGCATGGAAGTGGTGATGAAAAAAAGATTTTTACATCACTATAACTTTGCTGCATTTTCTTCAGGAGAAGTCTCTCCTATGAGAGGACCAAAAAGAAGAGAAATTGGCCACGGACATTTAGCTGAAAAAGCCTTGTCTCCGGTTATTCCAGATATAAAAGATTTTCCTTATACTATAAGAATAGTGTCTGAATCTGTGTCCTCAAATGGATCTACTTCAATGGCCTCCACTTGTGCAGCTTGTATCGCATTAATGGATGCTGGCGTGCCTATAAAGGAACCTGTGGCAGGAATTTCTGTGGGATTGGCAAAAGATGAGGAAACTGGCAAATACAAAGTCCTAACAGACATTCAGGGTCCAGAAGACCATTATGGAGATATGGACTTTAAAGTGGCAGGAAGCAAAAACGGAATTACAGCCATTCAAATGGATATTAAAATAGATGGCATAGACAGAAAGATAATAGAAGAAGCTTTAGAAAGGGCAAAAGATGCAAGATTTAAAATACTTGATATAATAAAGAAACAGATACCCGAACCTAGAAAATCATTGTCACCTTATGCTCCAAAAATCTTTTCCATGATGATTAACCCTGCTAAGATTGGAGAGGTTGTAGGACCAAAAGGAAGCGTTATAAACAAAATCATTGAAGAGTGCGGAGGCGTGGCAATTGATATAGAAGATTCAGGATTTGTGGCTGTAACAGGACAAAATCAGGAAGACGTAGACAAAGCCGCAAACTGGATTAAGGGGATTGTAAAAGAAATTGAAATTGGAGAAATTTACACAGGAACCGTCAGAAAAATTATGGACTTTGGAGCATTTGTAGATATTTTACCAGGACAATCAGGACTGGTACACATATCAAAGTTTGTAAAAGACAGGATAGATAAGGTTTCAGAAGTTGTAAAAGAGGGAGATATAATTCCGGTAAAAGTAGTGGAAATTGACAGCATGGGCAGAATAAACCTTTCTGCCATAGATGCTGGGTTCAAACCTAAGCCTAAAAATAAATAAAAACTTCGCTTTTATAGATGCCTACTCAAACAGAAGAACAACAAGCAAAAGATTTTTTGAAAAGGGCTGAAATAAGGACCATGAAAAAGGATTTAAGATCCTTAAGAGAAGGTGATGCTTTAAAAGAAAGGGACAAAATAGCTAAAATTCAAACGATAGAAGAGCAACAAACAGAGAAGATAAAAAAAGAAGCAGATAGGTCTGGCATGGAAAAAGTCCTTTCAGCAAATGAAAATGAAGAAAAAATTGCTGAAAAAGATTTAAAAAACTACGCCACAGAAGAAGAACGCCAGCAAATATTTTTACTTGAATCCCAGAGGCTAAGTTTTGAAAAACAAATAGACGCGATTGACAAAGAAAAAAATCCGGCTTTGAAGCTTGAAAAAAATAAACTTCTCTTACAAAAAAGAGACGTGCAAGCTAAGCTAACTTCCGTCTTAGAAGAAGAAAAAAGGATAGAGGGAGAGCAGGGCGTAGTAACAGAAAGCGCAAAAACCAGTACAATAGCTTCTCAAAAAAAATCCTTAGAACAACGGAGGTGGGATATAGATAAAGATATACAAGAAATAGAAAAAAAACGATGGGCGCTGGAAAAACAAATACAAGACATAGATAGCAAAATAACAGAAATAGACCGAAGATCAGAACAGATTACAACTGAAAAGAATGGCTTAAGGGATAAGGTTTTGGGCATGGATAAGTCGTTGAGAGACATATATTCTGGTGTTATAGCTAAAACAGAGGAAAGAAGAAAGGGCCAAGCGCAGGATCAAATAACACAAAAAGAAGCGCTTTCAAAAACAAGGACAGAAGAAAAAGAAAAAATACAAAGAGAACAATGGGGGGGATTAGCTGTTCCAAAGAAAAAAGAATTTTTAAAATCAGCTCCCGCCAGCTTTAAAGAAAAACTGGCAGAATCAACAGCCAAAGAGGAAGAACAAAGAGCCAAATTTATGCAGAATATAAACCAAATTCCAATACCACGTAAAAAATAATTAATTAAAACTATGGACAAAAAATTAGCAGAAGAATTAAAGCAAACATTAGAAAACGAAAAAGTATCTCTAACTACTCAGCTAAAAAGCTTTGCTAAAAAAGACGATTCCCCAAAGGGGGACTGGGAAACCACATACCCCAACCGCGAAAACGGAAGTATGGAGGAAGAAGCAGATGAAGTGCAAGAGTATGGTAATATGCTTCCTGTGGAACACAGCCTGGAGCTGAAATTAAGAGACGTGAACATTGCTTTAGAAAAAATCAATTCTGGTAAAGGATATGGAATCTGTGAAAAATGCGGAGCAGAGATCAAGCCGGAAAGATTAAAAGCTGTTCCCGAAGCCCGACTCTGTATGAAACACAACAAATAATAAAAAACCGTCCCGGAAGTGGGGCGGTTTTTTTATGTATTTTATTTATAGCTTATATTTGCTCCGACTGCGTATTTTGCCAGAGGGTTTGTTGATCCCACAACCTGAAAGTGCAAATGGCACCCTGTTGGTCCAACTACGTTTCCTGTATTACCTACTGACCCAATTCTCTCGCTACGCGTAATTTGAGCTCCTGGTTTTACATAAACATAAGAAAGATGACCATAGTAAGTAACTGTTCCATTAGAGTGCAAAATGGTCACATAATTTCCCATACCTAAATTCCACGCATTGTTAAATACAGCCCTCTGAACCACGCCAGAAGCTGCAGCATAAACAGGGGTTCCGCACTTATTGGCAACATCAACGGCATTATAATAGTGAAGGCCTTGGGTTATTTTTCCTTCAACGGGGAATATAAAATAATTATCCGCCAACGGAATTTTGTTTACAGAAGGCGCCACTTTGGGCATTACTCCCCCAGGAACAACTAAAATATCTCCAATAAAAATATCTCCCTGATTGACAAGGTTGTTAAAGGCAATTATATCACTTTGCTTGGATTTATAGGTTTGTGCAATCCCCGAAACAGTATCTCCTGACTTTATAATATGTAAAACCCCGTCAACCGGAAGAATTGCCAAATTCTGTCCCACTTTAATAACCGAAGGCTTTGTAAGACTATTAGCCAAAAGCAAAGTATCCACAGATATTCCGTATGAGTTTGCAATTGAGGCTAAAGTGTCTCCCGGCTGTACAGTATATTCCACAATTTCTTTGCTATTTTTGCTTTGCGTGTCGCTTCCAATTATGTCTCCCAAAACCTTTCCTGTGACAAGAGTAGGCGTGGACACACCTGCTAGCGTATTATTTTGTATAATTTTTAAATCCGGGCTTTCTGTAGCAGCTGCACTTGCTTGGCTGGAAAATAAACTACTTGCGCTTGCTTCAAAATTATTATTAAAAAAAGAATTAAAAAATACTACACGGCTGTTATTTAGCCCGCTTACATTAATAGAGCTTTGGCAAGATCCGCACATCAACCCAAACATAATAAATGCGGTGAGCCCAAAATAAAAAGAAGGGTTTTTCAGCAATCCTTTTGAATGTCTTTTTTCCAACCTCCTTGCCGTACTCCTGATATATTTGGTTAATTTTTTGGGTAAACCCATAATTAAAACTTAATTCAGTTTAGCACCGCCCAAATACAAGGTCAAGCTTTTTATGCACAACCTATCCACTGTGCTATAATAATTTAAAATGGAGTTAACTTCCCCTAAAATAATAAAGGAGCTTCTCTCAAAAAATGATGCAAAACCCAACAAAATTCTTGGGCAAAATTTTTTGATAGACAAGCACATTCTTAAAAAAATTATTGACTCGGCAGACTTAAAATCAACTGACCTTATAATAGAGGTAGGCCCAGGCATTGGCACATTAACTCAAGGGCTGGCTGAAACCGCAGGCAAAATTATTGCTGTAGAAAAAGATATAAAAATGTTAAATGTTTTATCAGAAACTCTAAGTGCCTTTAAAAATATAGAAATAATAAACGCCGACATCTTAAAAATAGATCCTAAGCTCTATACTCAAGGCCCATATAAAATAGTTGCCAACATTCCATATTATTTAACGTCCCCTTTAATTAGAATATTTTTAGAATCTGCCAACCCACCAGAAGACATTATTTTGATGCTTCAAAAAGAAGTTGCCCAAAGAATTTGTGCAAAGCCAAATAAAATGAGCTTGTTAGCGGTGTCTGTGCAGTTTTATGCAGAGCCCAAAATTATTTCTTATGTTTCCAAAAATTGTTTTTGGCCTGCTCCAAAAGTGGATTCTGCCATAATTAGAATCACTCCATCTTCTTCCTTGTCATTCCCGCGCAAGCGGGAATCCAGAGAACTTTTCTTTAAAATAGTAAAGGCCGGTTTTTCCCAGCCCAGAAAACAGCTGGCCGGTAATCTATCTAAATCTCTAAAAATAAAAAAAGACACTGTTGATAGGTGGCTTTTAGAAAATAACATAAAACCCACACAGCGCGCTGAAACGCTATCGGTGGGCGACTGGCAAAACCTAACAAAATCCCTCCCGAAAGCCGGGCTTTCGGGAAATAAAATATGCCGATAAGAAAAATACAATTTGTGCCAGCTGAATTTTATCATATTTTTAACCGTGGCAACGGTAAGCAGAATATTTTTTACCATGACAAAGACAGATATAGATTTCTTCAAGCAATTTATCTATCAAATAATGTTAATACCTTTCTAGGCATTGAGGAATTAGAAAGAGGTAAAAGTGGCTATGCCCTTGCTGACATCAAAAATATCCTCGAAACAAACATGATTCCCCACGATCCATTAGTTAGGATTTGTGCAGACTGTTTAATGCCGAATCATTATCATTTTTTAATTCAAGAAATAAAAGAAGGTGGCATTAGTAAATTTATGCAAAGACTGGGCACTAGTTATGCAAAATATTTTGTCACAAAACATAAACGTCCAGGAAGTTTATTTCAGGGACGATTTAAGGCGACACACATAGAAAACGATGACCAACTAAAATACTTATTGGCCTACGTTAATGCCATTAACCCTGCGCAGCTTGTTGAGCCGAATCTAAAGGAAAGAGGAATTAAAAATCTTAAAAAAGCTTTAGACCAAGTTAATAATTATAAATGGAGTACCCATTTTGAATTTATGGGAAAAAGAGAATCAATTCTTATAGATAAGGGGTTATTAGGAGAAAATTATCCGAACGCAAAAATCTATTACGCGTTTATAAAAGATGTATTACAGGGGAAAGAAAATAAAATGTGGACAACAATAGAAAAATTAGCACTTGAATAATCCCGAAAGCCGGGCTTTCGGGAAGAAGGGCTTTCGGGAGGAATAAAAAGTTTTCCACAGTTGACCCATAACGCTTAACCTTTCGCTTATGGTATAATATAAGAATTTAAATTAATTTTATTTACAAAATAACAAAACTGCTATGGCTGAAGGCAACCTTACTGGACCAGAAGGAATATTGATGTTGTGTGTGGCTGGAATATTAGATGGTATAGGCCTTATCCTTTTTTGCCTCTCTTGGCTAGGAATAGACGACTATGCCATATTAGACGTTTTGGGAATGCTTATAATAGGCGGGTGGATGTTTTTTAGGGGTGGCGGACTAAACGAAAAAATTATCAAAAGAGGCCTAAGAAGGTTTGGAATAGCCACCGTTGTAGAACTAGTACCATTTTTAGGCGGCATTGCCCCCTCTTGGACCATACTCGTCTGGAAAGAGCTTAAAGATTAGCTTTATAAAAGTATGTTAAATTATTTTTTAAAAATCCTCAAAAACAAAAAAATACTATTTTTTGTCTTTTTGTCTATTGTCATTTTTTGTTTTGGTTTTTTTTCAACATCAATTCAAAAAGTGCATGCAGTTAGTGGAGGTGATCCATCGCAGTATGATGCTTGCGAGCGAGGCTGTCATACAAATTATACGGGGGATGAACTGGACGATTGCATTTCGGCTTGTATGTGGGAACTTGGGCACCAAACAGACAGTTTTACAAAAATATTGGGAGAGGAGTTGGCGCGAGAGTATGGAAAAATGGCCGAGGTGATGGCTGTTCCATTTGCTACTTTTGTTTTTGCGATAGGGGCCGTTATTATCAGTATAGGAGGATCGCTTTCTGTACTAGCTTCTACTATTTTGGTAACAGTGCTTGGTATGCTTGACAGTGTAGGTTGTTATACATGTATGACTAATACTGCTGTGGCAGCGGGTTGGCCCATGGTTAGAGACTTGGCCAACATGTTTGTAGTACTGGGGTTTGTGGTTATAGGATTAGCTACTATATTAAGATTTAGAGAATATGAGGCAAAAAAACTTCTACCAAAACTAATAATAGTTGCTCTTTTGATAAATTTTTCACTCCCCATTTGCGGTATATTTATTGACGCTTCAAATATAACTGCAAAATATTTTTTAAAAAGCGGAGGGTTTTTTGCAAACAGTTGGGGGCAAACATTGGACGGCCAATTAAAGATACTCTTTAACGCCTGGAAAATTGACGATTACATTAAGGCCTCTATACAATTATTAGGTTCAATAGGGGGTATAACATTTTATAATATAATGGCTATGGTAATTTTTTTACTTTATGCCTTTTTGTATATTTTTAGAATTATTGCTCTTTGGATATTAGTTATTTTATCTCCGTTGGCCTTTGTTTTTTATGTTTTTCCGTTTACAAAAAAGTTTTTTGATATGTGGTGGAGCAACTTTTTGGGATGGTGTATTATTATTGTTCCTATATCCTTTTTTGTTTGGATAGCTGATAAAATAATGGCGGGTATAGTCCTCACAAGTACAACCCCCGGCGAACCCCCGAGCTTTTTCAGTTATTTAATCCCTGGGTCATTTATGATAATCGGATTTCTTTTTTCAATACGAATGTCAGCGATGGGAGCGAGCGCTGCGGTTGGGGCGGCAAAATGGACTGGCGGCAAAATCACCGGCGCCACTGGAGGAACTCTAAAAGGATTAGCTAATACAAGAGCTGGACAAAAAATTAGCAGGGGAGCTGTGCTGGCAGGTGAAAAAATGGGTCTTGTTGCGCCAGGCACAACCAACTTGATGAAGCAAAAACATATGAAAGAACACGAAAGCGAAAAGAGGGTTTCCACCCTGCCAGACGACCAAGTGATGAAAGGCGGATTTACGGGCAGAACACCTATAAGCAAGAGGGGGAGGAACGACAAATTTGAATTTATAAAACAATCTGTTGAAAGTGGCAAAGCAGGAGAATGGCTGAACAAGGGTGAAATTACCCAAGATCAGTATGATAAAGGAGTAGCATACTACAAATCACACGGTGGTCCAATAGGCGCGCTGGCTGAAAAAGATTACCGCGTAGCGGGACACGGAGCAGCTAATCCAACAATTGCCCAAACAAAAAAAAATGTACAATTTTCAGAAAATCTTTCAAAAGGTATGTCTGGCAAACAGCTTAGGGGCATAAGCGCAGATGATATGGATAGAGCGCTTAATCCTGATATGCACGATATAATTAAAGAACAGTTCACTCCAAATACCGCGAAACAATTTAAAACTTCTGATCCAACATTAAAAACTGCTTTGAGAACCCACCTTGGGGCAGTTGGCACGGCCGGAACGCTGGCAAACGACATTCATATAGCAACCGATCCGAAAGAAAAGGCTAAGCTCCAAAAAGTATATGATGCACTAGACAAAGCAACTATTTAAAAATAATTACAAACCCATGGAAGAACAAAAAAATAACATCCGCGTTCTTTTATCAGATAAGGCAGAACTTATTCTTGGCGAAATACTAAAGAATTTTGGTTTGGAAGATAAAAATGTTATTGTGGACCGCATTATAAAAAACTTTGCGCGGGAAAACCTATCTGAGAATAGCCTAGTTAACTCTCTGCAAAAGGACTTGGAAGTCACCCAGCAAATGGCCACTGATGTTGCAAAAGAACTTATAAGCAAAGTTATGCCGTTATTAGAAAAATATCCGGAAGAAAAATTTAGCGACCCTGTTTTTAGAGAGCAGGTTTCAGAAAAACTTTTTGGTCCTGAAAAAAAGGAAAATAAAACCAAACCAGAAGACATTTTTTCTAAAATAAAAACGCCGATAGGCGTGGAAAATGCCTTGCAGAAAAAACAATCAAATCCTCCTGAAGCAAAGACTATAGAATCTCCGCAAGACGAAAAGATTGTTGCTCCTGCGCCAAAAAGAAAATCGCGATTGCCACGTAAGCCAGCTACTAAAACTACTAAAGAATCCGTGTCAGAACAACCCAAAAAACAAAACAGTGGGCCAGACAAATATAGGGAACCCATAGGATAATAATTTTTTGTAAATAAAGAGGGGAGTGGTCTCATGTGAGACCACTCCCCTTTATTTTGCCATCCTCGATGGCCTATTTGCCCTGCTTAAAAGCAGCGAGAACATCTTTGCCCAAGCCTGTCGAAGCGCCAATCACCTCTATTACAGACTTATTAACCTTACCGCGCTCCGTCTGAACCAGCCGAATCGCTTCCTCAATCGACATTTCCTTGTGACGTTCACGTAGCTCAGCAATTCGGTCAGAGACGTTTTTTAGTTCGGTAATGTCAGCTTCTTGCTCATTCCGCTCTTTTTCTGCCTTGTCAGCGGCCTCTGCAACAGAGCCTCCCACCATCAGTTCGTTAACAGTAAACTGATGTATGGTAATCCCTAAGGACGGATGTCCAAAATTGGCCGTACCTTCTCGCAGATTTTTGATGTCTTGCCTCCTTTTCTCAATTTGTTTTTCCAGCTCCTCTTTTTCAGCATCAGAGTAAGCATTAAAAATGGCCATTAATCCATCCCAGTTTGCTTTGCCGTCGGGGTCCTTAGAAACCCATTCTGAGTGCTTAATATCATAAACAGCAGGCTCCGACTGTGGTTTGTCAAAAAACCGCATCCATGTGCTCGTGGGAATCGGGCTTCTTTTTCCCTTAACCGTAACATCTGGCAAAACAGTCCCCAAAAGCGCCTTTGCCAACACTGCGTGGGCGCTATCCCGCAAGCTCTGAGCCTCTTCCCAATTTGCAGGCCCTTCTTTGTTGGAGCTGGCCCAGGTTTTGATTCGGTCTTCAATCACGTTGCGCATGATTTTTTTGACTCCCACTTCTCCGCCACAGTTCAAATACATAAGATATGAACTTGGCTCCTCGGCAATCCCAGGCGTCCATGTAACACTAGATGTCATTGTGACAAGCGCTCGATCTGGTGTCCTGACTTCTTGCCGAGGAATCTCATCGCTTACTTTCTCAGTTTTGATGAGAATAAAGTCAAAAACAAAGGGACGAAGTGGAAAAAAATTCCATCCTTCTTTCAGGACAACTTCTTGCCTTCTCCCTAAAAATGTCAACAAGCCTTTGTGAATCGGGTCTGCGGGAATTTTATTAAGGCCGTTGACCACAAACAAGGCTCCAAGCGAAATTGCCATGGCCAACATTAGCCATAAACTGCCCGCGCTGAAAAAGCTTGAAACCAACACAATCACTATCAAAACCAGCTCTGTACAAAGAATTCTCATAGTGCACCATCCTTTCAAATTAGAAAACGGTTAGTTAATGGCCCGGAATGAGCCATATTTGGCAATGTGCCCTATTATTAATCATATCATATTTTAAGACATATGTCAAGATGTTAAAAACTCTTGTTTTTCTGTATTTTTATACGTGCTATAATAAATGAATTTAATATCAAAACATGGAAAGATATCCTATACCACAGTTTATTGAACAAGAAGGAAAAATTGCTTTCTTTATTTCCTTCAGACAATTTTTTTACCTTGTTGGGGCAGGAGTGGTTTGTTTTCTATTATATTACGTTTTGCCGTTTTTCCTTTTTGTTGTCATAAGCATTGCAATTTTTGGAGGAGCTGTTGCTTTGGCTTTTGTGACTATAAATGGAGTCCCCGTACTAAATATGATTTTGGGTTCTATAGGTTTTGCAGTGGGAGGTAAAAATTACACATGGAAAAAGAAAGAATCTCCTTATCCTTTCAAACCTATATCCAGAACTAAAATAAAAAAATTAGATCAAGGTCCTGTTTTACAAGCGCAGAAAAGCCAGCTGAGAAAAATGCAAACAAAAGTTGAAACACAAGAAAAATAAATTATGGCCGAATCCGCAACACAACAATTTTTGGAAATACAAGATATAAGAGAGGGGGTTTTGTTGCTAAAAAATAACCAGATAAGGGGAGTTTTGATGGTCTCTTCTATAAATTTTGCTTTAAAATCAGAGGATGAACAAACTGCCATTATTTATGCTTTCCAAAGCTTTTTAAACTCTTTAGATTTTTCATGCCAGATTGTAATCCAATCCAGAAATATAAATATAACTCCGTACCTGGACAGCTTAAAAGATTTGGAGGAAAGGCAGCCTAATGAATTACTAAGAGAACAAACCAAATCTTACCGCGAGTTTATAAAAAATATGGTAGTAGGGGATACTGTTATGACCAAAAACTTTTATGTGGTAGTGCCTTACAACTTGATGGAAGTTTTTGGAATGAAGGGCGCTGGAAAACAATTTAATTTTTTAAAACAATTTTCAGGAGGACAAAACGGACCCGGAGGCACTCCACAGCCCATGAAGGATGATGATTTTCAAAGATGTAAAACCCAGCTTTGGCAAAGAATGGAATATCTGGCCATGGGGTTACGAAGGTGCGGGCTAGAAGCAATGCCTTTGACCACCCCCGAGCTTATAGAACTTTTTTGGGCAATACATCATCCCGAGCAAGCAGAAGTGGGATACTACCCAGAAATTTTACCCGAACTATTAAAATAAACTATGGCTTTAGATTTTTTAAACAATCTTTTTGGAAAAAAACAGGAAAATCTGGCTGACAATAAAATCTTCGAGGAAGAACAATTTGATGTAAGAGATATTATTGCCCCACCATATATTGGAGTAATGCAAGACAAAATAAAACTTGGCGAAAGGTTTGCCAAATCGTTTTTTGTATTTTCCTATCCCAGGTATTTAAATACCGGCTGGTTCTCGCCCGTAATTGATTTAAACACTCCAATGGATATTTCCTTTTTTATACATCCTGTAAGTTCAGAACTTATTTTAAAAAAATTAAGAAAAAAGGTAACCGAGGTTTCTTCAGAAATAATGGAAAGAGAAGAAAAGGGATTAATCAGAGACCCTGCGCTACAAACAGCCTACCAAGATATTGAAGCTCTTCGCGACAATTTAATGACGGCCCAAGAAAAAATGTTTCGCTTTGGGGTTTACATCACAATTTATGAAAACTCCGAAAAAGAATTGCGCGACACAGAACTTACTTTAAGATCAATTTTTGAATCCAGACTAATTTACATCAAACCGGCTTTATTTAAACAAAAGGAAGGATTTATTTCCTGCAGCCCTTATGGCATGGACTTAATAGATGTACACACTCCCATGGACACGGCTCCACTTTCCACTTCTTTCCCTTTTATTTCCTTTGATTTAAGCTCTAATGAAGGAATTTTATATGGAATAAACAGGCACAATAATTCTTTGGTTTTGTTTGACAGGTTTAGTTTGGAAAACGCCAATATGGTTTGTTTTGCAAAATCAGGCTCAGGAAAATCTTACGCAATAAAACTAGAAATTTTAAGATACTTGATGCAGGGGGTAGATGTAATTGTTATTGACCCTGAAAATGAATATGAATTTTTGGCTGATGCTGTGGGTGGAGCGTTCTTTAAAATTTCTTTGACTTCCCAAAATCACGTTAATCCTTTCGACTTACCCATTCCCGGTCCCGACGATAATCCTGATGACATTTTAAGGTCAAATATTATAAACTTAGTGGGACTTTTAAGAATTATGCTGGGCGGATTGAGCGCGGAAGAAGACAGCGTTTTAGACGAAGCACTATCTGAAACCTATGCTGTTAGAGATATAACCGGACAATCAGATCCAAAAACCTGGCAAAATAATATTCCCTTAATGTCTGACTTTGAAGAAATTTTAGAAAGCATGACAGGGACTGAATCATTAGTAAAAAGAATAAAAAAATATACAAAAGGAACTTTTTCCGATTTTTTCAACCAACACTCAAATATTTCCATAGACAAAAGCTTTGCTGTTTTTGGAATAAGAGACATGGAAGACTCTCTAAGACCCATTGCGCTTTATATTATTATGCGTCATGTCTGGAATACTGTTAGAACACAGCTAAAAAAGAGAATTTTGGTTATTGACGAGGCGTGGTGGCTTATGCAGTCAGATGACGGAGCATCGTTTTTGTTTGGAATGGCAAAACGAGGTAGAAAATACTGGCTAGGGCTTACCACAATAACCCAGAACGTCTCTGACTTTATGGGTTCAGATTACGGAAGAGCAATTATTACCAACTCTTCACTTCAACTTTTAATGAAGCAATCTACTGGTGATATTGAGCTCGTACAAAAAACTTTCAACTTAACAGAACAAGAAAAATATTTGCTTCTTGAAGCTGCTGTGGGTGAGGGTTTATTTTTTGCGGGAAGAAAACACGTGGCAATTTCTGTAGTTGCCAGCCAGACAGAAAATGAAATTATAACCACAAGTCCCGCAGAGGTCTTAAAAATGAGAGAAGACAAAAGAAAGCTCTCTGAAAATATATAATTGCTTTAGGCAAAGAATGCTAAAAAAAACAAAAATAAAAACTTTTTTGCAGCTGGCTGTTGTTAGCTTGTTTTTGACTACCGCAAAATTCGCGCATGCTCTTGAAGCAAGTTATCCTACAATATTTGGCCTGTCTTTGGGCGACAGCCCTTCGCTTCCCGAATATGCAAAATACTTTTTTAATATTGGCATAATCTCAGCGGGAATTTTGGCCGCTCTAGTAATTGCGTTTGGCGGAATTTATTATTTAGTAGATTTTGGCAGGGGAAAGTTCAAAAGCGAAGGAATGGAGTGGATAAAAGCTGGCACGCTCGGACTTTTGCTTATAATGTGTGCCTACTTAATTGTTTACACTATAAACCCCTACTTGGTTATTTTTGATTTGAAAGGACTGGCCCCTCTTGCCTTTCTTTCCAATTTATTTAGCTCTCCGTCATCTTCTCTGCCAGTTGAAGTTTATACAGAAATACCCATAGGAATATTGACTGAAAACCTTTTAACCCGAACTATGGACTGCTATAATTTTGACGGCAATGGCGACCCTATTGAAGGAGAGCCCCTAACCGTAGACGATGGTAGAAAATTATACGGCCCCACCTATTTAAAACACGACCAGGCAGACTGCTTCTTAAAGCTGGCTGAGGCTATTGAAAAAAAGTCAGACATAGCCAACCAATTATCAATAAAAATTGCCGAGTTAATGCAACAATGCCAATGTTCTGAAGGCACTTGCGATACGCAATGGAACTCTAAATGCCCGGAAAAGCCACCTTGCAACAAGGCCAAAGGTATATGCAAGCCCATTTTAGATGAAAGTTGCTGTCCTGCTGACGTAAAAAAACAAATTGAGGAGGGCCTCATAACTCTTGACCAAAATGAGGGAGGGACTTCCTGCCCGGGCTCTGAGAAAAAATATACGGGCCTAGAAGAATTTAGGTCAAAACAATTTGGTAGTAACTATTTTGCTATAAAAACTTTTGTAGAGATTCAACCTCCAGCGAAAGTAAACGGTAAAGATATCTGGATAATAAATAACGGGAATTGCCAAGTCTGCATTTATAATTGCCCGGCAACATGCACGGAAGGTGATAACCAGTGTTTAAATAAAAAACAAAACTGTGAAGAGCAACAATCAGAATGCCTAGTAGGAAGACAAAAATGCCTACAAAAAAACAGCCCTTGGTATAAATTAAAACTTATAGACCAGCTCACATATCTTAGAGGACGAGCCGAAGAAATAAAACAAAAAGTTCAGCAAGACATAAATAATTTAACAAGCGCTGAAGACTTATTGGGAAAATGTTACTTGGCAGACGCTTATGTAGATTTTTTTAAGGTGTACGAAAAAACCGATAAAAAAGAAAAAACTATCCTTGTTCAAAAAACCTTTTCGGACCCGGAAACTCAAAAAATTGTTAATCCTGCCAAGTATTGCGAAGGTTTCCAATATAATAATTCAAGCTGTTATAGTCAATGTCAAAAAGTTTGTCCTGGTACGAGCAGTCAAGAAGTTGGTTATTACAAAAAAGCTCAGAGTTGCAATAATATAGCTCTAAAAGAAAGACAAAAGTGTCTGGAGCAACAGGCAAAATATATAAAAGAAATTTATGACAATCGCTCGTGCATTGCAGGCGCTAGCCCTTTCAAAACTTTTCCCGAGTGTATGGATAACTGTAACCAAAATTGCTTGAGTTCTTGTGAAAAATCCTGCCTAAGCGCCGAAGAACTAAAAAAATGCCAGGATAAATGCAACAATGATTCAAAATGCCTGCTGGACAATGAAGACAAATGCCTAATAAACTTTAACAGGCTAAAAGATTGCTCTGATTCCACAGCCTGTGTTGCAGGATGCAGTGGCGATAATGACTGCATACAAAAATGTAATGTCCAATATAATGACATTAATTTTGTAAAAAATTGCATAGAAAATTCTGCCTCACTTTGCACTTATTGTTCAGACCAGTATGCTGGTTATCCTGAATGCCTAACGCCTTCATATTATAATCAGGGCAACTATTCTTCCTCTTTTTTGTGTAGTGATCCTAATTCCCAGCTCTGCAAATATGGAATTACAACAACAGATGTAAATGGAAATACAGTTAGCCAAACCGCTGATAGTTGCACGGTTCAAAACCTGGAAACTTCAAAATGTCCAGTAAACTCTAAATGCCCAGAATGCCCGTGCGACATCGTCAGCGACCAGCCTACAGAAAACAGTTATGCTGGTCAAACAGAAGAACCAACGGGCACAGATTGCTCTGATGCAAATAAAAACAACGGAGAAGACACAGCATACAGGGTGTGCAGCCCGACTTGTGACAACTACGCTTTTAATGATGACCCATTAACCTTTTACTGTAATCAAACCTGGTGGAAAAAAGATGAAACAAAAAATACAGAACCTCTTGGAAGTTCAAAAATCTGCCCTAAAAATAAAGAAATACCTGTAGGCAGGACCGTGGACGATGCAGAAGCCTGGGGACAAGCATTTATGCAAGTCATAAATGATTTTACCCAAAAAGCAGACGAAATGATAAATTATATTAAAAAAATTGGGGATGAAAAAAAATACTGTCAGTGCGACAGCACTTGCGGAGGGTCAGAACTTGTTTGCAAACCAGAATGCGAAGACTTTACAGTTTTTGATGAAGATAACAAAAAAATTGGGGAAGGTTGTGCTCAAAGTCCATGTTCGGGAAATCCTTGCCAAAAAATGATCAATCTTCTTTTAGGAAAAGAGGCGGGAAATGAATTTACAGACAACGACCCAGATGCTTGTCCAGCAGGACAAAATAGCGGATTTGAAGGCGTAAATTGGTATTTAGAACAAGTAAAAGATGGACTTAAAGAAGTAGAAGATTTTGTGCTAAAAGACAAAAGATCAGACATATTAAAGGAACTTGAATATTCACGACAAGGCATAAATACTTGCAGTACAAACTATGACAAAGAAACAAGTATTTTAAGCTGTACAAGAGTGGAAGATGAAATTATGCCACCCTTGATAGCAACTTCAAACCCGGCTAAAACAATTGTTGGCACAAATAAACCTGTAGCTTCATATTGCTACGGACAAGAGTTGGGAAAAATATTAGGCACAGAACCTTTGGCCGACAATTGGTTTTGCTGTCAAACAAAATAAAATTATATTTGTAAAATATGTTCAAAAAATTTAAGCGCGTAATAATATCCCTTATAATTATTTTATTCTTTTTTGGTGCTCACTCCGCGCTTGCGCTTGAAAGAAAATATCCTTCACTTCCCATGATAGGAAGTCCAGAAAATTGCACTGGAAGCGGGTGTTTGCCTTTGTTTGTTTCATATTGGTTTACATTAGCCATTATTGCGGCTTGTATTTTAGCGCTTATCTCTTTTACGGTTGGAGCTATTGGGCTAATAAACCCGAATCCAGACTCTCACAATAATGCCAAAGATAGAATGAAGGGCTCTATTTTGGGGCTGGTTCTGTGCCTTTCAGCCTTAATATTATTACAAACTATAAACCCAAATATCGTGGGCCTGCAACTGACCCCTTTGCCAGGCGCTCCTGGGATTTATTATGCCAAGGGGAGTGAACTGACAGCTGTCGCTTTTTCTGTGAATGATTTTACCAACTCCCAGGCGCGCCAAGACGGCTACAACGCAATAAAATACAAGTGTAGCGCAGAAGGCGGAGGAACAGGACCCAATCTTTTGATTTGGAAATTCCCCAATCCCGGACTCGAAGGAAATAACGACTTAAACAGTGTCACTATGGCGGTAAAAAGTTGTGGTCAATCAGAACCACTTGGAGGCGTAGGATCATTTAAAATGGCCTTTGAAGCTCCTGGCGTATATTATTATGCCAACACAGGATGTTCTGGCTATATGTCTTATGCAAACACCTCAACCCAAAATTCAATATCAGCTCCTTTTATAGGTGTGATAAAATCAGTAAAAATTGTTAACGACCCGGAAAACAATGATTATTACGGTGCTATTTTTCACGGAGTACCGGATGCCTCAAAGGGCAGCGATTGCACCAACCCAATTTTCACTGCCGACGGCGGTTGTAAAAATTTATCTGACTATTTGCTTTCTCCTAATTTTGGTGCATTTTCCGCCAACATCTTTAAATGGGCGAAAAACAAATCTTCCTCATCGGGAGATGGAGTTTGGTTTTACAGCGACAGCAACGGCTGGGACAGCGGAAACAAATCTGGGGTATTTTATATAAATTCACAAAATATTGGTACCTACGCATCCCAAAAAGCCGCGGATTTAAAGTTTAATTATGCGGGGGTTGATAGCGCCCAAGCCATAACCTGTACTTCTTATCCTTCGTGCAGGGATATTGATTGGGAAAATAATGAGTATCCAGATTGTTGTGGATGCTCTTCGCCAAAAGATTGGAGCGCTGGAGAGGGCAACAAGTGTGCAGGATCTATAAAGTTTGGGGGGAACGGATATTTAGTAAGTCTTTATATTACTTATAGCGATATAGACGGCAATGACAGATTGTTTTGCCAAACCTTTGAAAAAGATACTCCCAACCTAAGCACGGCATGGTCTGCTTCTCCTGGAGGCGCAGAATTAGACCACATTGATATAATTCCAATAGTTCAATAATAAAACCACTTATAAAAGTGCATAAAAACTATTATAAACATTTTGCTTTTCTGTATACTACCGTTTTGCTGTTTTTTTTGAACAGTTCCTTTGCTTTTGCGCTTGAAACAACTTACCCTTCTTTGCCTGGATTTCCGGCAGTTACAGATAAAAGCAATCTACCAGAGTATGTTGCCTATTTTTTTGGATTGGCAATAGCAGTAGCTGCAATTTTAGCCGTTATCTTTTTAGCAATAGGTGGGCTACGATTAATAACGTCTATAAGCAGTCCTTCTGCCCATACTGACGCGTGGAATACGATAAAGGGCGCTATCTTAGGGTTATTATTATTAATGGCTGCTTTCTTAATTTTGCGAACAATAAATCCTGATTTTATAGAGCCCGTTTTAACTCCTTTGCCTGATGTTGATGGAATTTTTTACTATGATGGAACCAATAAACTGCCCTCCCCTATGTCAGAATCAAATACGCGCAATGTGCCCGAAGGGTATGACCGGTTAATTTATGTATGTAGTTCTGGTCCATCTTTGTTTGTATGGAAGTTTCCTGAAACAAATTTTCAAGGGATTGATGGCGCCTACACACAAGCTATAAACTGCGGAGATTCTATTAATATTACAGATGCCAGATCTTTTAATTTAGCGTTTGAGTCCACGGGTATTTATTATTGTATGGGAGGTTGCAGTGAAACAGGGACAATATGCTCTGGGCTTATGTCTAAAACAAACACATCAAGTGGACAAATATCCGAGCCTTTTAAAAACAATGTGAAATCGGTACTGTTTGTAAACGATCCTACACAAGCTCTACAATATGGCGCTGTTTTCCATTTTTTTGATGACCCAAAGCAATCAGGTCCATGCTCTTTTATTTATAACCTAACGAGCACAGACAAAAAAAGAAGTTGTTTTAATATGGGGAGTAGTCCTTCCTCGTCAGTTAGTGTTTTTGCTTGGAACTATAAAACCCCTGAAACATCTGGAGCGGGGGCAAACTTTTATAGTGAACCATGGGGGAATGCCGTAGGCGCCCGCGCTGGAAATTATTTTCTCAGTAGTGGCAACATAAAAAATTATTTTCATATTCCTACTAATAAAATAATTTTTAATTATTCTGGTATTAATAGGCCCACCAACTATATCAGCCTTTACCAAAGTTTTTTGCAACGCCCAGGGTCAATTTATTTAGAAGGAAATTACCTTTTTGTTCTAAACAATCTCATCTCTACCAACGATCATGGAGAAAAATTGTTTGTTTGCCAAATTTTTTATAGTGATATTTTTAATATAAAAGAAACTGAGTTTTTTGCAAAAGAAAATAAAATTGAAAACATTGAAATACTGCCGATAAAATAATTATGCCAAAAAATCATACAATATCTTTTATAATTTTATTCTTTATTATATCAGCCGGGTTTTTTTTCCTGCCTCAAAATAAAGTTTTTTCCGCCGACTTACAACTTGAAGTTGCGTATCCTGTTTTGGGAACAGGAGCAAAAATAACAGCACAGTCAGATTTAACCGAATATCTAAAATATGTTTTTGACTTTGGAATAATGATAGGATTTTTCTTTGTTTTTCTTTCTTTGGCCTGGGCCGGAGCTCTTTATTTTTTATCTCCGGCAATTCCGGGAGCATTAAATGACGTAAAAGACAGGATTTCGGGCGCTATAACAGGAATGGTTATTTTAGTACTTTTGTATTTAATTATTGTAACAATAAACCCATACCTGGCTATTTTTAAGCTTGGCGAGATAGAACCCGTACCACTGCCAGAGCCTAATACTTCTTACCCGGGGGTTACTTTATATGAATCTGAAAATTGTTCTGGCACTTCAAACACTTACACCAACAACGTATCTGATTTGGGAAGCTTAAACAATAAGGTGCAGTCTGTAGGCATTTCACAAAACCCAGAGGAAAAGCTTTATTATATAGCTGTTTTATATGATATAAACGGTAATTGGGGAAAATGCCAATATATAAACCCAAACAACCCTTGCGCGCCAAAAATAGATCCATTTGCCGCATCAGCTTCCATTTACCAATATGATTTTTATCCAAAAGGTGATGGCATTTACTTATACCGCAAACCGTTTGATCAAATCCCAGGGAAAGAAGAAAATAAAAAAGGGGGATATTTAAAAATCACTAATTCCCAGATTGGTAAAGGAACTTTGCTATATCTTCCTAATCTGCGCTTTACGGGCATGTCTTCTAATTATAATAATTTAAGAGATTGCTCTGTTCCTGAAGAAGAGCAAGATTGCGCGAAATACGACGAAAAAGGAAAGTGTACACAAAAAGAATGTCCTAAATTATCAGAAAAAAACATATCCTCAATATATATATCAGGAGATTATCTAGTTTTGCTTGTATATTTTGCACCCGGCGACAATCCACAAGGGCCTTGGACTTATTGCCAGGCCTATGCCTCTAACAATGACGTGAACAAAGAAGGGCCGGAGCAAATAAAATGGGATGCTGTAAGGAATCAGGGGAAAGACCCGAATTGGATAGCTATTATTCCAATAAAAGAAAAATAAACTTAAAACAAAAACGGCTATACCAGCCGTTTTTGTTTTAGTTGGGCTTTATGATAATATGCCTGTCCAAGCCATTTCCAAGGCTCTCTGTAGAGACATCTGGCCGCTTGGAAAGCTCTGCGTGTATAATTCTTCTTTCATAAGACGGCATAGGTAAAAGATTTTTTTCCTCTTTTTTTAGTGCCACCTCATCAGCAAGTTCTTTGGCTAAATTTTTTAGATAATTTTCTTTTTTGTTTTTATAATCATTAATATCCAAGTTTAAATAAAAAATGCTTTCCATTTTATTATTTAACATCATTCTTAACAAACGCTGAATCTCAAAAAGAGTTTGGCCTCCTTGCCCAATCAAAATTTGGGGCTCCTCTATCTGAATATTCAAGTCCACAACATCTTTTTCTGCAGAATCAGTAAAAACATTAACATCCATTTTTACAACGGGCACGGTCATTTTTGAAAAAAATTCTTCTACTGCCTCTTTTATTTTTCTTTTTTGATTTTGGTTAATCATGCTTTAATATAAAATATTGCTGGATTATAGAAAAAATTCCACTGGCCGTCCAGTATAGCCCTAGCGCAGAGGGCAAACCTAAAAGTATTATTACTGTAAACCCTGGCAAAAAATAAACCATTTGTTTTTGCATAACTTGAGAAAAATCTGATGTTTTCCCATCTTTTTTTTTCTCTAAAGATGCTTTGGGAATCAACATTTTGGTTTGGAAATATTGCACCACCCCAGCCAAAACCGCCATGACAATATTTGCCTTAGACAAGTCTATTATGCCCAAAAACATCGGGTTTAAGTGGCCAGGGTTTAAAACAAATTGATATAAATTAACCAACTCACTTGGATTTAAGCCGTTCCAAAAAACCCTATAAAGAGCGATTAAAATCGGGATTTGAATTAAGGACAGTAATATTCCTGAAAACGGATTTATTTTTTCATTTTTATAAAGCTCTAAAGTTTCCTTTGCCTGTTTTTCTCTGTCGTCTTTGTATTTTTTTTGGATTTCGCTAATTCTAGGCTGTAATTTTTGTAGACTTTTTTGAGAAGTGACTGCCTTTACAGAGACTGGATAAAGTATAAACCTTATAACCAGCGTTAATGTTATAATAGCCACCCCAAAATCATTTCCCGGAATATAATCATAAAACAACACAAGAGCATTAAAAAGCGGCTGGTATAATATAATATAAAAAAAATGTATTATTGTGTCAAACATTTTGCTTTTATTAAAATGCTTTTTATTTCTACCCTTAGCTGTCCAAAATCTTTGTTTTTTACCTCTGGCAAAGAAACAAAAACCAAATCCAATCCTTTTTTAGTGTTTTTAAAATTATTTTTTATAATTTCCGATAACCTTCTCCTTATTTTATTTCTTTCCACTGCCTTTTTTGATACTTTTTGACTGACAACAAAACCAAATCTGCTATACTCCAGGCCGTTTTTTAAAACCTTTAAAATAAATGAGGAGTTTTTAAAACCTGCCCCTTTTTTGAATATTATTTCAAAGTCCTTTTTTTTCTTGATTCGATTGTTTTGGGGCAGCATAGATCTTTAGGGTTATACCACAACCTTTTTTCTGCCTTTTCTGCGGCGATTTTTTAAAACCTGCCTTCCAGTTTTTGTTGTTTTGCGCTTCAAAAAACCGTGAGTTCTCGCTCTTTTTTTCTTTTTAGGCTTATAAGTAAAGCTCATTGTATTAAATATTTATCTTAGTATAATGTAATCATTATAACCTAAAAAAGGCCTAATTACAAGCACTTATCTATTGTGCGTCTGCATTAAAATAAACCTAACAAGTTATCCACACTTTAATAACAGGTTTATTTTTTCCCAACCTATTTGACAATCAGGGAATAAAAAGGAAAAATACAGTATTACTTAAAAATTATTTTTAAATGAACAATATTGAACTTTGGCAATCTGTTTTGGCTCAAATGCAATTTCACATCTCCAAGGCAAATTTTGCCACCTGGTTCCAAAACACTGAAATATCCTCCAGGGATGATGAAAAAATAATTATTTCTGTTCCAAATGCTTTCTCCAAAGAGTGGCTCAGCAATAAATATAATAAAACCATACTGAAAATACTACGAGAAGTAGACGACTCTATAAAAGATTTGGCTTTTATAATAAAACCTCAACAGATAAAAAATATTGATTTAAAGGCAATTCAAGATACGGGAAGGTCAGAAGAAATACAACTTAAGTTTGATGAATTTAAGATAAACAAGGACACTAATTTAAATCCGCGCTATACTTTTGATAATTTTGTAGTAGGATCTTTTAACGAGTTGGCGCATGCGTCCGCTTTAGCCGTTTCAGACAACCCGGGATTCACATATAACCCTCTTTTTATTTATGGAGGAACAGGACTAGGCAAAACACATCTCATACAATCCATTGGGAATAAAATATCAGAAGAATCTAAAAAAAAGAAGGTAAAATATATTTCTTCAGAAAAATTTGTTTCAGGTATTGTTTCTGCTATTAGAACCAATAGCATGGAGGCTTTTAAAGCCAGCTTGGCTCCCATTGATGTTTTAATTTTAGATGACATACAATTTTTAGCCGGCAAAACTAAAAGCCAAGAGGAATTTTTTCATGTTTTTAATTCTTTGTATGAGAAAAATAAACAAATAATCCTTTCCTCGGATAGGCCCCCAAACGCTATTGCAGAACTTGAAGAAAGGTTAAAATCCAGGTTTGAAGGTGGTATGATAGCCGATGTGAGCTTACCAGATTACGAAACCAGGCTTGTTATTTTAAAAACTAAACTCCAGGAAAAAAACATGGAACTCCCGGAGGAAATTTTAGACTATGTTGCTACAAATGTAAAAAAAAATATAAGAGAGTTAGAGGGTGCCCTAAATAAGCTGTTAGTGTATGGCAAGATTAATCAAACCCTTGATTTAGAAACCGTAAAAAAGTTACTAAAAGGATTTATTTTTTCTCCTTTTGACGTGGCAAATTACAAAAAAATTATTGAAACTGTTGCTAAATTTTATAACTTAGACGAAAAAAACCTATTTGATCCTACTAGGCGAAAAGAAATTGTACGGCCAAGACAGGTTGCTATGTTTTTAATGAGGAAAGAGTTAAAATATTCTTTTCCTGCAATAGCCAGAAAATTTGGAGGAAAAGACCATACAACAGCCATATATGCTTATAAAAAAATACTTCAAGAAAACGAAGAAAATAATAAACTAACCGAAGAAATTAATTTAATAAAACAAAGAATTTACAGTGGTTGATTATGTGTGGATAAATAGTGTTAAAAGGCGTGTTTAAAACCATAATAACAATCTAATAAGTTTTATACTAAAAGAATCACCCAAAAATTTTCACTTTGCTATTAATTATCCCCTCACAACTTATACACAGCCAAAACAGAACAAAAACAAGTATTTTCCCCTCGTAGATCAAAACATTTTTAAAAAACTTAGTTCAAAAAACAGCCTACATAATAACAATAATTTAATAATATATTAATAATTAATAGTTAATTAAAAGCTTAAAAAAATGAAGGTAGAAATTTTAAAGGAAAATTTAAAAAACGGATTGAGTATTGTTGAAAAAATCGTTGGTAAAAATTTATCTTTACCGATTTTAGACAACGTTTTAATCAGTACAGAAGATAGTTTTTTAAGTTTAAGTTCTACTGATTTAGAAACGGCCATAAAGCTTTGGATTTTAACAAAAATTGTAAAAAAGGGGAAAGTTGTGGTTCCTGCAAAATTTCTTTCCAGTCTTGTGGCACTCCTTCCTAATGAAAAGATCATCCTCGAGGAAAAAAATCAAGGGCTATACGTTGAGTGTAAAAACTTTAAGAATCAAGTTCAGGGTTTTAGTCCTGAGGAGTTTCCAATAATTCCAGAATTTAAAAATACGGATTTTTTGGAGGTTGATAATCAAAAATTTTGCCAAGGCCTTTCTCAAATTGTAGATGTGGCCTCTCCCTCTCAATCAAGGCCAGAAATTTCTGGAATTTATTTTATGTTTTCAAAAAATGTAATTAAAATAGTTGCCACAGACAGCTTTAGACTAGCAGAAAAAAACATTTTATTGGAAGCGCCAGTAAAAAAGGATGTTTCTTTTATCCTTCCCCAAAAACCGGCCAGGGAGATAATAAATATTTTAAGCGAAAAAAACGGGAAACTAAAAATATATTTTTCTCCTAATCAAACAATGTTTGAATTTCCAATGAAAGAATCTCCACACCCAGAAGCCCAGGTTGTTTCAAGGCTAATTGAAGGGGAATACCCAAATTACGAAGAAATTATTCCTAAAAAATTTAAAACACATATTATTATTAAGCGAGATGAATTTCTAAGCCAAATAAAAACAGCCTCTCTTTTTGCCGGTAAAATTAATGAGGTAAAAATAACAGTTAATATGCAGTCAAAAAACATTGAGATATTCGCCAAAGACCCGGATATAGGCGAGAGTCGGTCTAATATTTCTGCAAAAATTGAAGGGGAAGAAATGGAGGTTTCTTTTAACCATAAATTTCTTATAGATGGACTGCAAAATATAAAAAGCTCAGAGGTTGTATTTGATATGAGCAAAGAAGAGGGGCCGTGTGTTTTAAAGCCCGTGGGGGATCCTAGTTATATTTATGTTGTAATGCCTATAAAAGCTACCTAATTTTTATATAAAAATCCCCGTATGTCCGGGGATTTTTTATTAATATTTGTTTATCTTTAAAGACTTTTCTGGGCATCCGAAAATTCAACATATTTTCCAGATTGTATAAGCCAGTTGTTGATTCCAATTTGCCAAAAAGGATATTGTATATCAATAGCAGGATTTTGTGGTTGTGGCCCTAAGGGGTTATTTTTATCTACATAATATAAAATAGTGTTGATGTCGTTTATTGGTAGTTGGCCTAAAATTGCGGGGCTTCTGTTCGTAATAGTATCGGGAGGATTAAAATTTTCAACAGAGTGGTCGCCTAATATTTTTTTCATAACTTCGTTCCACATAGGAGCAGCTATGCCAACACCCTCGTCTTCTGTAGGGGTGTTGTCGTTATTCCCTGTCCAAACTCCCACAACTGCAAAAGGTGTGTACCCCATTGTCCATCCGTCTTTATAGCTTTGAGTAGTTCCGGTTTTGGCTGCTACTTGGTATCCGGGAATATATAGTGGAGAGTTGTAGCCAAATATAGGTGCTCGATTATTGTTGTCAGACAAAATATTATTAATTTGTCTTGCAACTTGGGTGTCCAAAACTTTAGTTGGGTTTATATTATTTTGTTCAATAACATTCCCATTGGAGTCTTCTATTTTTAAAATACTTACGGGTGGCGTGTACATGCCTTCTGTAGCAAAAACTCCATATGCGGAAGTCATTTCCAGTAAGTTTATATCTCCTCCGCCCAATACCAGGGAAAGCCCGTAATTATTAATATCAGTTAAGGTTGTAATTCCAAAATCTTTTGCTGTTTTTAATGAATCTGGTATGCCGGCTAAATAAAGAACCTTAACAGATGGAATGTTTAATGAGCCACCCAAGGCCTCTTTAAAGGGCACAGGACCCCTGTTGTTGCCGTCATAGTCTTGTGGATGATAACAGTCTAGTCCATAAATATCCGTTTTTCCATCTCCGCTTGGATCACAGTTGGGGTTAAACTCTGTTTTTACATCCCAAAGTATGGTGTCTGGCGTGAATCCTTTTTTGAGGGCTGTTGCGTAAACAAAGGGCTTAAAAGATGACCCTGGTTGTCTTTGTCCCATGGTGGCTACATCATATTTTGGATCAAATAAACAATTACCTGGACCCAAATCGTCACATCCTTCAGGGTATGGATCGGCAAAATAATCTTTTGAACCTATCAAAGATAAAATTTCTCCCGTTTTAGGATCTAAAATAACCATTGCCGAATTGTTAGAATTTTTGGCACGGTTGGCCTGGTCGTTGTCTCTTATAACTTGCTCTGCGTGTTCTTGTAAATCATAATCCAAACTAGTGTATACGCGCAAACCTTTTTCTTTTAAATAATCTTCGCCGTACTTATTGTCCAGATATTTTTTTACATAAAGAACAAAGTCGGGAGCTTTTATAGAAGTTGTGATTTCAGCAAACTCTAATTTTTCATTTTTTGCATCCTCTAATTGAACAGCTGTAATATATCCGAGTTTTTGCATTCTTCCCAAAACAGTATTTTTTTTCTGTAAAAGCTCGGACTTGTAAGGGCCATAAGGAGAATAGTGGCTTGGCGCAGGTAGCAAGGCCGTCAAAGTTGCAGCTTCAGCTAAAGATAAGTCGGAAGCGGGTTTATTAAAATAGGTTTGACTTGCAGCCTCAACCCCATAGGCGTTTTCGCCAAAAGGAACTGCGTTTAAATACCAGTCAAAAATTTGGTCTTTTGAGTACCTTTTTTCGAGCTCTATACTTAAAACAACCTCCCTTACTTTTCTTGCAATACTTTTTTGATTGGTTAAATAAACAGTTCGTATGAGTTGTTGGGTTATAGTAGAAGCTCCCTGGCTCTTAGATTGTAGTTTCAAATCCACCAATATTGCTCTTAAAATACCTTCAAAATCTATTCCTCCGTGCTGGTAAAAACGCTCATCTTCTGAAGCTAAAACAGCGTGTTTCAAATTATCAGATATTTTTTCAAAAGAAACTATCTGTCTTTTTTCTTCCCCATAGATATCATATAAAAGAACCTTTCCCGTTCTATCGTAAATTTTTGTTGATTGTATAAATCTGGCCTCTGTAAATTTTTCTGGTCTTGGTAAGTCATAGGTATAATATATAAACAACATTAATAACAATAAACAGCCGGCTAAAAATAAAAAAGCCAGATATTTCCCAATGGTTAATATGCTTCCCCGTGCCCCCTTTTTTCCCCAGGTATCCTTTATATGTTTTAGCAAAGACTTAAAAGATTTTATTTTCATATTTATTCATTTTAATCTTAAATTAACAAAAAAAGCAAGACCAGACGTTATGTCTCTTACCAACTAAAAACCCCGTGTAGGGGTTTTTAGTTGGTTTGTTCTAAAGTTTATTCGCCGTCAGTCGCCACATCATCATTATCATCGTCTAAGTCTTCATCGTCTGTTTCTTCTTCTTCTTCTGTTTCTGCGTCGTCGGTATCGTCGTCTACACTATCTTCAAAATCGTCATCCGCGTTTATAAGCCTGGTTAAAAATTCGTCTTGCATTTTTTTTAACTTAACCTTTTTGTAAACGCAGTTGTCCTCTGGGTTTATCAAAAAAATGTTAAGCTTATTTATATTCAATTGTCCTTATTATATTTTTTAAAAAACTATTGTCAAGCCTCACTTTTACACAGGCTAGTATGCCTTTATTGAAGCACAAAGTGCCACGCCCAATGCGTCATAAGCATCGTCTTTTTTTCTGTTGTTTTCTTTTAAATCAAAACCGTCTAAACAGACAACCCTTTTTATCATTTCCTGGACTTGCTTTTTTTCTGCGCGGCCATATCCTGCAATCGCCATTTTTATTTGCAAGGGAGTAAATTCCATTACCGGAAGTTTTTTTTCTGCAGCTGCCAGCAAAATAACACCCTTTGTTTGGCTTACAGGCATAACTGTCTTTAAATTTTTAAAAAAGAAAAGCGTTTCAATAGACATTATGTTTGGCCGGTGTTTTTTTATAAGGCCTGTAATATCTTTATTTATTTTTTTTAACCTTTCTCCCGTTGTGGCAAAGCTATCTGTTATTATACATCCAAAATCAATAACCTCGGGGCTATTTTTTCTGGCGTTTTCTGTTTTAATAATCGCGTATCCTGTGATTACAGACCCAGGATCTATCCCCAAAATAATCATATACCAAATTATAGCACAAAAAATCCGCGAGAGCGGATTTTTTGTGTTTAAGGTTAGTTTTTGAGGTTGTTGTAAACGTTGTTTACTGCGTCATTTTCGTCCAATGCTTCAAATAATTTTTCTGATTGCTCTTTTTCTCTTTCGGTTATTTCTACTTCTTCTTTGGCGATAAAGCTTAAAGATGAAGACTCTATTTTAAATTCTTTTTCCTCTAAAGTTTTTTTTACTTTTTCCAAGTCTTCTGGTTTTGTATAAACATAAATTTCCCCGTCTCCCCATTGTATATCATCTGCTCCTGCGTCTATGGCTGTCAGCTCAAACTCGTCTTTATTAATAGTTTTATCTTCGTTATTTATTACAATATCCCCTTTTCTTTCAAACATCCATTTTACAGCCCCCTCTCCTGCCAGCTTGCCGTTGTTTTGGTTTAGGGTTACCTTTACCTCGCTTAAGGTTCTGTTTGTGTTGTCTGTAATCCCTTCAATTATCAGGGCTATTCCTCCTGGGCCAAACCCTTCAAAAATTACTTCTTCAAGGCTTTCTCCTGCCAATTCTCCTGTGCCTTTTTTAATAGCCCTATCAATATTTTCTTTGGGCATATCAAAACTTTTTGCCTGGTCTATGGCAGCTTTTAGCTTTGAGTTTTTATTTGGGTCTCCGCCGTCTTTTGCCGCAATTGTAATTAAGCGCCCCATTTTAGAAAAAATCTTCCCTTTCTTTGCGGCATTGGCCATTTTTGTGGCCATCACTGTTTTTGCATGACTATGTCCTGACATTGGTTTTGTTTAACTTAAATTTAATAAATAATACTGCTGTGGCTAAAATTATGGTTAGCGCCAAAACTATAAAAAATAAAAACCAAGGATTATTATTTTTAATTTTTTCTTGGTTTTCTACAATATTCTGACTTATACTTGCTAATCCCGCCTCGGCATTATTATTCTTAACAGAATTTTCCTCTTTTGGCAAGTCTTTTGAGTCTGTTTTAGCCTGGTTAAGCGCGATAATATTTTTTGTACCTGGCGTCAAATTTGTGCTCCATTGCCAATCAGAACCCATTCTATTATAAGATTGGTTTAGATTCGCTTTGGGATATGAAGCCGAATCAACTTTTTTGTCTGCTGGAGTTAAAAGGGTTATAGCGTCTTCATCGTTATTTAAGGTTATGTTTGTTTCGGGGCGAGAAAAAACCAAGTACCCATCAGCAGAAATAATTTTTCCAGTAGGAACAATATATGTTGTTTGTGTTCCCGCAGAATCTTGTATTTTCCATCCAGCTAAATCAACATCAAAGGTATTAGAATTAAATAGTTCTATCCATTCGTTTTCCTCGTCAGCCCCCTCTGCAGACGGCAAAATTTCATTGATAAAAATACCAGAGGGATAAACTATTTTAAGCTCTGTGTTGGGAATAAGAGAGTCTTCTTTTTGGATTTGTTCGCCTTGGCAGCTTACACAGGCCAGTCCCTGGTCTTTAATTTTTTGCAGAGTTTTTTCTCCAATTCCGCTTACTTTAATTAAATCATCTACAGAAGAAAAAGGACGGGCGTCAATTATCGCTTGCGCCTTTACTGCTCCTATCCCAGTTAGTGTTTCTATCTGTGCTAGTGAAGCAATATTAATGTCTATTGTGCCTTGAGCAAAAACACAAAAAGGTGGAAACAAAAATAATGTTAAAAGTAATAAAAGCTTTTTCATAAATGCGTTATTGTATTTTATAATAAAAAATGTATAAATAGAAATACTAATATAATATTTTAATTATATGGAAAAGAAAAAAATCTTATTTCTAATAATTTTTACTATTTTAGGCTTATTGGCCTTTCAAATAGTTGTTAGCCCAATAATCGGTTCGGGCCAAAACTTTACCTTATTTGAATTTTTGGGACCAATTGGGGGAATGTTTTTAGGTCCTATATTTGGAGCTGTTTCTGTTTTTTTTGTAAGAGGCTTTAATATAATTGCTTTTCATCAAAAATTAGATATTTTAACAATAATAAGATTTTTACCGGCTATGCTTGCAGCAGTTTATTTTGGATTAAAAACCAAAAAAACAGCAATAATATTTCCAATATGTATTGCGTTGTTTTTATTAAATCCAATTGGCAGGCAGGCGTGGGCGTATTCCCTTATTTGGTTGATTCCGTTTATGGCAACGTTTTTCAAAAAGAAATTAATCTTAAATAGTTTGGGAGCTACATTTACAGCCCATGCAGTAGGCTCTGTAATTTTCCTTTATGCTTTTGGATTAACTCCAGCCGTGTGGGTTTCTTTAATTCCAATTGTTCTTATTGAGCGCGGAGTTTTTACAGTTGGGATTTATGGTAGTTGCTTATTGTTTAATTTTCTTTTAGACAAAATAACTAACTTTAAGTTTGCTTCCTCTTTTAAGCCGTTAGTAAACATAGAGTTTTTGCCAAATGCTAGTAAGGGCAATTAAAACAAGGTCTATATTACCTCCAAAAGATGATTTGCTTTCGGCAATAACCGAAAGCTTTTCTAATATAAAGCTAAAAGAAAAATCTATAATTGTCATAACCTCAAAAGTGGTTTCTATTTGGCAGGGCAGATGTTTAAAAATAGATAATAAAATAAATAAAGATAAATTTATAAAAAAAGAAGCAGACCTTTATTTAGACAGGGTAAGGCCAAACGACGTAATGCTCACTATCAAAGATGGAGTTTTAATACCCACAGCTGGCATAGATGAGAGCAATGCAAATGGATATTATGTTTTGTGGCCAAAAGACTTATTTAAAACAGCAAAAGAAATGTATGGTTTTATACAGAAAAAATTTAAACTTAAAAGCTTTGGCATAATAATTTCAGATAGCCACACTACCCCCATGACAACCGGCATTATGGGCTTGGGAATTTCTTTTTATGGGTTTTACCCATTGAGGGATTACAGGGGTAAAAAAGATATTTTTAAAAGAAAAATAAAAATGTCTCAAACAAACATAGTAGATTCTCTGGCAGCTGCCGCAGTTTATGAAATGGGGGAAGGAGCAGAACAAACCCCCATAGCCATAATAGAAGAAGTAGGAGATATAAAATTTGGGAAGTTTAATTTTTTAAAAACAAATCCTTTGGAAATAAAAATGCAGGACGATATTTATTATCCCTTGCTAAAGAGTATAAACTGGAAAAAAAAGATTTAAATTAGTTGGTTTTGGGAGTTTGGAGATTTTATGCCCAGGTGTTCATATGCTAGACGGGAAGCTACTCTCCCGCGCGGAGTACGTTCTAAAAATCCCATTTGCATTAAATAAGGTTCATACATATCTAAAATAGTGTCTTCTTCTTCCATAGCAGCAGCAGCCAGACTCTGAAGTCCTACTGGTCCCCCATCAAATTTTTCTATTAAAGCTAATAGAATTTTTTTGTCTCCTGGTTCTAATCCCATTTGATCTACTTCTAAAAAACTTAAAGCATGCTCAGCAATTTCTTTTGTAACTCTACCGTCGCCTTTAACTTCCGCAAAGTCTCTTATTCTTTTTAATAATCTGTTGGCCACTCTTGGTGTGAAACGAGACCTGCCGGCAATTATTTTTAAAGCCTCAGGTTCTACTTTAATTTTTAAAAGTTCAGAGGATTTTTTAATTATTTTTTCCATATCTTCGTTAGTGTAAAAATTTAGCTGAAGCACGGCTCCAAATCTATTTCTTAAGGGTGCCGACAACAAAGCAGGTCTTGTAGTAGCCCCTATTAAAGTAAATTTAGGTAGGTTTAGTTCCATAGTACGCGCCATAGGTCCTTTTCCTAAAATTAGGTTTAGTTTATAATCTTCCATTGCTGGATAAATATATTCTTCTACTGTTCTGCTCACGCGATGAATTTCATCTATAAACAAAATGTCACCTTCATTTAAATTTGTTAAGATTGCAGCCAAATCACCGGCCCTTTCTATGGCAGGTCCTGCCGTGATTCTAATTTCTTTACCCATTTCCAAAGCAATTAGTTGGGCCAAAGTGGTTTTTCCTAAACCCGAGTTGCCGTAAAGTAATAAATGGTCGGGGCTCTGGTTTCTTTGTTTGGCTGCTGTTATAATAACCCGTATATTTTCTTTTACTTTTTCTTGGCCTACATAATCAGACCATTTTTTGGGCCTTAGGGCAGAATCCAATACTTCGTCTTCGGCGTTAGGTTTTTTGTCTAAGATACTTGACATAAGCTATGTAAGCTGATATAATGACAATATTGAAAGCTTTTAGTGAAACGGCTCTGGAGTTGGAGGTATTTATTTGGATTTGTCTCAGCTTCGGATAATCTTGCTCCGGCTCGATTATTCCTCAGACAAATCTTTCTTTATGTCCCAGACATAAAAATTACCTCCAACCCCAGAGCCGTTTTAATTTGCTCTTAAATATTTTTTTCGGGGGCTTCTATTTGGGTTTCTTCTTCCTCTTCAACAACTCTTTGCACTTCTTCCATTGTTGTGATTCCATTTGCAACGTCTATTAAACCGGATTGGTACATTGTTACCATTCCTTTTTTTATTGCTTTTTCTCTTATTGAAGAAACGGGTGGGTTGGTCAAAATAAATTTTTCCATATCAGAGTCAATTAAAAACGCTTCAAACAACCCTTGTCTGCCCCTATATCCCGTAAAATTGCAGGCCTGGCAACCATCCTTGCTTGGCTTCATTAAGTGTACTTTATTTAAATCGGGAAGTTTTATATCTTTAGGCAAGGTTTTTAAGCCTTTTTTAATTTCTGCTAATTCGGCTGTTGTTGGTTTTGCAGGAATTGAACATTTTTTACATACTTTTCTGACCAAGCGTTGTGCTACGGCCATTTTTAAAGCCGGGGCAATTGAAGAAGCATCTGTACCTAGGTCCACAAGTCTTGGGATGGTTCCAGCTGCATCATTGGTGTGTAATGTACTTAACACCAAGTGACCAGTCAAAGCTGCCTGCAAGGCTATTTTAGCGGTTTGAAGGTCTCTTATCTCGCCCACCAGAATAACGTCTGGGTCTTGTCTTACAATTGATCTTAGTCCTTCTGCAAAAGTATATCCTTTTTCTGGAGCCACTTGGGTTTGAGAAACTCCGCCTAAGTGGTATTCAATAGGATCTTCAATAGTTATTATTTTTATTTCAGAGTTTTGTATTTTTTTTAAAAAAGCATAAAGCGTTGTTGTTTTACCAGACCCAGTAGGGCCTGTAACAATTATCATGCCGTTTGGCTTTGCTATTTCTTTTTGAAAAATTTTCAGGAGGTCAGGCCTTAATCCCAAGTCATCCAAGCTAATTAAGCTTTTTGGATTTAAAATTCTCATCACAATCGATTCCCCATATTCAGCGGGCAAGCTGGAAGTTCTTATTTCTATTAATAAATCTTCCAGTCCAATTGTAAATCTGCCGTCTTGAGGTTTGTCTGTAATATTAAGTTTTAGTTTTGAAAGCAGCTTTAAGCGGCTCAGCAAATGATGGTAAGTTTTATGGTCAAAAAAAACAACATCCTGTAAGATGCCGTCCAGCCTCACCCTTAATCTTGCGTTTTTTTCTTCCGGTTCAATGTGTATATCAGAAGCATTGAGCAAAATGGCTCCGAACAATGCAACATCTAATAGTTCTGTAATGCTTTGGGAAAGATATTCTTCAATCTTTTTTTTAAATCCCGCGATATCTTTAATGTTGTTTTTTCCCTCCTCTACGATTTTAGTAGAGATTGTCACAGACCCTAATATTCTTTTTGTTTCCTCTGGCATTATTTTATGTGGCGCGTTTTTTAATTACGCGCTATAAATTTGTTGTTTTGTATAAATATGGCTTGCTATCTCTTTTAGGTCGGCTCCTTTTTTCATCAAACTGCCAGCTATTTCAAAAATATCAGCCGTTATGTTATTTTTAAAATTTTCCGTATAAATGACAAGGCCCGACAAAAGACAACTGGCCAACTCTTTTTTTATCGAATCTTCGTCAGTATTTTTTATAAGGGTAAAAATTGTTTCCGTTAGAGAAGATTCTGCCAGTAAATTAATTTTACCAAATTTTTTGTTTTCTGTCGCGTCTATTGTATTATCTATGTTTAAAATTGGGGAATCCAGCAAAAACCCAAAAGAGTTTAATTTGTTTTTAAGCTGTTCGGAATAATCTTTTATGCCTACGGTTATAACTAGGTCGGGTTTTGTTTCTGAAAAGTAAAAAGAAATATCTTCTTTTTTTATACTTCCACTTTCCAATGTCAAAAATATTTTAACGGCTTCGCTATTTTTTTCATAATGGATTTGTGAAACATCAGCAATTCTGTTTGGGACTGAAATTACAAAGTTTTTAGGGTAAGAAATAAAGTCTAAGGATGGGGTTAAAAATTTTAAATTTTCGGGTACGGCATCTATAATTAAGTTTACATTTTTACCCATTTCTTTTAAAGTATAAAAAAGAGCCAGCGTGGAGGTCACAGCCTCTGGAACATCAGAGGGTATAAGACAAATATTTTTTGCTTCGGCAATAATTTGATTAGATTCTTGTATGTTTTCCATGATTTTATAATTACTATACCCTATTCGATTTTTAAAAATAAATCAAGTGCAAAAAAAATACATTACAAAAAATTTTAAAGAAACTCAAAAATTTGGCAGAGAATTTGCCCGCTATTTGTCATCCCCGCGAAAACGGGGATCCAGCGCGTTAGTTTTAGGTTTGTCAGGAAATTTAGGCGGAGGTAAAACTACTTTTCTTCAGGGCCTTGCAAAAGGGCTTGGAATAAAAGAAAAGATTTTAAGCCCCACTTTTGTAATAA
>CAZIJR010000002.1:0-4611 GCA_964539855.1 uncultured Candidatus Saccharibacteria bacterium
ATGGAAATAGATAAAGACAAAATTTATGGAATTTCGGAGTTTGTGGCGCTTTTGAACGTTAATTTAAAGTCCACAAAAGTGAAGATTGTAGGAGAAGTGGGGGAGGCAAAGTCTGGTCCTACAGGACATATGTATTTTACTTTGAAAGATGAAAAGGATGGGGCAATGTTAAACTGCATAATCTGGGCCAGGAAATACCAGCTTTATGGGATAAAGCTGGAACCTGGAGTAAAAATTATTGCTTTTGGAAACCCCGAGGTTTACGCTCCAAACGGTAGACTATCTTTTGTAGCGGATACAATTGAACCAGCAGGAGAAGGAAGTTTAAAAAAACAATATGACGAACTAAAGAGAAAGCTGGAGAAAGAAGGAATTTTTGACGCGAAAAATAAACGCCCACTCCCAATTTATCCACAAAAAATAGGAGTAATAACAGCAAAACAGGGAGCGGTTATAAATGACTTTTTAACAAACATAAAACGATTTGGATTTAAAATAAAATTTGTTGATTCCAGGGTTGAGGGTCAGGGAGCTGTGGAAGACTTGATGTCTGCCATAAGAACCTTGCGCAAAACCGACATTGAAGTGCTTGTAATAATAAGAGGTGGTGGCTCTATGGAGTCCTTGATGCCCTTTAACAACGAACTTCTGATAAGGGAAATTGTCGGTTTTCCTGTGCCAGTTGTTGTGGGAATAGGGCATGACAAAGACGTACCCCTGGCTTGCTTAGCCGCAGACAAGAGCGAATCCACCCCCACGGCTGTTGCAAATATTTTATCTGAAAACTGGGAAAAGGCGCTTTTATTTCTGGAAAACCAGGAGAAGAATATTTTGATTAGTCTTAAAGAAGTTTTAAACGACGTAAAAATAAATATAAATGACTTTAAAAATAAGTTTTTACAGAATATAAAATCTGTTTTACAAAACGCGCACGAGCAAATAAACCACGCTGAAAAAATTATTATGCTAAATAACCCTGAACGCCAACTTAAACTTGGATATAGCATTGCCTCTATAAACGGAAAAATAATAAGAAAAATAGAGGATGCTAAAATAGGCGATAACATAGACATTAAAGTCTCAGATGGCATTATAAAATCTGAAGTAAAAAATATGAAAAATTAAATATAAAAATAATATGGAAAATAATAATTTAAATAGTAATTTAAAAAAACTGGCTGAAATTTCAGAATGGTTTGATAAACAAGAAGAAATTGATGTGGAAGAAGGATTAAAAAAAGTAAAAGAGGCTGCAATTCTTATAAAGTCAAGCAAGGAAAGACTAAAAGAAGTGGAAAACGAATTTGAGGAAATAAAAAAAGAGATCGAACCCGATGGCAAACTCGCCTCTTGAAATAATTTGGAAACCAATAGTGTAGTAATTTTATGGAACAAAACTGGCAAAAAAAGAGTGATGAGGATTTGGCTCGCCAGGTGCAAAACGGAAACACTCAACTTTTTGGCTTAATTGTGGATCGCTATGAAACTAAAATCGGGCGATACGCGAAAAAATTTGTATATGACCAGGACGATATCAAAGATGTACTACAGGAAATTTTTATTAAAGCTTATGTTAACATAAAGAGTTTTGATACTGCACGAAAACTTTCCCCATGGATCTATAGAATTGCACATAATGAGCTTGTTAACACCCTGAGAAAGAAAAAGAAGAACACGCTTCCGTTGTTTAATTTAGATACATTTTTACCGCGCGGTTTTTCTGAAAATGAAATTAACAAAGAAAATGACCATAGAGATGTTAAACAAATGATAAACACATGCTTGGCGGCTTTAGAACCTAAATACAAGGAACCTACCATACTTTATTACCTTGATGAGCTCAGCTATAGTGAAATATCTGAAATTCTCCAAATTCCTATTTCTACTGTTGGAGTCAGAATAAAGAGAGCAAGAGAAAAAATGCAAAAAGCTTATTTAACCCAAAAAAAATATGAACAAGGAAAATGAACCACAAAATTTAAGCGACAGCATTGCCTCCAAAATAAAGCGAGGACAGATAAAAATGCGCCCAAAAGCGTATTTTATAGCCAAACTCGCAATACTTTTAATAGGCATGTCCATACTTACCGTGGTCACGCTTTTTTTAGTAAGTTTTATATTATTCTCCATTCGCCAAAGCGGACTATTATTTTTACCAAACTTTGGATTCCCTGGAATGAAAATCTTAATCTTATCTCTGCCTTGGCTATTAATCCTTGGAGTTATAGCTTTGGTTATCACCTCTGAAGTTTTTGCTAAACATTTTTCTTTTGTATATAGACAACCTATGCTTTATTCATTTTTGGCTATAATAATCTTTGCTATTTTGGGTGGAGTTGCCTTAGATTTTACCCCTTTTCACGCAAATCTGCTGACAAGTGCTAGAAATGGAAAACTCCCAATTGCAGGACCCTTTTACCGAGAGATGGGCTCCCCAAAAATGAAGAACGCTTTTTATGGTTCAATATTTGAAATAACAAATAGTGGTTTTAAGATTAATACGCCTCAATCTGACGAGCTAAATATAGTTGTAGGTCCCAAAACTAAAAATATGGACTCAGATTTAGAAGTGGGTGATAGTGTTCTAATTTTAGGCAAAAAAATAAATTTAGATATAGAAGCGTCTGATATAAAAAAAGTTGAAGAAACTCATGGATTTTTACCAGGCCCAAAATTCCCAAACAGACCAACCATAAAAGATTTTCCTGGCTCTCTAAGAAGGCCTTAAACCTAATATGAAATATATTACCTGTTTTAGTGTAGTAATATATGAAGGGCCCAACAAAAAAACATTATAAAATTAATCGAAAAAATCAATGAATAAAAAATACTTCTTATATATAGCTGTTCCAGTTTTGGCTTTAGCTTCGATGGGAGCTGTGTACGCCGCTTCGCCCAACTCCCAAGCAAAGAACCCAATGAGCAACATAGTAACCGCGATTGCTGAAAAATTTAATCTTAATGTCAGCGATGTTCAGCAAGTGTTTGATGACAATAGAGCAACCATGCAGGCTGAAAGACAAACTGAAATGCAACAAAATTTTACAGACCAGCTTAATCAAGCAATCACAGATGGAAAATTAACTCAAGAACAGGCTGATAAAATAACTGCAAAAAAAGCAGAATTACAATCCGAAAAACAAAATCTTCAGAACGGTAAACCAGAAGAAAACCGAGAAACTGCCAAAGCTCATATGGACGAGCTGAAACAATGGGCAGAGGATAACAATATTCCTTTAGAATACTTTCAACTAGGAGGTTTTGGAGGAATAAAAATGGGTCACGGTGCCAGACAATAGAAACTAAAAAGATAAAACGCCCAATAAAAAATGGGCGTTTTATCTTTTTAAAATAGTATGCTATAATTTAAAAAGTTACTATTAAAAATAAATCATGAACAAAAATTTAGCTATTGGATTGATTGCAGTAATCGTCCTAATGGGCGGAGTGTATTATTTTAGTCAGGCAAACGCTTCACCAGATAATCCAGCCGATGAAGCAACAGCTGGATTAGCAACTGCAATGGAACAAACAAACTTTAATGTTCAAAATATGAATATCGAAATTTTACAACAGGGGGTGGGGGAGGCCGTAAAAAAAGGTGACAAAATAACTGTTAATTATGAAGGCACATTTGAAGACGGCACAAAATTTGACTCTTCTATAGATAGAGGCCAACCATTTACATTTACCCCAGGAGAAAATAGTGTTATCCAAGGATGGGAGCTCGGGGTAATAGGGATGAAGGCTGGTGAGAAAAGAAAGCTGACCATACCTCCCGAATTAGCTTACGGCGAACAAGGGGCTGGCGGAGTAATTCCTCCCAACGCCACACTAATATTTGAAATTGATTTGATTGCTATTAATTAAATTTAAAAATATGTTTTTTGCAATATTTTTTATTATTATAGGAGTATTATTACTGTTGAACGCTTTGGGTATTGTTGTCGCTACAAATATCTGGACCTTGTTCTGGGCAGTTATATTTCTCGCAATAGGCCTAAGATTGCTTATGGGAAAAGGAAGATACCCATTTTATAAATGGGGATACTGGGAAGAAAAAATGCAGGAAAAAATACGTAAAGGAAAATAAAAAAACCATAAAAAAACAAGCCAAAAGCTTGTTTTTTTATATTAAAGTGGTATAATATAATTAAGAGTTTAATTTTTTTTGTCTAGAGGTGAAAGGAATCTCGATGCAAGAAACTAAAACTATGGGCAAAAACGAAGAGCTCCTTAACAATTTAGAATTGGCGATTGGCAGCCCAGTTCAGCTTCACATGGCTCGACACGCCATTGTGAAACAAATTCGATCTGTTTCCTTAAGAGATCTTGATGCCTTGAATAATATATCACAAGTTCTCAAACAGCTACATGAGTTGGACTCAGATCTAATGGAGGAATCCAGGCCGGCTAAAAGGTTGGGATTTACCTTGGCCCGTATAAGAAAGTATCTACTCCTCAGGATGGCCGGCGAGACCGTGCAATAAACGCAACCCGAGCCAGCCCGAAGACTTCTTCGGGCTATTTTTTTGTTGTAAAAAATTCTGGAAGTATTATAATTGTAATAATTTGTGAACTATCACAACGCCAGTGCGTAGCTGGCAACAG
>CAZIJR010000002.1:4711-27647 GCA_964539855.1 uncultured Candidatus Saccharibacteria bacterium
TTATAATTGTAATAATTTGTGAACTATCACAACGCCAGTGCGTAGCTGGCAACAGCTCTTTGATATTTTAAGGCGAAGGAAAGACCAAATGAAAGAGATTGAAAATCCCGATCTTGAAGCAAGTAAAACTTTACTTAAGGCATTGTGCGACGCCGAAGCTGAAAGGGAAGCTCTTGACGGCCGACAACCTCGGCCCGTGGATTTGCTTAACACACAAATACATGAACTTCGCAGGGTTTTGCTGTCTAGAATGAATGAAAGCAAGGTCAACCATTTCAATGAACAACTTATCCAGGAACTGGTAAAACTCCATGTAGATGCCGTGAACAGTGGAGAGGACAGACCTCCCGGGGTCCGAGACAGGATTGACGAGCTCACAAAGGAAATCTTGGAAAGGAGCCAAAATGGCTCCACAACCCGCATAAGCGAGACCGCCAATAGCTTGACAGACTAACGGCAATTTTATAGCATAATATAAAGCCTTTTAACCTCTCCAACGTGGAAGGTTGGCTAAATCTGAAGGCGCTCGCGCCCACAAGGAACCCAAACCATGAATGTGAGTTTCGCACTGTAAAGAGCACGATCCTGGAAGGGGCCTAGAACAAGCCTCGATGAATTGTTCTAGGGAAGTGAGTCAGATGCGAGATAAGCACCGTCTATGAGACAAATAGCGGGTGCCGTCTCCTCGCCCCATCGACTATTTGCTCAGAGCGAAGCCCTCGCATCTGACCGCTTCTTCATAACTTAATTAGGCCCGGCAGCCGGCACAATGGCTGCTTTTTCTTGCTTTAAGCTTTTAGCACTCTTGACAAGACACTGCTAATCTAATAATATACTTATATATGCCCATAACAGAAAGACAAGAGATAATATTAAATGAACTGGTAAGAGAATATATTTGCGGAGCCGAGCCAGTAAGCTCAAAGCTCTTAAAAGAAAGAGCTGGTTTGGATATTTCACCTGCTACTATACGAAATGATTTTCAGGAGCTTACAGAAGCAGGGTACATAGCCCAGCCTCATACATCTGCAGGCCGAGTGCCTACAGAAAAGGCATACAGATATTTCGCTAACAAAATATTTTTGGACCAAGAAAATATATTTCACAATTTTATTTCAAAAGAAATTGAAAATACGCGAAAAGAAATAGAAAACGAAATAAGGCTGGCTGAAGAATTAATGAAATCTTTATCAGATATGTCTTCTATGATGAATATGCCCACAATCCCTGAAAAAGATACTTTCTATAAAATTTTAATTAGAATTGGTCCATCCAGAACAACCTATAATAAAAATATAGATATTATAAATAAAATAATTAAAGATTTAGAAACCTTTTAAAATGGAAGAAAAAAATAAAAAAAATCCCAAGGAAAATAAAGAGATAGAGGAATTAAAGAAAAAATGTGAGGAATACTTAAACGGATGGAAAAGAGAGCGGGCTGATTTTTTGAATTATAAAAAAGAAGAAATCGAAAGAACGGGACAATTAGTAAGATACGCAAATGAAGAAATTATTTTAAGTATTTTACCAATTTTAGATAATTTTTGCCTGGCTGAAAAACATATTTCAGATAACGAAGAATCGGCTGGATTTTTACAGATAAAAAAACAACTAGAAGATTTGTTAGCGAAGCAGGGGATCAAGGAGATGAAAACGCTCTATGAAAAATTTGATCCAAATTATATGGAAGTTATTGAAGAAGTTCCTGTTCGTGACGCTCCACACAGCGATGAGGGGTGGAAAGCCGAAGAAGCTGGCATTGTTGTAGAAGTAATCCAAATTGGATATACTCTGTACGATAAAATAATCCGCCCCGCTCGCGTTAAAGTATCAAAATAGCAAAATAAATTGTATAATTGACTAAATTAGTCGGTTATGAATGTAGAAATTAATCAAAAAAGAAAACTATGGAAAAAGAACAACAAAAACAAATTCAGCTAAATGTAGACCCAAATGCTTATTATATAAGCATGGTTAATATGCGGTTTGATGAGGAGGGCTTTCATTTTTTACTGGCTTCCGGGAACCAAGGAAGGCAATTTATGGCCAGCCCAAAACACGCAAAAAGGATTTATTTGCTTTTAAAACAGCAGATAGAAAATTATGAAAAGCAATTTGGTGAAATAAAAACCCAATTACCCCAAAGACCACCTGCCTCGCCAAGTCAAGGCGGGCAAAACACCCAAGAAGATAACAAAGTCGGCTTCTAAAATAATTAAATTAAATAAAAATCATGTCAAAAATATTAGGTATAGATTTAGGAACTACATTTTCAGCTATGGCTGTCGTAGAAGGTGGTGAAGCTAAAATTATTGAAAACAAAGAAGGAGCCAGAACAACTCCATCTATTGTTGCTATTACGAAAAATGGCGAAAGGGCTGTGGGTGTTTTGGCAAGACGCCAACAAATCACAAACCATCAAAATACAGTTTATGCTGTAAAAAGATTAATTGGAAGAAAGTTTTCTGATGCGGAAGTCCAAAAGGATAAGGAATTAATGCCCTATGAAATAAAAGAAGGTTCAGATGGGGGAGTAGAAGTTAAGATGGGAGACAAGTGGTTAAAACCAGCTGAGATTTCAGCTATGATACTGCAAAAGCTAAAAGCCGATGCGGAAGCCAAATTAGGCGAGACAATTACAGACGCAATCATAACCTGCCCGGCATATTTTGATGACTCTCAAAGAAAAGCAACTAAAATTGCAGGAGAAATTGCAGGGTTTAACGTAAAAAGAATTATAAATGAACCTACGGCGGCAGCTCTGGCTTACGGATTAACCAAAAAGAAAGACCAACAAATTGTTGTTTATGACTTTGGTGGCGGGACCTTTGATATTTCTATTTTAGATGCTGGAGCTGAAACGGTGCAAGTAAAAGCCACAGGAGGTGATACTCATTTGGGCGGAGAAGATTTTGACCAAAAAATCATGGACTGGCTGGTAAAAGAATTTAAAAAAGACAACGGCGTAGATTTATCAAAAGACAATCTGGCTTTGCAAAGAATTAAAGAGTCAGCTGAAAAAGCAAAGATTGAATTGTCTTCAAGTTTGGAGACTGAAATTAATTTACCGTTTATTACTTCAGGAGCTGAAGGTCCAAAACATTTACTTTACAAGCTAACCCGATCTAATTTTGAAAATATGGTTCAGGAGTATATTGATAGGTCAATTGATTTGGTAAAGCAAACCTTAAAAGAAGCAAAGCTTGAACCAAAAGACATTGAAGAGGTTGTAATGGTAGGAGGACAAACAAGAATGCCAAGAATACAAGAAGAAGTAAAAAAACTTTTTGGTAAGGAGCCAAACAAAGAAGTAAACCCAGACGAGGTTGTGGCAATTGGAGCTGCTGTACAAGGAGGAATTTTACAAGGTGACGTAAAAGACGTTTTACTCCTAGATGTTACTCCTTTGTCTTTGGGGATTGAAACATTTGGGGGAGTTAATACAATTTTAATTCCCAAAAATACAACTGTTCCGACCGCAAAAAACCAGGTATTTTCTACAGCTGCTGATTCTCAAACATCTGTGGAAGTACATGTTTTACAGGGTGAACGCCCAATGGCTCCCGATAACAAGACGCTGGGAAGGTTTATTTTAGACGGAATTCCCCAAGCTCCGAGAGGAGTACCACAGGTTGAGGTTTCTTTTGACATTGATGCCAACGGAATTTTAAATGTTTCTGCTAAGGATAAAGCAACCAACAAATCTCAATCTATAAGAATTGAGGGATCGGCCGGGATTTCAAAAGAAGAGATAGAAAAAATGAAAAAAGATGCAGAAATACACGCAACCGAAGATAAAAAGAAACAGGAAAGCATTGAAACTAAAAATACTGCCGATACTTTGATTTATGCTTCAGAAAAAACCATAAAAGAAGCGAGTGATAAAATAAAGCCCGAAGATAAAAAAGAGATAGAAGATAAAATTAATGCCTTGAAAGAAGCTCAAAAAGGTGATAATATGGAAGAAATTAAAGTAAAGACAAAGGAGTTGTCTGACACAGCCCAGAGAGTCGGAACAGAATTGTACAAGCAACAGCAAGCACAACAGCCACAGCAAGGGGAGCAAAAAGATAAAAAAGAAAATGACAAAAAAGACGAAAATAATAAAAACGCAGAAGAAGGGAATTATAAAGAAAAACAATAATGGACTACTATGAAGTTCTTGGTGTGGCAAAAACAGCCTCCGAAGACGAAATAAAAAAAGCATTTCACAAATTGGCTCACAAATACCACCCAGATAAAGGCGGAGATGAAAAAAAATTTAAAGAGATAAACGAAGCTTATCAAGTCCTTTCAGATAAAACAAAACGCGACCAGTATGACCAATTTGGCCGAGTTTTTGCCGGCCAAGGTGGACCATCCGCTGGATGGGACCAAAGCTGGTCGTGGGGGCAAAGGCCTCAAGGCGAGGATGTTGAATTTGATTTTAGCGATTTAGGGGATGTTTTTGAAGAATTTTTTGGTGGAGGAGGTCGTAGGACATCAAAAAAAGATAAAAAAAGGGGGAAAGATATACAAGTAGATATTGAAATAGACTTAGAAAGAACTTTAAAAGAATCTGTTGAAAAAATTAATTTGTCAAAGCAGGTTGTTTGTCAAAGATGTCAGGGGATAGGAGCAGAACCTGGAACAAAAGTAAAAGAATGCTTTTCGTGCCGAGGTGCAGGGCAAGTACAACAAGTTAAAAAAACAATTTTTGGGTCGTATACAACCATAGCAACATGCCCTGAATGTAAGGGCGAGGGCACAATACCAGAAAAGCCATGTAATGTCTGTAAAGGTGAAGGAAGAATAAAAGGCGAGGAAACTATTGAAATAAAAATTCCTGCTGGTATAGACGCCAATCAAGTAATAAGGGTTGAAGAAAAAGGCGAAGCAGGCAGAAAAGGAGGAAAAATTGGAAATCTTTTTGTAAGAATATTTATAAAAAAGCATCCTGTGTTTGAAAGAAGGGGAGATGATTTATTTTCCGAATCTGAAATAAACTTTTCACAAGCTGTTTTAGGAGATGAGGTGGAGATAAAAACACTGGAAGGGACAAACATTTTATTACAGATTCCTGTTGGCACAAAATCGGAAAAAGTTTTACGAATTTCAGGAAAGGGGATTCCTCATTTTGGAGGATATGGAAAGGGGAGTTTGTATGTTACACTAAAAATAAAAACACCAAAAAAATTATCACGAGAACAGAAAAAACTTTTGGAGGAACTTAGGAAGCAAGGTTTATAGAACCCGCCTTCGGGTGGGATTATGCCCCCATAGCTCAATGGTAGAGCAGTTGCCTTTTAAGCAATTGACCTGGATTCGATTCCCAGTGGGGGCACAACAAAAAAAACACTATCTTTATGACGGTGTTTTTTATTTTATGATATAATAAAATAAGATTCTATGACTACTACTTTTTTTGCAATGTCAGGATTGGTAAACTGTATAGTGGCACTTGGGTCAGGACTAGTTGTTTTGGTTTATAACTGGAAGGGCAAAATAAACCGCATTTACTTTTTACTTAGCATGAGCATGGCCTTCTGGTCCTTTAACTACTGGATGTGGCTCAGTGCGACCAATGCCGAATCTGCCTTGTTTTGGGCCTGGCTGATGGCCCTTGGAACACTTACCATCCCAGTTACGTATTTTCACGTTCTAGTAGAAATACTCGGAATAAATAAAAAATTCCTAATAAAGTCAGCCTATATTATCACTGCTATTGTTGCAATTTTTTCTCCGTTTGACTTTTTCATCAAGGGTGTAAGCCCAAAATTATTCTTCAATTTTTGGCCCATGCCAGGCCCTCTTTACAGTTTTGTCGTGGTCTGCATTTACGGTCCAATAGTCTTATATAGCTTTTTTTTAATTATAAAGAATTACAGAAATTCCGCTGACGTAAAGCAAACACAACTATTTTTCCTTTTAATGGGTTCTATTCTCGGCTGGACAGGAGGGCTAACCAATTTTCTCTTGTGGTACAACATCCCTATACCGCCTTACGGAAATTTTTTTGTCGCTGTATACACTCTTTTTATAGGATATGCAATATTAAAAAACCGTCTTTTTCAAACAAAGGTTATCGCAGCTGAAATTTTTACCTTTAGCATTTGGGTTTTTTTAGTTTTTAAAACTAGTCTTTCGGCCGACTACGCTGAATTTGTCGTAAACGCTTTAGCATTGGGTGGAACCATTGTTGTAGGATTTTTACTTATACACAGCGTTATGGCAGAAATAAAATATCGTGAAAAAATTACAAAAGCCTACGAGGTTGAAAAAAGGGCGCGAAGAGACATTGCAAAATTAGATAAAACAAAAAGCCAATTTATAATGATAACCCAGCATAACTTACGTGCACCACTTGGCACAATGCGCTTATATGTATCTTCTATACTGGAAGGGGTTTACGGTCAAGTGCCCAACACCCTTCTAAAACCAATAGAAGCAATAAAAATATCCACAATAAAATTAATTAGTATTGCCGATGAATTCTTGGCGATATCACAGCTTCAAACAGGAAAAGAAATTGCACTTCTAAAATCTGAGGTCGAAATAACTCCGGTTATAGAAGAGATAATCGAGGAAGGAAGATTTGAGATCAATGAACGAGGGCTTAAGATAAAGTTTACATCAGACAGCGAATGTAACAAGATTAAAATAACGGCCGACCGGCGGTTATTAAAATCGGCCCTACGCAATTTTGTTGACAACGCCATAAAATATACAAAAAAAGGAGACATAAACATTAATCTAAAAAAAGAAGGTGAAAAAATAAAAATAATTGTAAAAGACAAAGGCATCGGTATAACAAAAAAAGAACTTAAAAATTTATTTACCAGGCTTTTTGAACGCGGGGAACGAGCGAAAAAAATGGATGCAGGTGGTAAGGGCATAGGCCTCTATCTTTCTAAACAGATTATAGAAATTCACAAGGGACGTGTTTCTGCGGTTTCTGACGGTGAAAATCTTGGTTCAACTTTTACTATTGAGCTACCTATTTCTAACAAATAAAGCTGATCATCCAAACCGGCTTTTTTCTTGAATTTAAATTAAAAAGGATATAATATACAAAATAACTTGAGGGCCCATAGTAAATTGGCATTACGCCTCCATGGCATGGAGGAAGGCCGGGTTCGATTCCCGGTGGGTCCACATCAGGAGAGTTTTCATCCAAAAACTCCTCAAATAACCTCATTTTAGTCGTAATTTTGTCGGTTCGATAACCTTCAAGTTGATTGTAGGGTAATTTTTGTTCAAAGATGAAGTAGAAAAGTCGATGCTGTTCCTCCAATTTTAATTGTTTCCATACAAAATATGGGTCTCTTAATAATCCGGTGGCTTTATTTAAGGCGGTTCGATAGGGAATTGACCAGTCAATTTTCTCCGTAGATTGTTCTTCTATTATTTCAATTTCTTTAGCAGCTTCTTCAATCTGATTTTCATATGCTGATTTTAGAGTTTCAGCTTTTGCTCTCAGCATAACTTCTGTGAGCTGTTTTATCTTCTCAGTTAGTTTGCCTTTTTGCTGATATTTTAATGATTCACTTTTCTGCAATCTGTTTATTTCCTCATTCCAAATTCTGTCGAATACAGCTTTAATTAGCTTTTCAACGCTTAGTTTCAATCTGTTCTTTTTAATGATTTGAATGAATTTACTTTCAATCTCTTCTTTACTTACAGATTTTCCGTGATAAGAACATAATTTATTTTGGCAGAAATAGTATCCATATTTTTTATTCCTTCCCTTAGACCACGCCGCAGTGTAATGTCCTCCGCAGTGGTCACAGGTCAAAAGTCCTCTTACGGGAAAATCTGGTGAAATATCTAACCGAATTCTTTTATTAAAATCTTCCTTGTTCAATCTTTTTCTGTTTAATTCGAATGTGTCCACAGAAATAATACCTTGATGTTTGCCCTCTCGCCTTTCAACATTCCATTTTGGATATTCAATTAGTCCTGCATAAAAGCAATCCTTAACTATATTTGTAAATTTATCAATATATTTTTCTGGGCTTTGTTTTACCCAAAATTTCTTTTCAACCAAAAATTTGCAAGCGTCTATTTTCCTTACAAAAATTCCCTTTGAAAAACCTTCGAGTGCTTCCTTAAGTGTTTGAGCTTCTGCATCGTTTGGGACGGCTAATTTGCCGTGTAGAGGGTCTTTAATCATCTTATAGCCCCTTTTTACGCCTCCTACACACCAGTATCCAGCTTCAAGCCGTGCTTTCATTTTCTGAACCACTTGTCGTTGGTTTTGATGGCGTTCCAATTCAGCTTGACCAGCCATTACTATTTCAGCAAACTTTCCTTCGGGGCTTTCGTCAAAGTTATAGTTAAGACATTTTATGAGAACATCACGCACCCTAAAAGCAGTTCTAAGTTTAAGGTGAAATTCAACATCCCTGGCAAACCTTTTTAGGTCATCAAATTCAACTAAAAACTTTTTATGTGGATTTGCGTCTATGTAAGCCAGTAAATTACGCATTGCTGGGCGTTTCATAAAATCTCCTCCACCCGTATAACTGTCAAAAAATGACTTTTCATAATGAACCCCAATTGAGCGTAAATCATCTTTACATCGTCCTTCTTGGCTTTGAAGTCCAGAACCCTCTATCTCCTGTCTTTTACTTGATACTCTTGCATAAACAAGACCCCTTCTTCCATCATAAGGATTTGCAGATACTATTTTTCCAAACGAACCTATTCTATTAAGTTGTTTCTTTTCGCTGTCCATAGTTTTTGATTTGAAAATATACACCAAGCGACCTGTAAATTCTATTTTCTGCCGCAGTTTGGTATCTTGAAAAAAGTGTTAATTTGTCGATTGGTAAAGATATGAGTTCGGGTGAGTATGCGTTTTTGTCAGTAAATATCTTAAGTGGTATATCATCTGGATGTATCGCTTCCTTAATTGCTTCTGCTTCAGCTTTTGTTATCCTTTGTAGTTTAATAGCATTTGAGGCAAGTATCTCGATAATAAGCTCTTGTATGCGTCCTGAAGGCATCAGGTCATCGATTAGCTCATTGTATAGCTGTTCTGCATCTGTTTTCTCGTATTCTGTAAGGGTTTCTCTCAAGATGGAATGTTTTGTTGCATTAAAGCGGGAAATCGCCTTACCTTCAGGCGTTCTCACTCCGCCTTTGTCCTTGAGTTCTTCTGGCATAGTTTTCCAATTCAAAGCCAACTATGTTGCGAGAAAGTGCTTCAATGTATTGTAAACGCTTTACGATTTGTTCATCGGGGCTTTCATAATCATTGAGCATCTTTCGATACTCTTCGATAGTAATAACCGTAACCATAATTGAATTTTGTGGTTATACGGTCTCAGTTTTTCCTGATAACTCATATGGGTTTGTAAGTGCCTCGGGTTATCCGATAGCAAGTTATTTTTTTAGTTTTCGTTTTCGGGTTATTTTAGTTGTTTGGGGCATACCATTTTCCCATTGCAGCTCTGTTTTTCCGAACCCGCTGTCTTTTTTGAAGTCGTCTCTTAATACTTGGAAAGATAGTGGATTCTCTTTTGTATGCTTTTTAATAAATGTGGTTTCAAGGTGAGTTATTCTCCCAGCTTCGTCTGTCTTTGCCTTAATCTCATCGCCACCTTTAACTCTGATTTCTGAAAGAAGTTCGATTTCATCATCGGAAATATCAAGAAGTGATTTAGCTGTTTTCACCGTTAAACCCATTTCCTGTAAAATAGATTTTATTGAGATAAGCAATTTATCTTTATTGCCATAAAACATCTTAGCGAGTTCAATCTCAGCCATACTACCCACATCTGCCTCTCCGTTAGCTAACACGAGTATATACGGGTCTACCTCGCTTACCCACGCTTTTATTACAAAATACTCGAAATCCATATAGCTTTGGAACTTTTCATTCCAGGTCATTACGGCTTTCTTGACAGAAGCAATCTTATCTAAAGATAATCCAAATACCCTCATTCTTTTTACAGCTTCGAGCCATACTCTTTCAACCAATGTAAATTTCCGCCAAATATCTTTTCCTCCTTTTACTCCGTCTGGCAGTATTCCCATTGCGTCCCAATGGCTCATAACTCTATATGCAACATCTGTCTCTCCCACAGTATATTTTCTTTCTCTTATTATTTTTTTAACATCTTCAAATCCATCGTTAGTATGATAATATGCGAAATCATAATCAGTTGGTGAGGTTCTAACAATAAGGGGTCTTTTTTTTGGTTCTTTGTCCATTTAGTAATTATACATCAATGTAAGGTTTGTGCAATAGGGTCATCTGTGGATAACTTTTAGCGAATAAAAAATGTTGTTTGTTCATAAGGTTGCTAATAATTACCAAAAATTATATTATAGAGTAATCTAAACTCGCTAATAATAGGAAAAAATATGAATCGTTCAGTGATAGGCAAACAAATAAGTAAAGAGGTGATTGATGGTTTTAAAACTGATGCAAGTTCTTTGGCATCTTTCTTGAATAATCAAAATGATGGAAATGTTTTATATGTTTTAGGGAAATTGGGGCGACTTGAAAACAGCTCAAGCAAAAAACCATTATTGGATTTATTGGATAATGAAAATGAGGAAATTCGAGCATTGTCATTAAAAAATTTAGCAAAAATGTCTGATTTTTCTTTATTACCCGTCTTTGTAAAATCTGCAAGCAAAGATAAAAGTACTGAGGTTAGGCGTGAGGCGGTGTCTGCGATAGGTCGTTTAAGAAATGAGAAAGCAATTCCAACAATGATAGGTTTTTTATCTGATAATGACCCTAAAGTAGTTATGCAAGCAATAAGAGGTTTGCTTGTCTTTCCAAAAAGGAATGATATAGAAGCTGAATTAAAGAAATTAGTTAACCACCCAAATGAACTGATAAAGGAAACAATAAATAAAGAGGTTAATGGATTTAGTTATAGTTCTAATACTTCGCAAAAACACGATGAGTTCCCTCCTTTTTTAGAAAATATGGTCGTACAAGGCGATGTACAAGAAGTTTTAAAATTTGTTCCTGATGACTCATTACATCTAACATTTACTTCTCCGCCATATTACAATGCAAGAGATTATTCAATTTATCAAAGCTACGATGAATACCTTAAATTTTTAGAAAGTGTATTTAAGGAACTTCATCGTGTGACCAAAGAGGGTAGATTTTTTGTACTTAATACCTCGCCAATAATAATTCCAAGAATAAGCAGGGCACATTCCAGTAAAAGGTATCCGATACCATACGACATCCATCCCTTATTGGTTAAAATGGGCTGGGAATTTATAGACGATATTGTATGGGTTAAGCCAGAAGCAAGTGTGAAGAATAGGAATGCTGGGTTTTTACAACATAGAAAACCTTTGGGGTATAAACCCAATGCAATTACTGAAATGTTGATGGTTTATAGGAAAAAAACTGACAAATTGATTGATTGGAATATGCATCAGTATAATTACGATAGAGTTAATCAAAGTAAAATCCCAGATAAATATGAAACATCGAATGTCTGGAAGATTAGTCCAACCTTCGACAAGATACACAGTGCAGTATTTCCTATTGAATTGTGCAATAATGTAATTAAGTATTATTCATTTGTTGGAGATTTAGTTTTTGACCCTTTTGCTGGTAGCGGAACGCTTGGTAGAGCAGCGATGAATTTAAATAGAAAATTCTTTTTAGCTGAAAAAGAGCCAAAATACATTGCAAGAATTAAAGAGGAATTATCTAAAGATAAGAATTTATTTAATTCGAAAAATAGTCAGCCAAATTTTAATGATTTAAAAACTTTTATTTCATCATCTAAAAAAATATGACAATAACAGAACAAGTAGCAAAAAATATAATAAAAAAATTACTGAAAGGAGAGGATTATAGAATTGAGGTTGTAACACTGATAAATGCGGAGTTTCTTCAATTTGCTGTTGATTTTTTTAAAAAGGTTGTCGATGCCAAACTTAAAAGTAGCGACATAACAGTAGATTGGTATAAAAAGGAATTTCTTAACCCAGCCCTATCTGCTACAGATATTGCCATCAACTCAGGATTAAACAAAAAAACAATCCACAATATGTTTAATTCCTCTACAAGAGAAATCGTGATTAACGCCTCGAACGAAAATTACGATGCACTTTATGAAGCAATTAAAACTCTTGTAGAAACTGAACACGACCTTGAGCTCACTTTAACTATTAAATTTAAGGGAGTAAGTGTCGATTTAAATGTTAGTGAAAGTTTAATAGTAATAAATACATTAGCAGTGAAAAGGGCAGCATTAAGGGGCGGTTTGTGGAGTACTGCTGGCAAAAGGGTTGAGAAACCACTGATGCAGACACTTTGCAAACTTTATGGAGTATCAGATGACAATTATTCACTGAAGATAAAGGGCAAGGAAATTTCTGAAGAAGATTTTGAAAGGGAAATCGACTTTTATTTAGTTGAAAATGGTAAAGAATACAAATGTGAGGTAAAACTTATGGGTATAGGAAATCCTGAGAGTGCAGATGCGGTTATTGCACGGGATAGTAGTATATTTGTAGCTGATAAACTTTCTGAAACGAATAAAAAACAATTAAACAGCTTAAAAATTCAATGGGTTGAGTTAAGGAGTGATAATGGGTTTAAAAAATTTGAAGCCGTTTTGGACCATTTTAAAATTCCTCATAATGAATTATCAAAAGACATAGATAAGGAGTTAGAGCCGATATTTAAGGCAATTTTTTCAAAGAACTAATTGATAGATATATTTTAATACCCTAATTGTGGCTCTTTCTCTTAGCTGTTCTTAAGTATTTCCTGAAGAGAATGGCTTGTTTGATAGAAATCCCAAAATTTGCTAAGATTATTCTTAAGGCGGTTCAATATTTTACCCGCTATGTCCACACGGGGAACAGCACATTTCCATCATCAAAGAAAGGTGTCATTATGAACTGTAAAAGGGCGGGGAGACTCTCAAAGGCTCTTGAGTCTCTTGGTAAGGGAGAAGATACCCATGGACGTCCACTTGACCTAGCTATAATCGCAGCGAGAACTCATGCCACTGCGATGAAGGTTAGCGACCGAATCAGAAAGGGACAAAAACGCACCAAGGAAAGATTTCGGGAAATGCACTATAGGGGCTAAATAGATATAGAACCCTTGAAAGCCCTCCTTTGCCCTCGAACAAAAGAACACCAAAGCCCAGGACATGGAGATTGTCCCGGGCTCTTTTTTATATATTTATTAAACTATTGATTTGTGGTAAATTAAATTTATACGTAAAATGCTTTCCGACAAAAATATAAGGAGAGGGAACCTTTACCCGCCACGAGCAGTTTTTTAGTTCGCATTCAACTATTGACAAACACGCTGGTTGTATGATATAATTATATTAGCATAATTTACCTGTCTACCAGCAACACAATAGAAAGAGAGAGTGAGATGAAATGGGTTAAAAAGGCCATCAATCGATGGCGAGTGCGGTTTCTAAGGCGACGCATGGAAAGCAAGCTGTGGCAACTTCTTAACTGCATGGAGATTAACGTGCAGTTCAAGGGGACACCCGAAGCTCGGCTCTCAATTCTGACTGGTACTGCGACGCTGAATCGTTGTTTACCTCTTTGCTGTCACAGGTTTCAAAAAATGGCGTTGGCCCGCCTAAACTATGTAATGTCGTTGGCATAATGCTTCGACCTCGACCCAAAGCCCAGGACATGGAGATTGTCCCGGGCTCTTTTTTATATATTTATTAAACTATTGATTTGTGGTAAATTAAATTTATACGCTGTCAGAATTTGGCTGCCAAAGTCCACATGTGGATAAATTCGCTTGACACGAACTTTCTACTTATATATACTACAAAAACAGAAAGCTTTGGATCATTGCCGAGCTTATAGGAGGGGACTATGCCACCGGTTTAGTTTCGGCGCATAGGGCGCCACAAACAGCCAAAGGCGGAAAAAATGCCTGCACCACTGTGCCCAAAAATATTTTTGTAAAGCCAGGAGGCTTCACAAAAATAACAGCCAGAAAGACTCTGGTACGTACCCTGTGCAAGCATTAATCCACCTCGTTATCATCGCATCTTCCTTCCTTCAAGGGACAGCCCAGCTGTCCCACTTTTTTTACAAAAAAAATGGGGCGAAAAAAGTTTCACCCCTTAATCCCTATGGGATTTTTTTATGCTTTTTTGCCCATGAACTAAGTCTTTCCTTGCCTAATTTTTTTCTAGCCTTTGCTAATGATCGTCTCCTAATTTCTGGAATCACATAGAAAGCAAATAAAACTAACGATAGAAAAAAGGACACTGGCACAGCAAAAATAGCATGCTCGCCGATAAATTGCAAAATGCCTTCCATTTTTATCACCTTGGGTTTGATGTCAAAGAAACGGATTTAGGTAATTTTGCAACAAGATTAAACCTAAGTCAATATTGTGCTATAAGTTAATATTTGCTAAGATTGGTGTATATGAGAATGAAAATCAAAAAAATAATTTTTCCAGTTATCGCTGTACTGTGCCTTGCAGGAGCTTTTGGTTTGGGAGCCTGGGTCGGCGTAAATAAAATTGCATATAATGTACCACAACCTGGAACAATTGATTTTTCCCTTTTCTGGAATGCATATAGCGAGCTCCAAGAAAACTTTATAGACCCTTCGGCAATTGATAACCAAAAAATAATTTATGGCGCAATAGAAGGAATGACACAATCCTTAGATGATCCATACACCAGCTTTTTTAACCCAGAACGGGCACACCGTTTTCAACAAGATTTATCGGGTTCATTTGAAGGAATTGGTGTTGAGATAGGCGTCAAAAAAGAATTACTTACTGTGGTTGCTCCGCTTGAAGGCACCCCAGGCCAGACAGCAGGGCTAAAGGCGGGAGACATAATTGCCAAAATTGATGGTAAGGATTCCTTGAATATGACTACTGATGATGCTGTAAGTTTGATAAGGGGTCCAAAAGGTACAAACGTCACATTAACCATAGTAAGAGAGGAGCTCAAAAATCCAAAAGACATTACCATCACTCGAGGAACCATTTCAATCCCAGCAATGAAATGGTCTTTAAAAGACGGCAATATAGCTTATATTCAGCTTTTCCAATTTGACGAATCTCTTTCTTCTGAATTTACATCTGCCACAAGGGAAATTTTGCAAAGTCCAGCAAAAAGAATTATTTTAGACTTAAGAAACAACCCGGGTGGATATCTTGATATTGCACAAAGTATTGCTGGATTTTTCCTGGAAAATGGAAAAATTGTGACCATTGAAGATCTTGGAGCAGACAAGGAACAACAAATTTACAAAACCTCGGGAAGTGCCAGCCTTTCTGGATACCCAGTCGTAGTTTTAATAAACCAAGGTTCAGCCTCTGCATCTGAAATTTTAGCCGGGACACTAAGAGATAACCGAAACATAAAATTAATTGGGATGAAGTCATTTGGAAAAGGATCAGTCCAAGAGGTCATAAATTTAAGAGGCGGGTCATTTTTAAAGATTACAATTGCAAAATGGCTAACACCAAACGGAAATTCAATTGCTGAGGTGGGACTGGAGCCGGATATAAAAATTGATATTACAGATCATGACATGCAGCTGGATAAAGACCCTCAGCTAGATAAGGCCCTTGAAATTGTTAAAGCATTGCGTTAAAATATAAAATTGTTAAAATATAGTAATAAAATTATATAATATGAAAGTTATTCTACTACAAGATGTTGAAGACCTTGGAAAAAAATACGAGGTAAAAGAAGTTAAAGATGGACACGCAAGGAATTTTTTATTGCCAAACAAATTGGCAAAAGCCGCCACAAAACAGGCGTTGAAATGGTTGACCGACCAGAAGGAAGTGATTGAAAAAGAAGCTGAAGAGGATTTAAAAAAAGCGCAGGAATTGGCTTCGCGCTTAGACGGATTAGAGACAACTATTGAAGTAAAAATAGGAGATGAGGGACAGCTTTTTGAAGCCATTACTAATCAAAAAATAGCTGATAAATTAAAAGAAATGGGGTTTGATGTTAAAAAATCTCAGGTTCTTTTAGAAAACCCAATTAAACAACAAGGAGAGTTTAGCATAAGCATAAATCTTGCGCACAATCTTGAGGCAGAAATAAAAATAATAATAGCTGAATCATCAGCGGTAAAAAAAGAGGAGGAATAAAATGAAGTATATTTTTGTCGTCGGTGGAGTAATGTCTGGAGTAGGGAAGGGTGTAGCAACATCTTCAATTTCTAAAATATTACAGTCACGCGGTTTTGGAGTCACAGCAATAAAAATTGACCCTTATGTAAACGTCGACGCAGGTACAATGAGCCCCACTGAACACGGTGAGGTTTTTGTTTTGGACGATGGTATGGAGTGTGATCAGGATATGGGAAATTATGAAAGATTTTTAGATACAACTCTGTCCAGTGCAAACTATATGACTACTGGAAGTGTTTATCTATCTGTAATTAACAAGGAACGCAGTATGGGATATAAAGGCAAACAGGTTGAGGTTGTACCCAGAATTCCTCTAGAAGTTATCGATAGGATCAATAATGCTGCAAAAAAAGAAAAAGCTGAAATTGTAGTTACAGAGATAGGAGGAACCGTTGGTGAATACGAAAATCTGCTGTTTCTTGAGGCGATAAAAATGCTTAAATTAAAACACCCAAAAGACGTTCTTACGGTTTTGGTTAGCTTTATCCCCGCTTTAGGAGCAGGTGGAACAGAACTTAAAACAAAACCAACTCAACATGCTGTAAGAAATCTAAACTCGGTAGGACTGCAACCAGACATTATTTTAGGCAGAGCACATGTGCCTCTTGACCAAAAAAGAAAAGAAAAAATTCAATTTATGTGTGGGCTTGAGGAAGGAGATGTCATTTCAGCACCGAATGCTGAAAGTATTTACGAAGTGCCAATAAATTTTGAAAGAGATAATATAAGTGATAGAATCCTAAAAAAACTTTCCCTTACCCCAAGATCCAAGGATTTAAAACAATGGAGTGCGCTTGTTAAAAACATACAAAACCCAGAGGGCGATGTTAAAATAGGAATCGTGGGAAAATATTTTGGAAGCGGAGATTTTGTTTTAACCGACTCATATATCTCTGTGCTTGAATCGGTTAAACATGCAGCTTATTTTTGGAAGAAAAATCCCGTAATAACCTGGCTTGATTCAGATGTATATGAAAAAAATCCGTCCACTCTTAAAGAGCTAGACTCCTTTGATGGTATTATAGTTCCCGGAGGGTTTGGAAACAGGGGAGTAGAGGGAAAAATAAAAGCCATCCAATATTGCCGTGAAAATAAAATCCCTTTTTTGGGCCTTTGTTTAGGGGTTCAGCTTTGCGTAATTGAATTTGCGCGCAACGTTGCTGGAATAAAAAATGCGACATCCAGAGAATTTGATGACAAAATTAAAGATCCAGTTATAGATGTTATGGAGAAACAAAAAAAATTACTTCAAATGCGGCACTATGGAGGAACGATGAGGTTAGGTGCCTATGACTGCGCAGTTCAACCAGACACCATAAGCCATAGGGCATACAAAGATTGGGCAGGGGAACAAAAAGGACCATATATCATTTCAGAAAGGCACAGACACAGATATGAAATTAACAACAAATACCGCAAACTTCTAGAAGAAAAAGGGCTTATAGTAGCAGGCCTAAACCCAAAGTCAAATTTGATTGAAATAATTGAAATAAAAGACCATCCATTTTTTGTGGCTTCCCAGTTCCATCCGGAATTTAAATCCAGACCATTGCGACCCCATCCACTGTTCAAGGAGTTTATAAAATCTGCCAAGTAAGCAAAAAATCGCTCATTTTTTGAACGATTTTTTAAAATACTATTTTGTTTTAGAGGTCTCTACAAAAACTAATTTTGCATCTCTTCTGGATCCGTTAAACAATTTTTTTGTTTTTGGGACAAAATGGACAATTCCTTCTTTCATAGCATAAATAGTGTCATCTGAACCACGTTTTACGTTTTTGCCGGGTAAATATTTTATACCTCTCTGCCTTACAATTATCATTCCAACTTTTGCGATTTGTCCGTCGTGAATCTTCACTCCCAAGCGCTGAGACGCAGAATCTCTTCCCAATCTACTTGAGCCTCCTTGTTTAGTTTTTGACATATCTTTTTATGAATTTATATATAGATATCTTAACAAAAATTACAGTCTTTGTCAAATCCCATTTTTATGATATAATATTGTTTATAATTGTGGCTCTTCTGATTATGTTTGCTTTTTCAGCAGGCTACATCACCGCAAAATACCATTTAAAAGAACCAATAAAAATAGAGCAAAAATCATGACAAATATACCCAAACATATAGTTTTGTTTCCAGACGGCAACCGACGTTGGGCAAAACAAAAAAACTTACCCACTTTAGAGGGGCATAAAAAAGGCTATGAAAAACTCCTAGATTTTGCGGAGTGGTGCAAAAATAAAGGCATAAAAGCCCTTACTGCTTATGGATTTTCCACTGAAAACTGGAACCGTTCGCCAGAAGAAGTAGACTATCTTATGAAATTGCTTGAGAATGGTCTTATAAAAAACTTTTCCAAATATCAAAACGAAAACAAATATCAAAAACTAGGCATAAAAGTTAAAATCATTGGTCAAAAAGAAAGACTGCCAAACTCTCTACAAAAAGCAATAAAAAAAGTTGAAGAAGCAACCAAAAATAACAAAAACCTTTTCTTAAATCTTGCCATAAGCTATGGTGGAAGGTGGGATATTGTCAATGCTGCTAAAAAGATAATTGAAGATAAAATTCCGCCAGAAAAAATTGACGAGAAGCTTTTTGAGGATTATCTCTCTACAGCTGACCTTCCATCTCCAGACCTTATAATCAGGGCGGGAGGTGAAATGAGAATGTCTAATTTTGTGCTTTGGCAGGGCGCTTATTCAGAATTATATTTTTCAAAAAAACTTTGGCCCGAGTTTACTGAACAGGATTTAGATGAAACCCTGGCGGAATTTGACCGCAGGCAACGAAGATTCGGAAAATAATTGAGCACCCTTTCGTATTGACAAGATTTAATAACAGGATTAGCATAAAAATAACTTGTCGGGTGGCAAGCATTTCAAGCTCTTTTTACTCTTTTCAAGGAGGCGGTACCGTGTCAGAAACAACATCGGAAGTCATTAGAGTGGAAGAGGTGGACGGCGTTGCGGTTGCAACCTTTACGGTTGAAAAGATTGTGGATAACGAAGATCAAGCAAAAACCCTCGAACTCAAAGGCATTGAAGTTTGCACTGCTGAAACCATAAAGGACCCTCTATTTGAGTTGACTCAGATCCGGCAAAAAATCGTTTTAAATTTTGGAGGAGTAGATTTTCTCTCCTCTGCCGCACTTGGGGCTCTCATAACGCTCCAAAAAGAGATGAATGCGAAAGATAGCCAATTGAGGATGTGCAACATCCGTCCAAAAATCTACGAGGTTTTTGCTATAACAAAGCTCAATAGGTTCTTTGATATCAGAGACACGAGAGCCGACGCTCTTTCATCGTTCTAGCCACAGACCCAAAACCCAGCTCCCAAGGAAGCTGGGTTTTTTATGCTGATTTTGAGAAGGCTTTTGCCATATCCATCCATTTAGACTGTCTGGGTCTGCTCTTATATTTTGCCGAAGACTTATGTATTTCTATAAGCTGGTTAATGTCATTCTTTTTCCAGGAAACTAAGGCCTTACCTTTATTTCTATATAAAATATCCACACCCCTATACCAAAGCTCAAAATCTTTTTTCTTTTTATCTGCCAGACAATTTTTCTTAAAATAGGGAACTACCACATCCACAATATTAGATATATTTTGCACCGAGAACCTGGCCTGGTCTTTTGAAGTATTAATTTCTCCGCATCCCATTTCTTTTTTTATTTTTTTCAGTAGTTTTTCTTTATCTTTATGCACAGTCACAATAAACTGTGCCTTCCATCGGTAATAGGTGGGGGAATTGGTGCGTTCATGTCGGGTGTCTTTTCTAAACTGCAAATCAAAACATCCATCATTATTGACCAAATTTACAACGCTAAATTTTTCTTTCATAACTTATTATACCAAACTTATAATTGTGCGACAATGCCCTACGTTTTATTGTGCGACAAAAGTCTACTTTTTGTCGGGGTCGGAGTGAAACTTGTGGTGGATGTCACGGAGACGCTTGTTGGTTACGTGCGTGTAAATCTGAGTGGTGGCAATATTACTGTGGCCCAAAAACTCTTGGATGCTACGCAGGTCCACGCCTTGGTTTAACAAATCAGTAGCGTAACTGTGGCGCAAGGTATGAGGTGTAGTAGATATTGGTATGCCTGAAAGCATGGCATATTTTTTTACAATTCTTTCAATAGACCTTGATGTAAGACGTGAATCAGAATTTCCTTTTTTATCTCGAAAATTTACGAATAAAGCCTTAGTGTTTGCAAACTGAACATTATTTCTTATTTTAAGATATTTTTTTATGAAAATTAAAGCACGTTCTGAAAAATAAACCACGCGAGGTTTACCGCCTTTTCCTATAACCCCAAGCTCCAAATCTTTCTTATCTTTTAGGCTGTTAAACTGCTCCAGGTTTAAGGCTACCAGCTCGGCAATACGAAGTCCGGTTGAGAAAAAAGTCTCTAAAATAGTCCTATCCCTTATAGATACCGGGTCTTTTGGGTCTACGGACGATAAAAGCTTGCCAATCTGCTCTAAGGTGAGAAATTTGACTGTTTTTTGACTTTTATCGGCCTTAGGAAGGACTATTTTGCCAGGGGGCATTGAAAGTATGTCTTTTGCCACAAAATAGCTTAAAAAAGCTCTAAGAGCGACTAAATAGTAGTTTTGAGTGCTTTTAGACAGTAATTTACCCGTAGCAGGGCTGGGCTTCCTAGATAAAAATAAGCGATAGCTCCAAATGTGATCTGGAGCCAATTGATGGGGGAGTAGGGCCTCTAGCTTAGCCTGTTTTAGCCAGTAAAAAAACTTTTCCAAATATTTTTTATAATTCTCCTGAGTATTATCACGCAAACCTTTTTCAACTTCACAATAATCTAAAAAATCCTGTAAATGTTCCTTAATTATTTTTGATGATTTTTCCATGGTTTTATAAGCTTAAAGTATATATAGTCAGTTTACCTACATTTTGCGACGTTCTCTGTATTTACGATAAAACGCTCTTAAGGCCTCGTCAACCTTTATTTATCCACATATTAACTACTGGCCAGACGTGGATTGATTTTCGCATTCGCAATTATTTTCTCCGGGATGCAATATGCTCTCCTTTACTCCGGAAAAATAATTTGAAATTTTTTCAGAAATATTTTCTGAAACTTTTTCTTTTTGATCATTAATTCCTTCTGTTACCATCTCTCCCCTCTTTTGCACTTCTCCGGATATACTAGGGAACACCTTATCCATCACCCAGCCAGACCCTTTTGCCACATAAGCTTCGGCCTGCTGTACAGCGCCGTTAACAAAGGTAGACTTATTACCTTTGTCTAAAATATGGGCCTGCTGGCTTAAAAACACAGTGCCAAATATAACCCCTATTATAACAAAATATTTAATAAACCTTTTTTGACGCATAATTTGTTGATATTTATATTATAACACTCTGTGTTTCCCTTCTCAATAAGTCTGTCGCACAATAATCAGGGGAGCTTAGCTATTGCCTCGGCGATATGTTTTAACGTTTTTTCTTTGCCTAAAATATCTGCTATTTCAAACGGGCTTGGTGAAGCCTTCTTCCCAGACAAGGCCACGCGTAAGGGCCACAATAAAAACCCTCTATTTTTTTCTGGATACCCTTTTTGCTTATTAAAATCCCCTGCCGTATCGAACAAGACTTTTTCTATATTCTTTATATTCCACTCCCCTTTTCCAAGGTCGCCAAGCGCCTTTTTATTTGTCGCCTGCCTGCCAGCAGGCAGGCACAATAAAAGACATTCTTTTATATCTTCGTCTGACATATTGTCCCATTTTAATAAATCCTTATCATAACTTAGTTTGTCAGCAAAAAAGAAATCAGAAAGCTCCACTATGTCCGACAATTTTTTCATCCTGCTTCTTGAAACCTTTACTATCTTTTCCAACATACTTTTAGATACCTGCCCCGCAACCAAAAGCCCAGCTTTTTTTAAATATGGCTCACAAAGCTCTGTAAGTTTTTCTATGGGTTTTTCTTTTATATAATATCCGTTTATAAAATCTAATCTTTGGATATTAAAAATTGCCCCTGATTTTTGAACTTTTTCAATTGAAAATTCCTTTGACAATTGTGCCAAAGAAAAAATCTCTTTTTCAGTACCAGGATTCCAGCCAAGTAGCGCCATAAAGTTTACAATGGCTTCGGGTAAATATCCCTGGTCTTTATAATCATTTATAGCTACAGAACCATATCTTTTACTCATTTTAGATCTATCTGGAGCCAAAATCAGAGGCAGATGAGCATATTCAGGAGTACTAAACCCCAAAGCCTCCTGCATCAAAATTTGTTTTGGAGTATTAGCTATATGATCTTCGCCTCTAATCACATGGCTTATCTGCATTTCATAATCATCTATTACCACTGCAAAGTTATAGAGAGGAGTGCTTAAATTCTTTGCTATTACCATGTCTCCAATCAACCCAGAATCAAATTCTACGTCACCTCTAACTAAATCCTTAAATTTTATTTTTTTAGCAAAAGTCCTAAACCTTATAACAGAAGGCTTTTTATTTTTTATATTTTCCGCCACAACGCCTTCAGATAAATGCGAACACGTACCATCGTATTTTGGAGCCACTCCCCTACCCATCTGTTCTTGACGTTTTGCTTCTAATTCCTCTGTGGTGCAAAAACAATAATAAGCTTTCCTTTCTGACAAAAGTTTTTCTAAATATTTTTTATAAATATCTATTCTTTGAGTTTGTTTATATGGCCCAAAATCCCCTCCTATATCAGGGCCTTCATCCCATTGGATTCCCAGCCATTTCAGCCCTTGTATTATATCTTCAGTCCATCTTAAGTCAGACCTTTCTA
>CAZIJR010000002.1:27747-35284 GCA_964539855.1 uncultured Candidatus Saccharibacteria bacterium
AGCCATTTCAGCCCTTGTATTATATCTTCAGTCCATCTTAAGTCAGACCTTTCTAAATCAGTATCTTCTATACGTAAAATAAACTTACCTTTATTTTTTTTAGCAAATAGATAATTAAAGAGTGCACTTCTAGCAGTACCTATATGCAAGGCTCCTGTTGGCGAAGGCGCAATTCTTACTCGAATCGGTTTTATTTTGGTTTCTTTTTTCATATTAATCTAGCATCAAAAATTCTAAAATTTCGCGAGCCACTGCGCGGGCTGCTAGTGGTTTGGCAAAATCCAGCGCAGATTGTTTCATTTGTCCCACTCTTTCTGAATGCAACAACAATAATTGTATTTGTTGCATAAAAAAATGTGACTTTAGGTTCTCCTGCTCTATCACTAAGCATGCCCCATTTTCAGAATACGCATAAGCATTTTTTGACTGATGATTGCCTGCCGAAGAAGGCAGAGGAATTAAGATGCTTGGCTTACCACAGCCCGCAATTTCAAAGATTGATCCTGACCCAGAACGAGAGATTACTAAATCGGCTGCTGCATAAGCATGTTTTGTTTTTTCTTCATCTAAAAATGCAATCGGATGATAATATCTATCTAAATCCTTACCGCCTACAACCTGCGCCTCAGCAATTTCTTGCTTAAAATTTTCTCTGCCAATAACATGAATTACTTCATAGTTACGTAACAAATCATTTATTATTTCCAAAACAAAATCATTTATTGCTACAGCTCCTTGAGACCCACCAATAATTAAAATTATGGGCTTAGAAAAAGTTAAATTAAACAACTCACCTGCCCTTTCCTTATCGCCCTCTAAAACTTCTTTTCTTATGGGATTTCCAACCAGCGTTATTATTTTGGGGTCAAAATATTCTGTTTTAGAAAAAGAAGTAAAAATCTTTTTTGCCCACTTTGCCGTTTTTTGATTTGAAAGCCCGGGAACAACGTCTGACTCGTGCAAAAACAACGGAATTTTCAAAATTCTGGCAGAATAGGTTACGGCAATAGACCCGGACCCTCCTTTAGAAAAAACTAGGTCGGGCTTTATTGCCAGAATTAGAATAAACGCCTGAATCATTCCAAAAGGAATCTTAAATAAAATATCAATAAAATTCTGAAAAGCAAAATATCTTCTTAATTTTCCTGAAATAATTGTTTTTATAACAAAATCTTCCTGAGATAATAAAATCAAACTTAGATCGTCTTTTGGTCCAACATAATAAAATTCCAAATCTTTTTTGGGATAAATCCTCCTAATTTCCCTCGCAATCGCAATAATAGGATTAATATGCCCACCACTTCCACCACCGGTAAATAATATCCTCATGTATTTTTAGATATATTTAATAAAAGCCCTACACCGATCAGCTCCACTACCAAGTGTGAGCCACCATAGGAAAAGAATGGTAAAGGTATGCCAGCCAATGGAAATATTCCAGCCACAGAAGCGATATTGACAAATGCCTGCAAGGTTATCCATAATACAACACCTATGGCAATTAGACTAGCGAATCTGTCGTGAGAGTTTTTTGAAATTTTAATTCCCAGCAAAAAAAACAAAACAAATAACGCAATCAAGATAATCCCCCCCATAATTCCAAACTCTTCTCCGATTATGGCAAAAATTGAGTCTGACATTGCCTGAGGTAAAAATCCAAATTTTTGAGTGGACATTCCCATCCCTTGGCCAAAAATTCCGCCCGAGCCTAACGAAATTAGTGACTGCCTGAGCTGGAACCCTTTTCCCAATGGGTCTGCATTCGGATTTAAAAAAATTAACCATCGGTCCAATCTGTAAGGTTCAAATCTTACAATCAGCAGTAAAAAACTTATACCAGAAAAAATAATTAGCAACGTGTGCCACAACGGAGTTCTTGCATAAAAATATAATGCGAGCAATGTTAATGAAATAATACCCAAAGTGCTAGCGTCTCTTTGTAAATATAGGGCAACCGTAATCATCCCTAAGAAAAATACAAATGGCAAAAATATATATATTATATTATGATAACCTCTTTTGGCTGTAGATTTCCAGCCCGAAACCCTACCTTCGGGCAAACGTGAAGCAATCCACGCAGATAAATACAAGATAGCTGTTATTTTTAAAAATTCAGAAGGCTGAACAGAAAAAAATCCTAGATTAAACCAACGCGTAGCCCCGCCTAGCTTTGAGCCGATAACAGGTAAAAAAACTAAAAACAAAGCTAGAATGTTAAATAGAACTAGCCAAAAAGCATATTTTTTAAGCCATTTAAGTGATACTTTATAAGCAGCAAATCCAAGAACCAAAGCAGGTAAAAGACCAAAAATTAATTGATGGGAGAAATAATAATTTGGTTTATTGAATCTTTGCAACGAAGCTGGTGTTGAAAGCGTAAAAAAGAATAGAAAACTAAACCCGACAATAAAGGCTACTAGAAATAGTAAGGGATAATTAACGTGTTTTTTCATTTTAGCTTTTTCACAAATTTTACAAACTCATCGCCTTTTTCTTCAAAATTTTCCCACAAAGAATAGCTTGGCGATGCGCACGAAAGCAAACAAATCTTCCCTTTTTCTGTATTTTGATAAGCGAAATCAACTGCCTTTTGCATACTCTTTGTTTTAAGGATTTTTAACCCAGGCAACTTAATTTTATTACCACTGTTAGGAAAAATAACTGCATTCTTTATTTTATATCTTTTGATTATTTTTTCTAACTGGTTAAAATTGTACCCTCTGTCTTGACCACCTAGGAATATTGTCCCAATATTTTTTAACGTCTCAATGGCTAATATTGTTGACTCGGGAGTTGTTGAAACAGCGTCGTCATAAAATTTAATATTTTTAAACTCACCGACAAATTCCAATCTGTGTGGCAATGGCTTGAATTTTTCAATTACGATTTTAATTGTTTTGTCCGGAACACCAAGTTTTCTTGCTACCGACGCAGCGGCTCTTGCGTTCTCCTTGTTATGTTCACCCAATAACGGGAAATCAACATCTTTTAGAAACGCTCCTTCCACAAACGGAACCGCCTTTGCCATTGCCCGCCTAGTCCACTCGTAACTTTCCTTGCTTTTTGGGCTATAAACAAATACATCTTGTTTGCCTTGAAACTTTATAATATTTTTTTTAGCCCTGTAATAATTTTTAATACCAGAGTGGTAATCCATATGTTCAGGAAACAGATTTGTCACCACGGCAATATCAGGTGAAAATTTAATATCATCTAACTGGTAGCTGGACAACTCGACAACAAATATCATATCCTTATCTACTGGCCTTAGTAGAGCTTCCAGCATAGGACTTCCAATATTCCCTAAAAGCTGAACGTTTTTCCCATTTTCCTTCAAAATTTCATAAATAAGCGAAGCGGTTGTACTTTTACCCTTGCTTCCCGTAACTCCAATTATCAAGTTTCCTAATCGTTTAATTTCAGAAAAGAAAATATTTGTAGCTGTTGTATATTGTATGCTGACCTTCTCTTTTGGAACACCTGGGGTCTTAATTACAATATCAAAATCATCTTGATTTACTAAATAATTTTTTGAAGTGCTTTGATCTGCCTTACCAATTTTTATTCCTGGGTGACTTACTTTTAAATATTTTTCTGTAATTTTTCCCTCTTTACCATAACCTAAAATTAGAGCGCTACGCATTCCCATAAACTTAAACCTTTCAGGAATATTGGGGCTTTTTTGAGGACAAAATAATGTTTTTATTTGAAGCTCAGTTATTTTTATTTTGGGAAGCAGAGTTTTTACAATAAAATCAGAATTAAAATTTTTGCTTCCCAGCTTAAAAGCAGCTTTTGACTCTTCAAATGTTCCCACACAATCAAATGGCTTCATCTTGCCTAAGCCTAGAATATCCTTAAACAATGATAGTAAATTTTTATCTTGAAAAAGATTCTTGTCAAAAATATTTATTAGCTCTTTTCTTGACAAAAAAGCAGACAATAATGTAAACACAAAAACACATTTAGAGCATCCGCCACACCAGAGTCCTGTTTGTTCTGTTTTTTTAATTTTAAAATTATTATTGCAGCTTGAAAAATGATGAAAATATTTCCTGTGCTCTGAAAACATTTTTGCAATTCTTATCTCATAAAAAGGCCTTAGCAAAGAAAAATATTTAACATCGGGGGTTATAAAATTTTCGACATATTCAGAAAATAAATTCTCAAACTCAAAAGATTTTGACCACTGATGGTTTATAGTCTCTCCTTTATATGTAGTGTTTCCAAAATTACTGCTATATTCGTTGGCCATCACGCAATAAGAGTGTTTATATAAAACCGCATACAATATCCCAAGAAAGGCGAACATTGCAGAGACCGGAACATGCCCGTTATATTTATGTTCATCAGAAATTTTGGGATCTAATACGCGCCTAAATTTTAAAAATTTTAAACCAAGTTCATTTATGACATCATTAACGATTTCCGACTCCCTTCCCGCCTCAGTATAAATAGCCGTAATATCAGCGCCAGCTTCCTTTAAAAGCTCTGCAGCAACTATCGAATCTTTCCCCCCTGAAACCGAAACAAAACATTTACTGTTTTTTTCTATCTTGTAGTTTCCTACCTTAACATCTTTACTAAATGGAAATTTTGGAGATTTTTTAGGGTTTAAGTCATTTCTAAAATAAAATTCGCCAAGGCCTTTTTTGTACACAATATTCCAAAAATCCGCCTCCTTTCTACTTAAGGTATATGGGATTTTTACTTCTGTCGCACAATAAAATTTATAATAACTGATTCCAAGTATAATCTGCACATTTTGCAAAATTTTATCAACCAATCCTTCGGGAAGCCGTTTTATTTCAGGAACCTCCGGCAATAACAATGTCTCAGAAAAATTGAGGGGCTCACCATCTTTAAAATTCTGCCTGTAATTAAAAACAACCCTTTTCCTCTCAGGCTCAAAGTTATACGAGGTGAATTCAAAAAAAGAGGGTTTAGCAACCATATCTATTCAATTATTATACTAAAAAATGGGTTTTTAGGCAAATATAATCAAAAACCCGCCAAAAGACGGGTTTTTGTTATTTCTTTCCCTTTTCTCAAATCACTAAAGAAAATTATTACTTTTTGAAAACAATCACTTTTCGTTATTCAACTAATGATTTGAAAGAAAAAAGAGAAGCTTAGGGGATTTCTTCTTGTCCTCCGTCGAAGGCATTACGCCTCCAGATTAGAACCCTATTTTTTCGATTTCCTCAGCCGGAGCCAAGGAGTCGTAATATAGAGAAGAAATCTCTCAAACCTCCCTTTTTCTTATTTTACCCTATATGTTTATTATACCATTATCATAATTGCTTGTCAATAGTTGGCTAACGAAAGTAATAAACACCTAAAAAAGAGGGGCCAATCCCCTCTTTTTATATAGTAGAAAGTAAATTATGCGTTAGATGATAATCTCCTAAACACAACTACAAATAAAAATATAAGTACTAAGGCCACTAAAATCCATAGATACCAGCGTTTTACAAAATCCCAAAAAGAAGACTCTGAAGATTCCGAGATTGCTGCCCCTGCCACCTGACCAGGATTAAACATCAAACCAAGAGTGTCGGTTATACTAGCCGTCCCAACAGTCACTTTTGCGTTTGACTGTTTTGTTTCATTCGTTGAAAATGTCTGCGTCATACCTTCGAATGTGACTGTTTTTGCGGTAGCTGGTGCCACAGACCCAATATCAAGCCCATTTACGATGTCTCCAGAAATTGCTATTCCGTTTACTTGTACGTTCCCCAATGAAACTACTTCAGATGGAATATTTGCAGAAACAATTAGATTATCAACCTGGACTGTTTCATTATTTGCCACGGCTATCATAAAATAAAGATGTCCATTTTCTCCTACCTGAATTGCTTTTTGCCATTGTGTTGTGCTTTCATCTTCCTTAGCAAAAAATGAGATAGACAATCCCGATGTCACGGGTTGCTCGGAGGCACAATATTTTTGATAATCAGCAGATCCAATAGCGCAGGTTGTGCCATCGCATTTTACTTCGTTGGAACATTCGCCCGATGCACAAGTGTCAATTGTACAGCTGTTTGCATCTGCACAATCTTTGTATAGACTATTTCTTTGACTAAGACTATCATACCAATATAGATTACCTGAGTAGCATTCTGTTTTGTAATGAGATATATACGGATATGGATTTGGGTTTGGATTTGGTGCAGGTGGATTATATGTGCAGACTCCATATTGACAGATTTGATTTGTACCATAACAGGTTTGGAATAAATCCTGACGGGCTCCACATGAGTCATACCAATAAATACTGTTGCCTACGCAAAGTCTATACGCATGGTATGTACAATAATTATTGTTATTATAATTTGAACATGTATTGCCATAGCATCCGTTCTGGCAGTATTGAGATATTTCTTGCTGTTGTCCGCATGAATCATACCAGTATAAACTATTTCCTACACATTGCTGGTAGGAGTGGTATGTACAGTTTTGCCCCGAGCACACTCCATTGTTACATGTTTGATTACCCGAACATGTTTGTTTCAACTGAGAGGCTGAGGAGCTTGAGCAGTATGAATTTACTGTTCCCGCGCCATTACAGGTATAAGTCATATAATTTTGGAATATATTGCTTCCTTGGCAATATGAGCTTCCTGTGTAACCTGATATGCCACAATCAGAGTTTGAGTTACAAGCAATATTTTGGTCAACAAATACAAATCCAAGCGTTATGCTGGAAAAATGATCTCCTAAGTAAGTACATTTAAAACCTGGTGCAGGTTGAACAAGTCCTTGTCCGCTTGGTATTGGTGCGCCAAGAGCGTTATTTGCATAACCTTGAGTTGAAGCAAAGACACCAGAAAGACCTGTACCATTTACGACTCTCGCTACATTGCTGGCGTAAATACTGGTTCCGTTGTTAAAATTTAACTGAACAGCAGAAATATTGCCTCCAACTGCTACGTTTTGTTTGTCTGCATTTCTGTAACTGTCTATTGTAATATATGAACCGCTGGAATTAAGATTACCATTGGCATCGCTTAAATAGATATCGTAGTTTTCAACTGTGCCGGACATATCATTAGAGCTATTTGCCCCAAAAAAAGATATTTTGGAGGCAAGCCTAGAATCGCCAGCGTTGAAATAATAGGAATCTGGACCACCCGAGGTTGATGAAGATTCCCAAACCATTATTGACTGTAAATTATGTTGGGCTATTGAGCTTGCCGAAGCATTATTAAGTACTCCAGATAAAACAACAACGAAAATTACTGTCAAAGTAAAATATAGGTGTTTTTTTGTTATTTTCATAGTTTAGTGCTTAATTAGATTATTGTTTAAACTAATACTAAAAAGTTAATTTGTCAATGCTTTTCCAGAAAAAAACCCGACAGTCCTGTGCCGAGTACTTATTATATTTTAAAATTATTCACGCTAACAACCTTATAGCCACGCCTATTATTGCAAAAATAATACCAATGACCCAAAATCTCATTGTTACCTTATATGGAGGCCAACCTAAAGCCTCAAAATGATGATGGATCGGAGCCGAAAGAAATATTTTTTT
>CAZIJR010000003.1:0-6716 GCA_964539855.1 uncultured Candidatus Saccharibacteria bacterium
GCGGAGACAGAGTCTGTGATAATAATGAAACCTGCAACAACTGCCCCACTGATTGTAAAGAATGCGCGACTCCTCCGCCACCTGTAATTCCACCTGTAATTCCAGGCATTATTTTTCCTTCCATTATCGATATTATAATAAAAATAGTAACTACCGGTGGCCTAATAATTATGGCAATTGCAACCGTAATGGCTCCGCCACTCTCCTTATCGGAATTATTTTTGCTTCCTATGAGGCTAATAGGGTTGTTGCTTATTGCTTTTGGCTGGAAAAAAAGAAACCCGCCTTGGGGAGTTGTTTATGATTCTGTAACAAAACAACCTTTAGATCCAGCTTACGTTACCTTAAAAGATTTGGAAGGAAAAGACGTTTCTTCTGCAATAACAGACCTTGATGGACGCTACGGCTTTTTGGCTGAGCCCGGCTTTTATAAAATGATGGCCAGCAAAACAAATTATACGTTCCCCTCTCAAAAGCTTAACGGTAAAGTAGAAGATGAGCTTTACGACAACTTGTATTTTGGCGCACAAACGGAAATAAAAAGAGATGAAGTAATAACCCGAAATATTCCAATGGATCCTATAAAATTTGACTGGAACGAATATACCAAACAAAACAAAAGCTTAACAAAATTTTACACTCGCTGGGACTCATTTTTTAGAAAAATATCAGACTTTATCTATTTTATAGGGTTTATAGTTGCCATAATAGCTTTTTTTGCATCACCTTACCCTTATAATACAATTATATTGGGATTATATATTTTTCTACTTGTATTGCGAATTATAGGAATAAAGCCCAAACCATACGGGTCTGTGGCAGAGAAATTAACCAAAAATCCATTGGGCTTTGCTATATTAAGAATAATGGACCCAGCATCCGACAGAGAAATAAGCCACAAAATAACCGACAAATACGGAAGATACTTTTGCCTTGTGCCAAAAGGTAAATATTATGTCAAAATTGAAAAGAAAAATAGCGACGCGTCTTATTCCTTGATATTTAAATCAGAGATTATTGATGCTTCAAAAAATGGTATAATTAAAGAGAATTTTAAAATTTTAAATGAAGCATAAAATTATATTTTTGGTCAGCGCATTTTTATTTATTTCCATTGTTCTTGAGCCGTGGATTATTTTGATTTTTCAACCAGTTACAATTTACCTTTTTAACATTTTGGCTTTGCTTGTTTTTATTCTAATTGTAACCTCGCTGATTCAAAAAAATAAGGAGGAAAGAAACAAAAAAGAGGTTATCTCATTGATTGCACACCAGCTGTCCGCCCCTCTGTCCAGCATAAAATGGACGCTTGAGATGATACTAAATAATGACTTCGGTAAAATTACAGAAGAACAGGGTGAAATCTTTAAAGTAACCCGTAAAAAAAATGACCATTTAATTTATTTGGTTGAAAACCTATTAGATACGGCCAGAATTGAAAACGGAAAATATATTTTAAATGAGAATCCTTCAAATATAAAGAATATTATCGCGTCTACCATAGATTTTTACCAAGACGAAATTAACAAGAAAAAAATAAATTTTAAATTTGATGAACCTGAAAATGAACTGCCCAAAATACGCGTAGACAAACAAAAAATAGAATTAGCGGTTCAAAATCTTCTTGATAATGCCATAAAATACACTCCTGTCGGTGGGAATATAACTGTTTCATTAAAAAGGCACTGTAAAAATTTAGAATTTAAAATTCAAGATTCCGGTATTGGGATAGAAAAAAGACAAGAGAAAAAAGTATTTAATAAATTTTTTCGAGGAAGCAATGCAATAAAAAAAGATCCCATGGGCCATGGGCTAGGGCTATTCTTTGTCAAAAACATTATTGAAGCCCATAAAGGTCATGTTTGGCTTGAATCAAAGGAAAACGAAGGAACATCATTTTACTTTACATTACCCATCAGATAACATATAATATAATAAATAAAAAAATTATGAAAAATATTTTAATTGTAGAAGATGATTCTTTTTTACGAGATTTAATAAGCAAAAAACTTTCCTCGGCTGGCTTTAGCATATCAGAGGCAGTTGATGGCGAAAGCGCTATTGTAAAAATAAAGGAAGCTAAGCCAGATTTAGTTTTATTAGATCTTTTATTGCCCACCATGGATGGATTTGAAGTTTTATCCAAGATTAAAGAGGACACAATAACCTCTGCTATTCCTGTAATTATCCTTTCTAACCTGGGACAAAAAGAAGAAGTAGATAAGGGCATTAGCATGGGTGCCACCGACTATTTAATAAAAGCTCAATTTACTCCAGAAGAAATCGTAGCTAAGGTAAAAGAGATTTTTGAAAAAAAGGCTAACCCTGTACCCGAAAAAAAATAATAAAAAACTAAAAAAGCCCCGCATTGTGTCGGGGCTTTTTAATATATTGGTTACTTGCCTATGTTTTCAGGAGAATCTTCTTCCACAGGAACCTGAAGAGGATCATCCTGACTTATTCCTGCAAGTGGATTTTTCCCTGATTTCAGATTATCTAAAATAATTTTTATTTCCTCGCTACCAGGGTTTGAATCAAGAACTTTTTGAAAGCTGGATATGGCATTATCGTTCTGCCCCAGCTTATAATGCGTAAGGCCAAGAAAGTACAAGGCATTAGCATAATTAGGAGATAGGTTCACGGCTGCCTCAAGATTTGTTTTGGCTTTGCTAAAATTACCTTCTTGATAATATACCAGCCCTATTTGGAATAAAAGACCTACATCATTAGGAGACGCCTTTTTTGCTTCTTCTAAAGCCTGTATTTCCTGGTCTATTTTTCCCTGCGCCTGATAAACCATGGCTATTTGGAATCTCGCTGGAGCATAATCTGATTTTAACTCAATGGCATTATCCAGTTGTTTTTTTGCATTATCCAAATCTTCATTTTTTTTGTTTGCATCATTTTTGTCAACAATAAGCGCTTTTTGCATATAAACCTTGGCTTGCTCCGTTAAGTGGTAAGGATTGATTGGGTCTAGGACAATGGCGCTGTCGTACGATTTTAGGGCCCAATCTTCTGCTTCTGGCACTATACCAATTAAACTTTGGTAAACATAACCCCGCGCAGACCAATCGCTTGCGTTATTTGGATTAACGTCAGTAGCCATTTTAGCGGCGTTGATTGAATTATTTATTAGCATCTGCGCTATCTGGGTTTTATCTTCATCAGATAAACTTTGATCGTTAAACACACTTGAAAGCTTTAATAAATAAGCTTGAGACAACTGGATAAGATAAATATCTGCTTTGGGATTTAGATTTACAGCCTTTTCAAGATTATTTAAGCCATTGTCCAACTGCCCAGCAGAAATTGCCGAGACGCCATTCGCGTATCTTATCTCCGCTATATACCTTTGACCATTTAAAAGAATAAGGCCTAACCCAAAAATAAAAATTAAAGTTGAAGCAAATGTCACTCCCAAGGTTAAAAGAGAAGATGGATTCAATGCATACTCTTTTCTCTCTTCATTAATCAGCCCTATAAAACCAGCTATTAAGAAAAAATAGATGAATTCGAGGGTAAGATTGGAGCTGTAAAAGAAAAATCCAGTTGTTTCAACAACAAAAGCTATTAAAATTCCTACTGTAATTATATATCTGTAGTCCCCTTCTACTTCGCCGTTTTTGTTATTTTCACCAAATAAAAATCTCACAGAGTAAAATAACACTGCCCCAATTAATGCCAAAAATCCGACGAGTCCCAATACTCCGGTTGTTGCTATTAAAGTAGTAATTTTTGATCCTGCTCTGTCAAATTTTACATTCCACAATACTCCCTGATTAGACTCAACATTCCTAAGCCTAGAAAAATCATAAACAAAAGTTCCCTGCCCCGATCCTAAAATTGGCATTTCCTTTAAGGTTTTTGTAGCAACATCAAGCCCGGCCGACTGATTCAAGTTAACCTCCGTGGCTCTCGCAGGTACAGAAATTTGCGGTTTTAAAACCAAGAAAAACAAGGCTATTACCAAGAAAAATATTGGGAGCCCTAGCCATCTTAAATCAAACAGGTTTTTTTTAAGCATTCCAAAGATTATTACCAAACCACAACTTAATAAAACCAACCACCAAACAGCTGTATAATTTACCAAAACCAGGCAGATAATACTCAAAACTAGGCCCACCCCAAAAACCATCTTTAACCATTTTTTACTAAAAATTTCCAAAAGTAAAAATAACGGAAGTAATATTGCCACAAAAACTCCAAAACTCCCCACAAGCCCTATTGTATTAAATGAAGTGTTTTTTGCTGTGATAAGTGGGATAAAAAGCCCAAAAAGCTGGAGTGTTCCAATTGCAATGGCCACTATGGATGACACTGCCAAGATAATAAACGAAGTAAAAATCTGTTTTTTTGAAAATACATTGCTGACTAAAAAATAAACCAAAGCCAGGCTAAGAAGTGTTAAAAAACTTTCGTAGGTTACTCCTGGCCACCCCCAAAAACTTCCGTATTTATTCAAAGAAAAAATTGTTGCCAGCAAGCCAACAATGGTTAAAACTAGCACCGCAATATAGGTTTTGTTGGGATTAAAACTTAGTTTTCCTGCAACCAGAGCCTTAATTGTCCATGCAAATAGCGCAATAAAGGAAAGCAAAACTAAAAGTGTCTGCTTATTAAAATCTAGCGTATCAGATGTCCAAGGTAAAAATAAAAGAGGCGTTAAAAATACCAGTGTATAAATACTATATTTTATAACCGTATTACAAATATTTACTATAGCTGAAGGTCCTTTCATAATAAATAAGATTAAATTTAATTTATATTATTTGGTTATTTCCCTATAATTTTTTTAACAAAATTCATCAAATTATCTATCTCGCCTGAAACACCATCTGTTTGATTTCTTATCAAAGATGGTGTTTTTCTTTTTAAGCTATCTTCTATTGAACTGTTTAGGTCTTGGAAACCATTTAATACCCCCGCAGAAAAACTTTTTACGATACTTAAAGAATATATTTTTTTGTTACCAAGTCAATCAACCATCTCATAAAATCTGAAGCTCCGTTAAGCAATCCTGATGTTGCCTCTTGGATTATTTCCACAACTGGTGGAATAATTTGTTCTATGGAAGTTTCTGCCGGAGCTTCTTCTACGGGTGGCGCTTCTTCAACTGGAACTTCATCTACCGGAGCTTCTTCTACTGTTTCCTCTGCTTGGAGCTCGGTTTCTACGGGCTCAGCTTGGGGCGACTCTTCTATAACAGGCTCACTTTCATCTGGAACTGAAGGTGTTGGCAAGACTGATTCAAGCTGGTCTTTTACTTCCTGAGCAGCTTTCCCAGCCGCCTTTTCTGCCTTGTCTGCGGCTTTTTCCACTGTTTTAACTGTCTGTTGAGCCTGCTGAACAACCTGTGAAGCTTGCTCAACAATTTGTTTTGTTTGCTCTGCAATGGTTTCTTCTGGACCAGCTGGCATCTCTTCATCCAATTGATTATCAATTACAGACACTTCTCCTATAGCGCTACAATCCCCTTTCATCCGCTTCCACTCGCCGTTTTCTATCCATGTGCAATAAATTTCTCCGGTAACCGAATCCACCATTTCTATTTGGTTTATTCTAACTGTTTTAACTGCAAGTGTATTTACTGCTAAATCTTTTATGGACACCAAACCGTTTTGTATTGCGACCCCTGTATCGTTCAGTAAATTTTGCACCAACTGAGTTAAAGAATTTGAGGCTTTTGCGCCATCCAAAGCCCCGTTTCCGTAAGTTCCTCCTGAATTAATACCTGCAATTAGTTTTAAGGCATCTATATCACTTTGATGCTGTTTTAAAATTTCTGTATTATATAAAGTTATTCTGTCATATTTGATAGCATTTGGATTACCTTTATTATCATAAAGCACAAGGTCGGATAAGCCTAATGCATCAAAATCTTCAGCAATATAACCTATATCAGACTGATTGCTTCCATTATATTTAAAAATTTTCGGTTGCACCTGTAAAATATCTTTCCAATATCCGGCAAAAATTTGTATATCATGTTTAAATCTTAACGAGGAAGATGTCACATATAATTTTCCTGTTCCGCTATCAATAGTCACGGTTCCTGCGTTACCGGTACCAGCAGGAAGACTGGATAAGTTTACTGTTGCTGCATTTATGGTTAGACTTTGACTGGCCGTTGTAGCATCAAAAACTCCATAAACAAGGGCTTTTGTCCTGGCATCTGCTTCGGATGCCCTTTTTTGATTGTCTATAAATAGCTTATTAGACCCTGTTTCGTAATATCCTGCTTGGTATCCCAAAAATACATTTGCCACACCTGTGGTATTTGTGTATCCTGCTTCTTCTCCAATAAAAACATCATTACTACCTGTTGTGGTGCCATAACCTGCCTTATACCCAATAAACTGGTTTCCATAGCCAGTTGTAAGGGACAGGCCTGTCTGATATCCTGCAAGTATATTTTTTGTTCCAGTCAGCGTAAAATTCCCCGATTGACCTAAAAATAAATTTTCCGTACCAGTAGACCCCTTGTTAGCTAAAATTCTCATTGCATTCATATTTAAGGCGACATTGGTTGTATCATAAGCAAAATTGGCATTAGCTCCAAAAGATCCTCCATTATAATATTGAATTTGATAGTTTGCGCCAGCTGGAGTTCCTCCACTGGCTGTTGCCCATGTTGTTACACCTGATCCGTTGGTTTGCAGAAACTGGCTGGCATCACCGTCATTTGCCGGTAAAGTCATTGTCCAAGTTCCTGC
>CAZIJR010000003.1:6816-10325 GCA_964539855.1 uncultured Candidatus Saccharibacteria bacterium
GAAACTGGCTGGCATCACCGTCATTTGCCGGTAAAGTCATTGTCCAAGTTCCTGCCTCATCAGCTGTGGTAATATCTACGGTGCCTGAAGTAGTTCCGTTAAAAGATATTTTTCCCGTAGTACCAGAGGCTACTCCTAAAGCTAAAGTTCCTGTCCATGTGATACCTGTTACGCCGGTTCCTGATGCAATTGCTACAGTATTGGCTGATGTTTCAAAATCTATGGTTAAATTTTCATTATTAGTATTCCCCACACCAGCTAAAGTTAAAACTCCGGCGGCTCCAGTAATAGAAGCTCCTGCACCGGAGGTATCGGCATTAAATTCCGAAGCAGATAAGGTTGTTCCGTCAAAGGTTAAATTAGCCGAATCAGTCAATGTACCAGGACTTCCCGTAGCATAAGGGACTCTGCCTGCAGTTAATGAGCCTGACTGGTAATCTGTCCCAGCCACGGCTGCTGAGATAGCCCCAGCTCCATTTGCTTTAACTATCCCAGTAATCGCTCCTACAATAGGATCTGATTCTGCGGTTAGATATGTATTAATATCTGTGGAAATGGTTCCATCTGATGCCATTTTGATAAATGCGGCAGAAGCTGGGTTTGCCAGGCCTGCGAGGTTGGTAAGATTTGTGGCAAGGGGCTGGAATGTGCTGTCTGTTACTTTTAATCCGGAGGCGGAGCTGGTTAATGTGGCGCCGTCTAATTTCACTGTATAAAGATTGCTAGAGCCTGTCCAGGTTGACAAGGCTGTGTTTTCCACACTACCCAGGCCTACATCTGAGGCTGTTGGGGTAGAATATGCGTATGTTCCTGCTCCATTGTTGTGCAACCAGCCTGTGCCATCTGTGACGGTGGTTCCCCAAGAGGCTCCGCTGGTAACTATTGCAATTCCTGTGCCTGTAGGGTAAGTCATACCAGCTCCTGCTACTCCCCAGGTTACTGTTCCAGAACCATTAGTTGTTAAAATCTGGCCATTTGTGCCGTCTGCTATTGGGAATGTGTATTCTGTTCCTACGGCTATTGTCCCTCCCGTGATTGTGCCTGTGGTGGTAAAGTCTCCAGTTCCTGAAAAATCATTTGTTGTAAAAGAATATTGAGCTGGAGAAACAACAGAACAATTTGCATCACCAGCCGAGCAATTTGGGTCCAGTGTTTCTCCAAAATCATACTTACTTACTGGTGGAACAGCAAAGACAAAAAGAAAAGCAGAAAAAATCCCTCCCATCACAAGCCCTGCTAAAATAGAAAATAAAATTGGCTTAGAAATAATCTTTTTCTTATTTTTTTTGGGATTTTGTTCTAAGGGCTGAATTTGTTGAAGCTGAGATTGGGGCTGAAAATCTAAAGAGGCAAATTGCGCAATATTATTTTCAGAGTTTCTAATAGGACGCGGAACTGGTATTTCTTGCAAAAAATACTGGCTTTGGCTTTGTTTTACAGATTGCCGAATTTGGCTGGCCAAAATCGTATTTTTAGATTCTTCAGTTAAATTTATTTTATAAACATCCTTAGGTTCTTCTGGTTTAAATCCATTACTAAGGTCAACAAAACTTACCACAGCTCTTTTTCTGTTTTTTATTACTTTTTTTAGCGTAGCTTTCTTTTTATTTTTTGCCTGCTTTTTTAGAGGCATTTTTTATACACAATAAACTGCCAGAATATTTTTCTGATACTATTAATTCTTTATTTATTTTATCACAAAAACTCATTGTCAACACCTGTGAATAACTTAAAACCGTCGCATTTTGTGCGACGGTCAAATTTCTAATTTAAAAACAATTTACATCGCCCCGCGGACGCAACGGATAAACTTCATACTAGTAGATTTACTATCGCCGTTAGCCACTCCTAAGGATAAACCCATATAATATGCAGAACCTGAAGCACTTTCAGTGGAAGACCAGTAGTTAAGAGATAGGCTAATATTTGGCAAACGGCTATAAGGTATAGTAGGAAAATTCCCATATGCTTGATCTCGAATGCTGTCTAATTCTAATATATTTGGCAAACGCCAACCATCCCCTTTGGTTTTGCAGGCATCCATTGCAGGATAAGTGCCGACTATAGAAGTATAATCTCTTGCCAGCCAATTTTTGCCTGAGGCGCTTGTGTTTTCATTTCCTACCGTTATAGCGCCATGGGTTCCACCAATGTCGCCACCGGAAATGGATGTGGTAGGACCCCAAGCGTACCACGCTTCCCCTAATGGGTTTTCGTCGGTTTTTGACCAAAGGAGGCTGGCGTAAATATCCGAGTCTGTGGCAATGCAAAGCGTTCCGCTGGGAGCTGCGGCGCCGTCTGTCCAGAGGACACAATTTGAATCATCGCAGTAAATATCTTTGGCTATTGTGGCGTTGTAAGCACCGGAGATATCTCTGACAAGAGTGTCTGCTACTTTTGCCCAGCCAGCCCCATCGGGAGTGTATGTGCTGGCGCAGGCAGGAGCGGCTGGTGTGCCAACAATTACTCCCGACATATTTATTCCAATAGCTCTAACTCCGGCTGAAGCTGTGGCGGAATACGCAAAAAATGGGGAGCCATTATCACCCGAACTTTGGGCACCAGGCGTAGAACAGGCAGATACTGAATTATGATCACACACAAAAGCATACCAATTATTATTCCCCGTGTCTCCTCCAGTGGTTGTGTGAGCACAGGTTGCTCCGCTGGCTGAAGCAGTGGAGCTTGATATACACCAGTTTCCGCCGTCACAAGTTGGTGCGCCATTATTTACCGCGGTTACTGCATCTGTTTTACATATAGCTAAATAATAGTTGTCTGACTCTGTGTCCGTGGCAGTGGCAGTAAAAGTCACATCATTTCCCACAGTAGTTGGGCTCCCCGAACTAGAACCTCCATCACTCGGTCCCGTCCCAATCACCGGCGCAGTATTAGCGACGGTGTAATTTACCACTAATTTGGGTTGGTATCCCTCTCCGTTTTCGTTTGAATAAAATGTTACATATTCAAATCCTATAGGAATGGTAGCGCTTATATCTCTTGAGCTTAGCAAAGCCAATTTTGTTTCAGCCCCCTCTCCTTTTTGTATCCAACTCAAACCGGTCTCATTTAAAGTAATATCGTTGTAACCGTTGTTGTTAAAACCAAATGTATTAAACGTTCCTCCGTTTCCTGAATACAGAGTGTATACATAATCGTCGCCAGCTACAAGTGGATTATGAGGATATGTGGGCTGTCCATTTTGAATGGTAATATCAAAATCAGTAGTAGAACCATCTACCTCTCCATACAGGCTTAATGTGGCAGAAGTTATGGTAGCGCCAACTGGGATTGACGAAGTATCAAAAAATAAGAAAATACGGTAGATGCCATAAGTGGCCGTTTTATTTTGACCTATATACATATCGAGATCACCTACGGCTATATTAGAAACCGTGGCATCATGAGCACCAAGATAAACAGGACCAGCCTGATAAAGATACCCGTCGCTAGAGCTTGAATAAACAGTCAAAGGCGACGGATCTACTATGTAGTCTATGTCTATTGAT
>CAZIJR010000003.1:10425-28660 GCA_964539855.1 uncultured Candidatus Saccharibacteria bacterium
GCTTGAATAAACAGTCAAAGGCGACGGATCTACTATGTAGTCTATGTCTATTGATGCGTTCGTGATGCGCAGGTCAAACACGTCTGTGGGTGCGGTGAGCTCGGTGAGATAAATCTTGTAAGTGCCTTCGTGGTCTATGGCTGGGAAAGTGGCAAGGAGTTGTGTGCCATTCTCTGTGTAGACTTCTATGGACGGCGTTGCATCTGTGGTGGGTTTGGCGTAGACTGTGATATCCTTGGTGTTGTCTAATATTTGTTCAAAGGTGACACGGACATAATTGTCTTGTGGGACAGTAGCGTAGTTTCCGTCTTTAGCTTTGACTGTGTCGTAGATGTCTGCTACTATGTTTTGATTTTTATCTAACTGGAAAGCTTTGGATATATATATAATATTAAATGTTTGTTCTGAGAGATGGGGCACGGTCCATTCTATGCGGTCTATCTTACCGTTACTATCGGTGTCATAGGCTGTGAATGGGACTTCCTGACCACCTTCGGTGGTCCACTTGATTTTGATGAGATTTTCCTGACCTACGTTGTATATCTCGGGGATAGTGGTGTAGGCTAACACGTTAGTATATTCTAAGTCGTTGTTTTGGTTATTTGAAGTATTGAAAATTGATTGAAAATTGAAAATTGAAAATTGAAAATTATCGTTGGGGCCTGATATTGTTACTGTTTTACCTGAGTTGTTAGGGTTTTGTGTTTCTTTTTTTGTAGGGGCCGGTGTAATGTATGTAATAATAATATCCCCAGTTGGGGGGAGGTCCGACCTCCCCCCAAACGACAGGGCGGCGGGGGTGGCTCCTGTTATTGATGGTTTTGCCAAATCAAAGTATGTGGCGTCTTTTGTTTGGGTTATTCTGGTGTCAAACATCTTTAATAGTGGCTGGAGGATGCCGGCTGTGAAATCATTTGACTGCTTTGCCTCGCCTATGTTTATGCTTGTGGCTGTTTTGGGAAGCTTGATTAAGTGTTTAGTGTCTGTGACTTCTTCTTGCTTTATAATTACTGACCATTGTACGGGCCGACCTACGGTTATTTGAGATGTTAAAATAGCTTGAGATGTACTGATCACCGATAGTTGACTGGGATTAGGTTTTTGAAAATTTATAAACCCAAAAACCCCGACACAAAAAAGCGTGGCAACCAAAAACCATATTTTTACCTTTGCTTCCCTAAAAATATTAAATGCCATAAAATATTCATTTATTTTACCACACAAAACACCCAGCAACCCTGTGAATAACTTAAAAGTTCGGGGGAGGTCCGACCTCCCCCGAACTTTTATTCAAAACCAGCAAAGAAAAAATCTCCAAACACCTTTTTATGTTTTATCCAATCGTTAACCGCTGTTCTACAACCACCTTCCCCTCCCATTAATTCTAATAAAAAATCTCTTGAAGTTACGGATGCAAAATTATTTTTTCCAAGATAATCGAATAAACTTGACCACCTATACTCATTCTCTAAAAATTTAATTACTTTCCTTGAATCAGTAATTCCTTTTTCTTTCCATCCCGGCTCAATTAAGGATATCGGGTTGGCATGGATATAATTGAAAACTGTTATTAATTGATTATCGTCTGCAATATGGATTGCTTTAAATCGATTAAACAAATGACCCTTACGCTTATATTTTTTATTAAAATATACGGCATAACCAGTTCCGACTTTTTGCATAAATTTGCTTGTTCCATTGTCCCTTAATTGCCGAACTAACAAGTGTATGTGATTAGGCATAAAGCAAAATGCCAATATTTCTATAAATTTATTTCTTTCGTCAATATGCGCATCACCCCGAGGTTCGGGGGAGGTCGGACCTCCCCCGAACTTTTCTCTTCTTTTTTCGACTATACGATCGCGCCGACGTTTCCAAATCTCCACAGGATTAGCGTTATTAAATTCATAGATAGAAAAAATTCCACGATAATAATCGTTTTTATTTTTAAAAACTACTGAGTTGCCTACCGCCCGTACAATGACGTGATAAATTTCGTTATTTGTTAATTGCGTTTTGGAATTTACCATTTTTTATGAGTTCAAGGGAAGTTTTTCGGGGGAGGTCCGACCTCCCCCGAACTTATGTGCTTATTTTAACACGGCAAAATAAGATTGCAAAGAGTGATTTTTCTAGGTAAACTATAAGATATGAAACCTGAAATTAGCATAATTTTACCTTGCAGAAATGAAGAAGAGGCCCTGCCTTTTTGCTTAAAACAAATAAAACAAGTTATCAAAAAAAACAAACTTTCGGCAGAAATAATTGTTTCTGATTCCTCTACAGACAAAAGTCCTGAAATTGCAAAAAGAGAAAATGTTGTTCTGGTAAAACACAATAAAGATGGTTATGGTAATGCCTATTTGGAGGGATTTAAGAAGGCCCAGGGAGATTATATTTTTATGGCAGATGCCGACGGAACATATAATTTTAAGGAAATTCCTCATTTTATAAAACAAATAAAAGATGGATTTGATATGGCTATTGGAGACAGGTTTGCAGGAAAAATGGAAAAAAATGCAATGACTTTCTCTCATAAATATATAGGAAACCCTATCCTTTCGTTACTTCTAAAATTATTTTTTGGAGGGGATATAAGAGACCCTCAATGCGGAATGAGGGCTTTTAAAACAAGCCTATTAGAAAAGCTTAATTTGCAAACAACCGGTTTTGAATTTATATCCGAAATAACTATTAGGTCAATAGGGCTTAATTTGAAAATCAAGCAAATCCCTATAAATTATTATAACCGAAGCGGAAAATCAAAACTAAGATCATTTTCTGATGCATGGAGAAACATAAGGTTTATGCTTCTCTATAGCCCGTTGTTTTTATTCCTTATTCCAGGAATAATATTATTTCTTATGGGAGCCTTATCAATGTTTTGGTTTTATTTTGGATCTCCAAATATTTTTGGCATAAAGTTGATTTATTATCCAATGTTCCTTTCTTCTTTTTTAACAATAGTAGGATATCAGTTAATATTTTTTTCTGCTTTTGCAAAAATATATTTAATGAACCATTTAAAAGAAAAAGATCCGTTTCTTGAAAAAACATTCGAATATATAACAATAGAACGCGCCAGTATTATGGGCGCGATATTATTACTGCTAGGTATGCTTTTTTGGTCATTGATTATAATAAAATGGATAAACTCTGGTTTTGGGGAATTACATGAGATAAAAATTTCTGTGGTTGCATTAACTTTTGCGATTATTGGGATACAAACAATATTTTCATCTTTTATGCTTAGCATGTTAAGCATAAGAGGTAAATAAAACACAAGCTAATAATATAAATTATGTCGGCTGAATTATATAAACTGATTTTTTTAATCCTGTTTTTTATTTTTTTCTTCCTGTGCTTCTCTACGTCCCTTTTTGTCAAAAATATAAAAAAGGGTTTTCTGATTAAAATATCACTTTTATGCCTTGGCTTTTTTGTTATTTTTTACATAAGATCCATTGTATACGGTGACTCAATTTTTGCCTCCTTTGATGAATCTAATTATAAAAACATACTGTATAGATTTGTTGATGGTAAAGAGTCCGTAATATCTGGTCCAGGGTATGTTTATCTTTTGTCATTTATAAACTACATAACCAAAATTAATTTTTCAAAACTTATTCCGGCAATTCCTTTTATTACAGCACCCCTGTCAATGTTAATGATATACTTTCTCTTTAGGTCCGAACTCAAGAATAAGAATACATCGTTTTTGGCTTGTATTCTACTTCTAATAAATTCATTTTTTATATGGACAATCAACGAAAATAGGCCAGAACAGCTTGGTATTTTACTTTTTACTATTTCAGCCTTTTTGTTTTATAAATACATCTCTAGAAGCAAACACCTCGCCTTATTCTTATTGTTTTATTCCATAACATTTATTTATCACTTTTTAAGTTTTCTAATGCTTTTTGGAGCCTGTTTTTTTGTAATATATTGGAAATACCTGAAAAAAGAAGCTGGAAGCCTTAAAAAAATGATAATCCTTTTAGTACCATCTATATGTTTCTTATTCCTCTTTACTACACCATGGTTTTTATATTCTGGGATGTACCGTGGAATGATGTTTGCATCCTTGCTAAACTATCCACTATGCCTTATAAATGTAAATTATATTTTAAGTATTTTTTTTACAATAGCAATTATAATCTTTATAATAATAACTCCCATATTAAGGGCATTTATTTCAAAAGTAGGTGTAAAAAAAATTACAAAAATTTTAACTCGTCCATTTTTTATAGCGATAACCATACTATCAATTATATTTGTTGTATTTCTTCAATATAAACTCATATCTAATGTTCTATTCTCTTTGTATTTAAACTCTCTGCCTTATTTTTTCTTTTTTTCCTTAGGGAATATCTCCTTTGGCATTCTGTTTTTAGTCGGATTTTTTAAACTACTAAAAAGCCATGAAAAATACTTAGAATATAGCATTTTCCTACAATACTCCTTTTCTCTTATGCTAATCGGACCGATAGCCATAATATCCTCTATCCTCTTACCCTCAAGTTTTAATGGGATGCTTACAAGAGTATTAGATTATTGGGCTATATTCGCATCCCCAATTGCACTTATTCCAATTTTAAGCGTTTCCTCGATAAAAAATTCTTATAAATTTTTGCTAGGAGGATTTGTGGCATTTCTTATGCTATTAAGTCTGATTTCTGCAAGTAAAGACCCCCGTTTGTTTAATTACGGGCTTTATTGGACAAAAACAGATGTTTCTACAATGAGATGGCTGTGCGACCAAGAGGGTATTTTTTATATCAAAAATAGTAAAGACTTTGAGGGCACGTTATCAAAGAATCAAAATTATTATATGCTTATGGAAATGTTAATTTACAAAGAGCACATTCAGTGTAAAATTAATTTAGCAAGCAAATCTGCTATCAAAAATTATGAAAAAAATATAGTTTACAATAATGAAGACATTGTTGTCTATAAAATTATTCCTTCAGGTGACCAGTCTATCCCAGAAAAAAGTTTTTTTACAGTTCCAGAAGGATATGTTCCCAGCGAATCAGGACGGATGAACAAGGATATTCGATGCCTTCACTAATTTATATATATGAAAAATAAAAACATTCTTATTGTCGCTCCATATTTTTATCCGGAAGGAGGCGGATTAGAATTATACGCATCCAAAATAAGTAACTATTTATACAAAAAAAATAATGTTACTGTGGTCTGCGCAACAAAAACCGCATCTAGAATAAAAAAGATAAAAAAATTAGAAATAATAAGAAGTCATCCAAGTTTCTTTATTTCCAACACGCCAATTGATTTTAAATTAAAAAAAAGGATAAAAGAAATTATAGAACTAAAAAAAATAAATTTAATTATAGCTCACTCCCCTGTCCCATTTTACGCTGATATGGCGGAAAAAATAGCAAAAGAAAAAAATATTCCTTTTGTTTTACATTATCATGTCAGTTCCTTATACAGAAAAAAGGGTTTTATGAATCTAATTGTTTTTGTTTACGAAAAATTTTTTGAGAAAAAATTATTTAAAACAGCCAAAAAAATAATTTGCAACTCTACCTACGCCGCATCCAGAAAATTATCCGCATACAAAGATAAAACAACAATAGTCCCGCCATTCATTGATTTAAATAAATTTAAGCCAACAAAATTAAATAGAAAGAGCGTGTTGTTTGTTGCCCAATTAGGAAAATCTTCTGAACAAAAAGGTCTTAATCATTTAATTACTGCGTTCTCTGGTTTTCTTAAGAAAAACCCAGAATACGATTTGGTTATCGTAGGTGACGGAACCAAAAAAAAATATTATGAGAAAGGGGCGAGCATTTTAAACCTAAAAAATAAAATTCGTTTTTTGGGTAATATAAACCAAAAAAAAATACCAGAAATTTATGCATCATGCTCCTTTGTTGTTATTCCGTCCCTATCCAATATGGAAGGCACAACCACCGTATTGTTTGAAGCAATGGCCTCCGGAAAACCCGTGATAGCTGGTAACGTAGGTGGAATAACCCACATCCTAAAAAAAGAAAAAACAGGCATACTTGTTAATGCAAATAATATAGATCAGCTTGCTAAAAAAATGGACGAGCTTGCAAATAATAAAGCTCTATATAATAAATTTGTTAGAAATTGTGCTGAAGGATCTAAAAAATATGCACTAAAAACAAGATTAAAGGAAATAGAGAAAATTTATGAATCGGCCATAGAAGAAAAATATGCTATTTTTCATCCTTACTTAAATAATATTGGAGGATCGGAAATTGTTGCTCTTTCCCTGGCAAAGAAGCTAAAAGCTGATGTATACACCACGAATATTGATTTAAAAAAAATAAAGGAAATGGGGTTTTCTAAACTAAATATTTTCTCTATCGGCAAAGTGCCGAACAGCCCTGGGTTAAAGCGCCAAATTGCTTTCCTAAGGTTTAGAATGCTTAATCTTAAAAATAAATATAATTTTTATATAATCTCAGGAGACTGGGCAATGTCTGGGGCAGTAAAAAATAAGCCAAATTTATGGTACGCCCTTTCTCCCCTTAATGAGATTTGGCAGTTTAAAAGTTATGTGAAAAATCTACTACCATTTTGGCAGAAGCCTTTTTTTGAAATATGGGTTTTGATAAACAGATTTATTAGTAAAATCTATATAAACGAGATAAACGTTTTGGCGTGCGACTCAAATATAGTCAAAGATCGAATAAAAAAATTCTTTGGTAAGGATGCCACTACGATTTACCCTGGAATAAAAACTTCGCAATACAAACATTCTACCTCAAAAAACTATTGGCTATCTGTAAATAGACTAATTGAAACAAAAAGAATCGATCTTCAACTATCTACCTTTGCCGAAATACCAAAGGAAAATTTAATTATTGTGGGGAGCTACGAAAAAACAAACCATTTTTTCCGATATATAAAATATTTAAAAAAAATCCAACCCAAAAATGTTAAAATAGAATCATGGGTCACGCAAAAAAAATTAATTCAGCTGTACTCTGAATGCAAAGGAGTTATAGCCACGTCAAAAGATGAAGATTTTGGAATGAACGCTGTCGAAGCAATGGCCTCCGGAAAACCTGTAATAGCGCCGAATGAAGGCGGGTATAAAGAGACGATAGTAAATAAAAAAACAGGAATCTTAATTAATAATTTAAACAAAAATAGCCTTATTAGTGCAGTAACAAAAATGAGTAGGGCAATAGAAAAAAACCCGCTAAGTTTTAAAAATAACTGCCAGAAAAGAGCAGCTAAATTTGATGAACATTTATTTATAAAAAAACTTATAAACAGCATCTACATCTACACCAACCAATCTTAGAATTTTGCCCCCATAATACACGATTAAAACAAAAAAATAATAAGACAAACAATAATTAGCGTATTCCCTACCCCAATTTTTCCTCGAGATCAAAAGAGCTTCTTTCCACTGATCTTTTTTAAATTTTACACTTTTACATTCTGGATGGAATCTATATGTAGACAGCAACGAAGGAATATAATAAAACTTATATTTTTTTCTAAATCTAAGCCACAGATCATAATCCATTGCCAGGTGATAATCATTGTTTAAATAGCCCATTTCGTCAAGAACATCTTTTTTATAAAAAACCGACGGCTGTACAATAAAAAAAAGATGATAAACCCTACTCCAAACCCTGATTAATTCACCATAGGAAAATTCCCTCCCAGACCTTATGGTAATTTTTCTACTATTATCCCAGACCTCTCTTCCTGCCCCAAAAACTATTTTGGCGTTTCTGTTCTCTTTAAAAAAATCCGATACTTTTTTAAGCGCTCCTGCCTCCAGCACATCATCGCTACAAAGCCAATTAGCCACTTCTCCCGAGCACATTTTAAAACCCTCATTTATAGCCTGACTCTGCCCACTATCCTTTTTAGAAAACCACTTGAACGACAGTCCGTTACATCTTAAACCAAAATTATTGGATTTAATTAGTTTGTCATATTTTTTTATTATAGAAATTGTGCCGTCAGAGGATGCTCCATCCATTATTATGTATTCCAGGGAAAAATCTCCCTCTTGGGTTATAACAGACTTTATCGTTTCCTCTATAAATTTTGCTTGATTTAAAGACGGCGTTACAATAGATATCTTCATTGGTTAATTATAAAATAATTTTTTCATATACTTTTATAATCTCTTTAGCTATATTATCCCAGCTATAACTCTCAGCCAACTGATAACTATATTTTTCCTTATTATCTAGGGCTTTTTGAAGTGCTTCTGCTATACTATTAATATTATTGGGGTCACATTTTAATGCATTATTAAAGTTATTTTGATATGAATAAGGTCTATCGGCAATTACAAGTGGCTTACCTGACGCCATAGCCTCCAGACAGGACAGGCTTTGGCTTTCAGCTGAACTTGGTAAACAAAAAACTGCAGAAGCCTTATATGCGCTAGCTAATAATTCTACATCATCAAATATCCCCTGGATCCAAAATAAATTACTAGATGAATCTATTTCTTTTTGAAATTCTACTGAATACCCTAACTCAGACGAAAACGGCTTTCCAATAAAAACACCTTTAACGCCCACCTTTTTTATGGCTTTAGCCAAATTTAATGGATTTTTTCGTTTTATAATATTTCCTGTAAACAATACAAAGTCCTCTAATTTATATTTATTAAAAAAAACATCTTTCTTAGATTTAAAGAAAACCTCATCCACGCCGCTAGGAATAATAGTTATTTTTTCTGGATCTACTTTGTATCTTTCAATTACAAATAATTTCTCATCCTTGTTAAGAACAATTATATGATCAGCTAATCCAATCATTTTTTTTGTTCTAAGGTAGTTAGTACTCTCCCCAATCGCCACCGCAGCAGATGATAAGCAACGCAAAATACTAGTTTTCAATCGAGAAATTTTTGGCCCTCCAAAAAATGTGCTGATAACAATTTTTTTATCGTGGCTAGCAAAAAAGCAGGTTTCAAACATGCCGGGAGGGTTGCCAAAAATGTGTAGAATGTCTATCGATTGATTATATTTATAATAGTCTATACCTGAAACGTTAACACCTGTCTTTTTTACAGCATCTAGCGTTTTTACGCATTGTATTTCAAGACCACCATAAACTATTGGCAATGGATACTCCGGCAGTAATACGATCTTTTTTCCAAATAATTTGTTAGGTATCATTATTAATTTCTAAAGCTTTGCTAAATATTTTCACCATATTTTCTGTATATATATCCCACCTTATACTATTCTCAACAAATTTTCTTCCGTTTCTGCTTAATTTTTTCCATAAAGCCGGGCTGTTAACTAATTTTTCCACTCCTATGGCAATTTCATTGGGGGCCCCTGGATTGATAATTAGAGCATTTTTTTCATTCGTCAAAACCTCGGAGGCACCACAACCTGTCGTTACGATAACAGGCGTTCCACAAGCCATAGCTTCAAAAACTGATAAGCCCCAGGTCTGAGGATAATTGGGATAAATGAATACATCTGAAACTTGATAATTATTAATCAGTTCTTCGTCACTCACAGCCCCCAAAAACCTTACATTGTTGTTTAGATTATATCTTTTTACCATTTTGTATATTTTATCTGCATATGCTGGGCTAAACTCATTTGTACCTATATGAAAAAATTTAAAATTAATTTGCTTCTTTTCTAGTATGTTCAAGGCAACAATAATATCCTCTAATCTCCTGTGCGGAAAAAAAATACTATTCGCGAATATTCTTATAACTTTATTAAAATCACTTTTTGGGATATATTGAAAATCATCAATATTTAAACCACTTCTAACTACCACTCCTTGCCTACCATAGACTTTTTTTAGTTTTCCATTATTAACTCTATCTAAAACACAAACTTCATCTAAAATTAAAGGATTTTCAATAATTTTTAAGAATAAAACCTTATTAAATACATTCGCAAAAATATTATGACCTTGATTGGGATTTGGCAAATCGTTCATCGTCCAAACTATGGTCGCTGAGGAATTAATAAATTTTTTGTATATCGCACCACAAATAAAAACATGACGGTCGTGAACATTCAAGATGTCTAGGTCTCTATCAATTAATTTCGTTACTCTAAAAATACTATAAAAAAAACTTTTGCAAAATTTTTCTATAAATCCTATTCCAGAATTTTGATCGCCTTCTCGAAAAAGATAAGAAATTTTTAATTTTGAGACTAAATTTGAATAGCATTTTTCTTTATTATAAAAGGTAGTGTAAACAACTACATTATGTCCCATTTTTTGCAAACATATAGCCAACTCCAATGCTTGTCTCTGTGTCCCTCCTTTTATATTAAGATCCCAAACCAAAATGCCAATTTTCATATTATTCTTTTATAAATTTCTTAACGAAGGATTCAAAGGCAAAAATTATATAGTCTAAATCCTTTTTAGATAAATCCTGATGACAGGGAATATAAAATCCATTTTTATCTATCCAACTAGCAATAGGAAAATTTTTTTCTGAATTACCAAATAGTTTTTTATATATCGGCTGGCTAACCAAAGGCATCATATACCGGGTTTCTATGCCTCTTTTTTCAAGAAATAAAATTAAGTCATTTCTCCTTATTCCTAAACTTTTTATAACGATTGGAAAAACCATAAAAGCATGCTCATTGTAAGGCTGGCTTATGGGAAGTTGAAAAAAATCAGAAAACTTGGCTAACCCATTAATTAGATAAGAAGCATTAACTTTTCTATTTTTTAACATCTGGTCCTTTTCGCCTAAGCCGGCTAGTCCTAGGGCGGCCTCAAATTCCGTTAATCTGTAATTATATCCAACCCTTACAAAGTTAAATCTTCTATCCACTAACCTAAAAAGGTCTTCGTCATCAGTAATATTATTATCATCGTCAATATTAAGATAAATTGGATCTCTTCCATGGTTCATAAGGCTTTTCATAACAGTAGCATATTCTAAATTATTAGTAGCTACAATTCCACCTACTCCTGTAACTAAAAGATGTGCGACATAGGTTGAATAACATGCTATGTCCCCCAGGGATCCAACTGGTTGGTTTTTATACTTTACAAACATTGCTTCGCAGGAATCCTCAATCGTCTTTAATTTATGACTTTTTGCTATGTCTAAAATTTCATCCATATTTGCGGATAAACCAAACATATGAACAGGCATTATTGCCCGGGTTTTCTTCGTTATTTTTTCAGATATTTTACCTGCATCAATATTATAATAATTTCGATCAACATCAACAAATATTGGCTTCAAATTATTTTGCAAAATAACATTTGGTGTAGAAACAAAGGTTATAGCTGGAACAATTATTTCATCCCCATTTTTCCAACCATGAAGCTCCTTTAGGGTATGAACTGCCATCTGCAATGCACTAGTTCCGCTGTTTGTAAAAAATGCAAATTTCCTATTATGAATCCTGGCAAATTTTATTTCCAATGCCTTCGAAAATTTTCCATGCGAAAGCCTACCTGTTTTTAATATATCTTTTATAAATTGCTTTGCTTTTAACGATATGTTAACCGTGCCAAGCGGAATATTTCTTTTTTTTATCATAAGACTGATTTTTTGATTAAACTCTTTTAAAAAGATCTTTTATATCTTTAGGGATTACCCTCCACGATAACAATAAATATAAGCATATAATAAATGCTCCTGTTGTATATCTAATTAGTCCTGAAGGAAAATACAAAACAATAGCAATGGAAAAAACAACACACAAAACAACGACAATGGCATGATAAAAAATCGGACGCCATACAAGATTTATTTTTCTTTGGGTTTTGTTTCTAATATACAAAGGACCAAACCAGGTATTGGTTACCAGTCCCGCAACAAGTGTTCCAAGCGCAACACCAAATATCCCTAAAGGCTTAACCAGGATAATAGATATTGCTAAGTTAAGCAAACCTTCAGCAATCCCGATTACAACAACGCTATTGGTAGGATTTAAACCGTTAATCAGACTGGCATTTGAAGTGCCAAAAGAAGATATATAGACATACCCCCCGATTGCAAGAGCCACAGCCAATCCGCCATATGCAGCCGCTCCAGCCCAAAGGCCAATAATTAACTGCGAATAGATGACTCCTCCTATTAAAATTAATCCACCACCTATTATCTGTAGGATAGTCGAGTTATTATATGTCTTTTGAATCCAAACCCAGTCACCTTTAGCCGTAGCCTGACCATACATGGGCCAGAGCGCAGCATTTAGTCCGGCGACCATAAGAAGGCCTATTTGAAAAAATTTAAAAGTTATTGCATAGGGAATCACTTTTTCTGGTCCTAAAAAATTGCTAATAACAAGATTATCTGTGTTCCAAATTATAAGAACGACTATTTGCAAAATTAAAAATCGAATTCCACTTTTAAATAAAAAGGCTGTAGAGGGAGCACTCACAATCTTTTCTCCCAATCTAGGACGAATATTTGGGTTAGTAAGGAATAAATGAACCCCGCTTATAACCCCGACTAAAAGACCTCCTAACCCCGTAAAAAGGGCAAGGGCTACTAAGTTTCCGCTAATTAAAACGGTTACTATTAAAGCTGCCAGTGCCATCACTGAGCGAAGGGCTCCATAAACACGGTTCCAATAAACTTTTTGAAGCCCCGAAAAAACTGCAGAAAAAATAGTCGTTGGTATCTGTAGAATAACAAAAAAGATTATCGCTAAAAGTGCTGTTTTCGCTTCTCCTTGAAAATTAGATGGAATTTTCCCTAATATGCTGGTCCACCCCGGGAATAAGTAATTGATTATTATTATTATTATAAAAAATAAAATACTAAGCTTTAAGAGCAACCCAACAGAACGAGCGAGAACATTCCTTTGGTGAGTCGGATTTGGGGTTTTAGCTATTAACGTAAGAGCAGCAAGTCCAATCCCAAAATCAGAAATCCATAGATAGGCCATAACGGAAGCAATAACAAGCCATATCCCATAACGAACAGGACCAAAATAACTTAAACCAATTGGGACCGATATTAATCCCGAAACAATAGAAATAATAGTTGCTCCGTAACTGGCGCATCCTGAAATCAAAAAATTTCTTCTACGATCTATATTAAAATCAATCATTTTTTAGTAAATAAAAATTTAGATTACAATTTATCTAAAGATATTTCTATTGGGAGCATATATTTTATATGCTTAGTGCTCTGTAAAATTATTAAATGTGTTCTTTTTCTATAAAAACCTTTAGAAACTCATCTACTTGAATTTATTGCCTTTTGTCCCGTTTAAATACCAATCTATGGTTTTTTTAAGTCCAGTTTCAAAACTTGTTCTTGCACTAAAACCAAACTCTTTTTTTGCTAGAGACACATCTAAACATCTTCTTAATTGCCCATCGGGCATAGATTTATCCCATATTATCTCCCCTTTAAAGCCGACTATTTTTGAAATCAAATAAGCTAGTTTTTTTATAGAAATTTCATTGCCGGATCCGATATTAACTGGATCTGATCTATTATACTTTTCTGTAGCAAGGATAATCGCCTCAGCACAATCTTCTACAAACAAGAATTCTCTTCTAGCCCTTCCAGTACCCCAAACAACTATATTTTTTTTATGATGTTTTACGGCCTCAAAGCATCTATTTATTAGTGCCGGTATAACATGCGAACTGTCTAAATCAAAATTATCCCCGGGACCATAAAGATTAACTGGCATTAAAAATATTGCGTTAAATCCATACTGTTGCCTATATGCCTCTGCTTGAACCAAAAGCATTTTTTTAGCCAGCCCATATGGAGCATTTGTCTTTTCTGGATACCCTTTCCATAGGTTTTTCTCTCTAAAGGGGACGGGGGTAATTTCTGGATAGCAACAAATTGTACCAATAGCCACAAATTTTTTTACCCTAGCCCTTCGCGCCTCCTCCATAAGATGAGAGCCCATCACAAGATTATCATAAAAAAATTCTCCGGGTTTTTTTCTATTGACTCCTATACCGCCCACCCTCGCCGCCAAATGAATAACCACATCCTGTCCTTTAACCGCTTTCTGACAATTTTTTTGATTTCGTAAATCTATATCCTTAAATGTAGGTAAAAACAAATTTTTTTCCAAAACACCTCTTTTTTCTAATAGGTTTTTTACCAAATGCCTTCCTAAAAATCCGTCTCCGCCTGTTATTAATATTTTTTTGTTCTTAAGGTTGTCCATTCCCGATAATGGTGAATTAATCAACTTTCCACCATTTGTTTAAAAATCTTTCTTCCACAATTTTATCCCCTTCCCCAATTGACTTAACACCCTGAGCCCTAAAATCTGCGTCAACCATGATCTTAACTAACTCCTCAAATTTAATTTTTGGGCTCCAGTTCAATTCGTTCTTTACTTTTGAATAATCTCCCCTTAAAATATTAATTTCTGTTGGACGCAAATACTTAAAATCAATTTGGGCATATTTTTTCCAATCGCCTAAACCAGCATACTTAAATGCTAATTGTAAAAAATCTTTTACCGAATGGCTTTCGTTTGTAGCAACAATAAAATCCCCAGGCCGTGGCTGTTGGAGCATTAACCACATTGCTTCAATATACTCTGGAGCATAACCCCAATCCCTCTGTGCTTCTATATTTCCTAAATAAACTTTGTTTTCAAGCCCTGCTTTAATTCTAGCAACAGCAGTAGTAATTTTTTTAGTTACAAAAGCCTGCCCTCTTCGGGGGCTTTCGTGATTAAAAAGTATCCCGTTCCACGCATCAATATTGTGTGCGTCTCTATAAATTTTAGTAATGTGATAAGAAAAAATTTTGGCGCACGCATAGGGGCTTTTTGGATTAAAGGGGGTGTTCTCGTTTTGAGATGGCGTTGATTCTCCAAACATCTCCGAGCTAGCCGCCATATAAAATTTTATTGGCAACCCTGAATTTTTTATTGCCTCAAGAATTCTTAATGTTCCAAGTGCATCTGTATTAGCTGTGTATTCCGGCATATCAAAACTTACTTTTACATGGGACATTGCGCCCAAATGATAAACTTCATTTGGCTTAATCTGGTTAATTAGCTTACCAATAACTCCAGAATCTGTAAGATCTCCATGATGCAAAAAAAGTTTTGTCCCAGCGACGTTCGGATCCTGAAGAATATGATCAATCCTCTGATTTGTAGAAACGCTATCCCATCTTATAATACCATGAACCTCATACCCTTTACTTAATAGTAGCTCTAAAAGATACGATCCATCCTGGCCGCAGATTCCAGTAATTAAGGCTTTTTTGTTTTCCATGTTTATTTTTCTATTTTATACAATATTAGTTTTTCACTGCTTTCATTAATTTTTTTAAATCCTGGACAATCAAAACCACTAAAATATACATAATCTAGCTTTTCCTTCTCTGCAACCTGGAGTTTCCCCATACAATCGGATCCTATAAATTCATCAACAGATTGGATGGAGCCAGCGGACATCGTTCCTTCCTTCGCGCCAACTGGATAATTGCCTGTTGAAATCCCTATTACTAACCCCTTCCATGGAATGCTCAAAAATCTTTTATTTTTTATGTCTTGAAATATTTTCAAATCATCTTCTGTTAGGTATTTGTTGGCAGGAGACTTAGGATAGGATTTTACGGCATTGATAGAATTTACTAATACCAACCTGTCCCAATTATTTGTTCTAGTATAAAAAGGGTGTGCTAACAAAAAAATAATCAGCACCGCGCCTCCAGTATATTTAAAAACCGGAAACTTAAAATCCCTAAAGCGACCCTCTATCCAATCTAATCCAAAGCCAGATATTAGAACAACAACAATAGATGTAAAAAAAACAACCCTCTCATATTCTATCACGACCCTATTGATATTAAAAGAATAAAAAATCCAGCAAAAACTGGCCAAGGAAAATATTGAAAAAAGCCACAATTTATTTTTAAGAATCTTAGAAAGACCAAGAATGAATAAACAAATTGACCATACTGGGATTACGTCAAAGAAAAAAAGCTGTGGAATATTTAAACCAGAATAAGAAACGTAATATAGCTTTTTAATAACATACCCCAAAAATCCACCTGGAGGAAAAACTTTAAAAATAATATAAATTATTGGGAGTATCAAAAACAAGGCAATAAAAAAATAGCTAAATGTCCTAAAAACATTTTCTGTTTTTTTTATAAACTTTAAAACAGCAAACACAAATAATCCCGGGCCATAAAAAATAAATAAGGGTCCGTAAAAAATTATTACTAGTAAGGACGCAAGGCCGGCCAAGAAAAAATTATCTAGAGATATAAAACAAAATCCCATTAATACAAAAATTATTCCTAAATGGACTGGGATAAAGTGCCAAACTCCAGGTAAATTGGCTCCGCAGGTTATATATAAAATTGATAAGGATGCTATCGCGGAAGCTAGTTTTGAAACCTTATTAATCCGTAAAAAAATATATGCCAAACAGATTATTAGTACGTTAAACAATATAGAAATCAAAGTATATTGGGTCAAAGGATCTAAATTCAAAATCAGCATTATCTCGGCCACAAAGGAATGAAAAAACATTTCCAAATTAGGAAAAAAACTGTTATTTAAATCATTCCAAAGAGGCAAAGCGTGATAATTAATGGAATGCTTAATCAAGGAAACCGCATACCACTCATCTGAAAAATATGGATAAACATACTCCATATTTTTCACCTCATGGTATGAAACCGTGATATCTGTGGCTAGGTTTATCTTACCAGTGTAATTATAATGCACCTGCCATAAGCTCAAAAAAGCAATAATTATAACCAGAATAACAACCCAATCTATTTTAAAAATCTTGAAAGAAATTCTTTGTCTAAACCGCCACAAAAATCCGAGCGCTATTATATCCGCCAAAAAAGAAAATAAAACAATCACCCAATAATAAAATACTCCAAAAAGCTGGGTAAAAAATGCCAAGACGGTATAAAATATAATCGAAAAAAATAAGATACAAACAAAACCCTTTTTTTTGTCCTTAAAAAGAGTTATAAGCAAAAATGGAAAAAATAATAAAATACCACCCAAAATAGAAGCTATCATTAGGCTATTTTAACATAAACTAAAAAATCCCGCTAAGCGGGATACTTTAGGCTCCAACATCTCTATAAAGATTTCTAGAAAAATCTAGGTGGGTGTCCTCATACATAAGCCACGGCCTATGTAAATTTGAACTCCCATAAAAAAGTTCGTATAGAAATTTTTAGAAACATCAGAGCTAACTTTATAATAGCTCTTATATATTACAGGTCAAGAGCTTTAACTAATTGCTTGATTAAAGAGACAACAACAGGAGGTGGCATCAAGCTATTAGACGGTGTACCCTCATCATCTTCAACTTCCCACGGCTTTTCTATTGTTTCTACTTTAGTTTCTTTTTCGTTCCATTCGTAGCTATAACCCGGGGTTACTTCATAGTCATCGGCAAAATCCTGTGTTTTATCAGCCGGAATAGAGTTCCTTAACAAAACCTTTGGAATCCCCTGCAGATTGTAGGCTTCTTTTATAAGCATTTCATCTTTTTCCAATCTGGCCCTTATCGGCTCAATCCCCTGCTCGTCGCCCTCTTTGGTCACCATTCTGGCGCCCTTACAGCTTGAGTTGTCGCAAATTAAATGAAATTTATTTTCATTTTTATCATACTCAACGTTTTTTGTTGTCAATAATTTTAAATTCCTTGATGTTTGGCATAGCGGACAAATTACTCTAAACTTCACTCTTTCATCAATAACAGAAGTAGGTACGTCTATTAGCACAAAAACGTCTGGGTCTTCTCTGTATCCGATAAGGTCGCGGAAAAATAAAGAATATGAAACCTGATCCATATCTCTGGGAAATCCGTCAATAAAAATTGTTTTTTTACCAAGCTTGGCAATTTCTCTTTTTGCCAAGGCCAAAATCAATTCAGAAGGCAACAAAACTTTTGTGCTTCTACCCTCCAAGGCTTCCATTATTTTTTCTAATGGCATAAACCCTCTATAATTTTTCTGTAAAAAATCAATCAACTCTTTTTTCTGCTCTGGGTCGTTTATAACGCTGTCAAAAGACCTTACCATATCGCCAACAGAAAAATGCGCGATTCTATCTTTATCAATAATCTCAGCAAACATTTTTGAATAAGTGCCTTTCCCGGAAGACTTTTTGCCAAGCAAATAAGCTATAAAGGTATTATTCTTTACAAACTCCCTAAGTTTTTTTATTTCCGGTCCACATTTATACTCAAAATATTCCTGCCTAGAATTAACATCAGTTAAGTCAAACTTTTTATATACATCGCTTTTTGTCTTAAAAAGCGG
>CAZIJR010000003.1:28760-30492 GCA_964539855.1 uncultured Candidatus Saccharibacteria bacterium
TAACATCAGTTAAGTCAAACTTTTTATATACATCGCTTTTTGTCTTAAAAAGCGGGAAGTTTAAATCTTTCATAAGAAGCGAGGCAATAAACTTTTTCGAGGAGAGGGTGCCCCGTAGAGAAGCTCTCCCCGCAGAAAAAGTGTTGCCGAGCATTATTTAATTATTAAGCTTACACCGTTAGATAGTATTGTTATATCACCTTTTTGGTCAGTTCTCAAGGTCTCAATATCAAAATCAGCCAATCTTTCTAGAACCTCGGGCGTTGGATGGCCATAACTATTTTTACCCACTGATATAATTGCGACTTCAGGCCTTACGCTTTCCAAAAATAAATTAGAAGTTGAATATTTTGAGCCGTGGTGAGCCACTTTTAAAACATTGGAAACTATATTTTCTCCGGAATTAATTAACTCTTTTTCTGCACTGGTTGATATGTCCCCAGTAAATAAAAAAGAATTATTACCATAAATTAATTTATTTACCACGCAAGTATTATTCGCCGAAGATTTCATCTCCTGGCCTTCTAAGCTAAAAAATGGATAAAGCGTATTAATTAATAAATTCCCTGCTTTTAATTCTTGGCCAGATTCTGCAATTACTATTTTAGCCCCCATTTTTTGTTGCTCTTCCAAAACTCTGATCCACTCGTCATATTCTGGTGTTATTTTTTTCACGCCAGTCCATAAAATAAAATCTACTTTATATCTTTCTAGAACATATAATAACCCTTGCATATGGTCTAAATCCGGATGAGTCAAAATAACCAAATCCAAACTTTTATCCCAAAAAGGCATATTCTTAGCCAATTTAGATAAAACCGTAGATCCGGGACCCCCGTCAATTAAAATTTGGTGCATCTCTGGAGTTTCAATAAAAGCTGAATCCCCTTGCCCTACATCTAAAAATTCAACCGTTAAATAATTATTATTTGATAAAACAAAAATCTCATGCCAACAAAAAACATTTAAAATCAGCAAAAACCCAGCAATAAATAAATAATGGCTTTTTTCCATTTAATAATTGTAACAAAAAAGCCTAGCTATTTATAGCCAGACTTTTTTATAAAACCTTTTGTTCACTTTTTTAGTCCCATTATGCGAAACATTTTTGTTCCACATTTTGAACAAGTACCAGTCATGGCTGCTCTTTTTTTACCGCCCTTCCCGTTCATTGTAACTTCTTTGGCATCTTGCATTTCGCTTTTTGCCTTACATTTTACGCAGTAAGCTTCTGTCATTTTATTTTGAATCTTTACTTTTTTAGGAATCGACCTTGTTTTAGACTATTTTAGCCCGCCACCCATCCACCGTCAACCACCATTACAGATCCAGTCATATAAGATGATTCATCAGAAGCTAAAAACAAAACCGCGTTAGCAATTTCCTCTGCACTACCCTGCCTTTTCATAGGAATTGGAGCCAACATTGCCTTTCTTTGCTCATCTGTCATTTTTGCTGTAGACGCGCCTGGAGTATCAATAGCGCCAGGATCAACGGTATTTATACGGATTCCCAAAGGAGCTAGTTCTAAGGCCATTGCTTTTGACATCGCCACCACTCCACCCTTTGAAGCGCAATAATGCGCCAGGCCAGCAAAACCCACCATCGCCGCAATAGAAGCAATATTCACGATAGAACCAGATTTTTGCTTTGCCATTTCCTTAGCGCATGCTTGCGCCATCAAAAAATATCCTTTTAAATTTATATTTATAACTTTCATAAAATTTTCCTC
>CAZIJR010000004.1:0-29520 GCA_964539855.1 uncultured Candidatus Saccharibacteria bacterium
GTCTGGCCAGCGGATATATTTTCAACAGTTCAGAAATGGGGGAATGTTCACCGCCTTTGCCTCGCTGAGAATAGGTAAATCTACATGCAAAAAAATAATAAAAATTTGAATTTTTCAGTCAACGATTTAATATTGTTTTGCATCCATTCTGTTGTTTTGGCCGACGAAAAGTGTAGTTTTGAAAGGTTGATAAAAGAGTGCTTTAGTTTGTTTCCCGATACTTTAAAATTTGAGAGATATCCCATATGGCCAGATTCTCGCAAGTTAGACAGACCCCTGCGTTTTTTGCGAAAGGAAAAACTAATAATTGGGGACCCCAAAACTTATTTTATGCTTACTAAGGAAGGCGAAAAGCGAGCAGCAGAAATTTTAAAGAAGTTAAGACAAGGAAAGCTTTTATAGGGTTAGAATTTTTTGAAATATTAGCATAGTAATAAATATATGGACTATAAAAGAAAAAAATTTGCTGGCATATCTTTTCATTTGCCCAAAAAAGATTTTTCTAAAACTTCTCCCAATTTTTTTAAAAAAGTTGCAAGTGCAATCGGATTTTTTATATTGGTGCTTTTTTTGATATTTTTCTTTGAGGTCTATATACCCGTAAATCCGACATCGCAAGAGACAGTTGCTTATACAGTTCTAAAAGGAATGGGGGACGAAGAGATTTCAAAAGAGTTAAAAGATTTGGGCGTAATCCGAAGTGTTTATTTTTTCAGGGCTTATACTCTTTTGTCTTTGCGACATTTGTCTTTACAGGCGGGAAAGTATAATTTGTCTCCTAAAATGTCTTCTTATCAAATTGTAAAAAAAATGTATAATGGTGACGTTATAAAAAGTACTCTTAGAATTTTAGAAGGTTGGAACATAGCACAGGTGGGAGAGTATTTAGAATCTAAAGAAGTATGTGCTAAGGACCAGTTTCTTGTTTTGACAGAAAAAGATTATTCTGATAATTTTGATTTTTTGAAGGACAAGCCAAAGGATGTGAGCCTGGAAGGATACATTTTTCCAGATACTTATGAAATTTCGGAAGGTGAAACCTGCGAGCACGTACTGAATATGATGCTCAATAATTTTTCTAAAAAACTGACGCCCGAACTAAAAGAGGAAATTGCAAGCCAAAGCAAAAGCATTTTTGATATAATAACAGCGGCCTCGATGATTGAAAAAGAAGTAAGAACATTAGACGATAAAAAAATTGTTTCAGGTATTTTGTGGAAAAGATTAAGTGTTGATATGCCTTTACAATTAGACGCAACAGTAAACTATGTTACAGGGAAAAGCGATGCTGGGGTGAAGATAAAGGATACAAAGATAGATTCCCCATATAATACTTATAAATATAAGGGCTTGCCCAAGGGGCCGATATCTAATCCTGGCATAGAATCGATAACAGCTGCAATTTATCCCGTAGCTTCAAAGTATTGGTTTTATTTATCTGATGGTATAACCCATTTCAGCGCAACGCTGGAAGAGCATAACATAGCCAAAGCAAAATATCTAAAATAAGACGCGGGCTTGACATAAGGGATGTTATAGATTAATATATATTTACATTATAAATAAAGCCATAGACAATGGGTTCTGAAAGGATAAATCCCATCGAGGCAAACCACTAGCTTTAGCTGGTGAATTGCTGTCTATGGAGACAGTTTTTTTAATTATAAACCGAGTAAAGGTGTTACTAACGTAAATGAGGGCCAGATGAATAATCATCTTAAATTACCCTCATTTCCGAAGTGAATCTCTTCGCTCCGCTCATCGATTCATGGCATTAACAAAAGAACAAAAGACAAAGCAAATAAACGACATAAAGGAAAAAGTTGCAAACCAAAAATCAATGGTTTTTGTTGACTTTAACAAAGTCCTTTCAAAGGATATGTTTTCTTTGAGAAAATCGCTTAAAGAGGCTGGCTGTAATCTTAAAATTGCTAAAAAAACATTGGTAAGAATTGCATTTGGGCAATCAAACATTTCTTTTTGGAATAAGATAAAAGCAGTTGTGCCCGGACAATTAGCACTAGTCCTGGGAATTGAAGACGAAATAGCTCCTGCAAGAATTTCAAACAAATTTGCAAAAGACCACGAAGGATTTAAAATTTTGGGAGGGATATTCGAAAACAGGTTTATTGAAAAAGAAAAGGTTTTGGAATTGGCTAATATACCTCCTAGAAACGAGCTTTTGGGCAGATTGGTCGGCTCTATTTTTAGCCCAATGTCAGGATTTGTAAGAGTTTTAGACAAAATAAAACAAAGTAAAGAAACAACAAACAATTAAAAAATAAAAGCGAGCAAGGTGTTACTAACGTAAATGAGGGCCAGATGAATAATCATCTTAAATTACCCTCATTTCCGAAGTGAATCTCTTCGCTCCGCTCATCGATTCATGGCAGAAGATACAAAATCAGAAGTTTCCGCCGACGTCAAAGACTCTGGCGAGACAAAGCAGGTGCCAGAAAAATTTCAAAAACTGGTAGCTGAAATAGAAAAAATGTCGATTGTAGAATTGGCAGAACTTGTAAAAGTTTTAGAAGAAAAATTTGGAGTTTCAGCAGCAGCTCCTGTGGCAGCAGCCGCCGCCGCAGCTCCTGCTGAAGAAAAAACATCTTTTAATGTTGAGTTAAAAGAGGTTGGAGCTCAGAAAATTGAAGTTATTAAGGCCGTCAGAGATATTACTGCAAAAGGATTGAAAGAGTCAAAAGATTTGGTGGATGCAGCTGCAGCCGGAATAGCTCAGATGATTAAAGAGGGTGTCAAAAAAGAGGAGGCTGACGAAATTGTAAAGAAATTTACAACAGCCGGTGCCAAAGTAGAAGTAAAATAAGATTTTCAGAAAATTAAAAAACAGGGCGGAGCCCTGTTTTTTTATGTTTATTTATGCTTAAATAAAATTCATGAACGTTGAAAATATGGTTACTCAAGATAGGCCCTATCCTAAGGAGATTATTGTGGGAAAAAAAATGGCGGCGTGGTCCATGATTGGATTTTTTACGGTGTTTATTCTTGCCGTGCTGTTTGGGGCTGTTTGCATAATTGTCGGCATTGTCATGTTTTTTGCCGGCATCCTTATGCCATCCGTACCGTGGTCAGATTCCATTATCGGTACAATGCTCATGGTGTCCGGTGGGATTAACATGTATTGTATCATTAGATGACTCATAGCGTTAGAAGAAATGCGCCAGGTCGCATTTCTTCTAACGCTGTTTTATTGCTTATTTCTTATTTAAAATGTAAAATTATTTAATGGGCATTTAGCTCAGAGGCAGAGCGTTCCGTTCACATCGGAAAGGTCATAGGTCCGATTCCTATAATGCCCACAAATAATATGGCCACAGCTTTTAAAAAATTATACTGGACTGAACACTCAAAAATAAAAATGCGTCAGTACGGACTGTCAAAACAAAAGCTCTCTGGAATTTTACGCAGTCCCGAAAGAATAGAAAAGGGGATTGCGCCAGGGACAATGGCTGTAATGAAAACCAACAAAGTTTTTTTTAAGGAGAAAAAAATAACATTATCCTTAGCTTGGCAAAAGCCCAAAAAGGCTCCTGGAGAAATATGGTTGATGTATAAAGATACAAATTCTCAAAAATTGGGGCAAATTAGAAAAATAATCAGCGCTTGGAGATATCCTGGTATTTCTCGCCCCGGTGAAGAAATTCCAATTCCAGAGGATATCCGCCGAGAATTAATTAATTTGCGGGAGTTGGCATAAGAACGATAAGGAGTTAAAATATAGTAATGGAAGATACAAAAGAGCAAAATATTTTTATAGTATGGCTTGAGTGGCAATTTTATGAAATGCCAAAATTTTTGTTACACGTGTGGAATAACTATATGATGTTTGCCACAAACTTTTTTTCATTTAAACTTCTGCTTAAAACTTTTTTTTCGCCATGGCGTAGATACAAGTGGAGTTATCCAAAAAGTTTTGACATTGTTGAGTTTTTTAATGCTCTTATTTCCAACACATTTTCAAGGATTTTGGGAGCTTTTATGCGGATTATTTTGATTGTTGTTGGGGCATTATTTCAGGCTTTGGTTGCCTTGGCTGGTTTAATAATTTTTGTGTGCTGGTTTTTAGTCCCAATTATTATAATTGCAGGAATTTTGTTTGTTATAATTTTTTAATATGCCAGAATTTAATCTTCAAAAAACTTCAGTTTATAAGTCTGTAAAAAGGGAGTCTTTTTTTATAATCAAATTCGCAAATATTTTTGCTAATGCATTTTTATTTTTATTTGTAACTTCGACATTATTTTTAATATCCTCTTTTTTTAATTATTTTCCTTTTGGCGCTTCTTTCAAAATGCTTGTTGTATCTTTGGTTTTTTATCTTATTTTTTGGAATCTTTCTTTATTTCGTGACTTAAAAATAAAAAAAACTTGTTTTAATAAAAAACTTGATACTATACTTGCTGAGCTAGATAACTATAACTTGGCTGAATTTTTGAGTTTTGAAACAGCAAAGATTGTCAAAGATTCAGAAAAAATTTGTGTAAGAAAAAAAATTGCGGTTAATTCCACTTCGCTTTTTTATTCTGCCCTAAAAGAAAATGAAGACGTAAGACTTATTTGTTTTAGACTTGGAATTGATACAAAAAAGCTTCAGGAGGATTTGAGAAATTCACTGGAAAAATTTGAGAAACAAAACAGTCCTGATGGTTTTTCAAAAGACTTTATGCAGACAATGGCAGAATCCGTTAATGTGGCGATAAATATGGGGCATACTGCAATTGGCGCAAAAGAGATTTTGGTGGCACTTGCCAAATGCAACGAATTTTTTAAAAAAACCTTGGTGCAGTTCGATTTAAAAGAAAAAGACGTTGAAAATCTGGCCATGTGGCTGGATTCTGCTGAAAGCTCATTGTTTAAGATGAAAAGGTTTTGGTCTTACGAAAACCTGGCTCGGTCGGGTTCTTTTGGAAAAGATTGGACGTCAGGATACACAGTGACTTTAGATCAATTCTCAACTGATTGGCATAGGCTGGTTTCAAGATGGGCATTCAAGGAAATCATAGGTCATAAAAAGGAAATTGAGGAATCCGAAATGATATTGGCAAGGTCTAATCTTGCGAATGTTTTGGTGGTAGGAGAGCCGGGCACAGGTAGAAAAAGCGTTGTAGAAGCCATAGCCCAAAAATGTTATTTGGGCAATTCATTGCCAGAATTAAATAATAAAAGAGTTGTTGAGTTGGACTTGATGAAGCTTACTTCTGCAGTACAGAGTTTTGAGAAGCTGGAAACCATTTTAGATCAAATATTTTCTGAGGTTGTTACTGCCGGAAATGTTATTTTGGTAATAGACGAGCTCCACAATTTTGTAGGCCAAAAAGGACAAAGGCCAGGGGCAGTTGATATATCAGGGATACTGCCAAAGTATTTGGCTATTCCAACGTTTCAATTTATTGCAATTACAAGTTACAGTGGTTTGCACCAAACCATAGAGCAGAATCCATCGTTCGCTGATTTTTTCAGAAAAGTGGAAGTTTCTGAAGTTACAGAAGCTGAAACAATAAGAATAGTGCAAAATTGTGCATTGGATTTTGAATACAAATATAAAATTTTGGTGTTGTATCCTGCCATAAGAGAAATAGTTAATTTGACTGCTAGATATATACCCAGTTTGCCTTTTCCCAAAAAAGCCACAGATATTTTAGACGAGGCGGTCGTGTATTTGCAAACTCTTAACGAAAAAGTTTTACTTCCTCATCATATTGCAGAAGTTATTTCCAGTAAAACAGAGATACCTGTGGGTAAGATAGATGTAAAAGAAAAAGAAACTTTGCTTAATTTGGAAAATTTAATACACCAAAGGATTGTTAATCAGGCAGAAGCGGTAAAAGAAATATCCATTGCGATGAGAAGGGCTAGGGCCGGGATTGGTTCTAAAAAAAGGCCCATGGGGGCATTTTTGTTTATGGGGCCCACGGGAGTAGGTAAAACAGAAACATCAAAAGCATTGGCGCAAATTTATTTTGGCAATGAGGATAAAATGATTCGGATTGATATGTCTGAGTTCCAGGCAATTGCAGATATTCCTCGTTTGATTGGAGCCGTAAGCCCCGTTGAAATGCAGGGCCTTTTAACCACGCCAGTTAGAGAAACCCCGTTTTCTTTAGTATTACTGGATGAAATAGAAAAAGCGCATCCAGATATTTTAAACATATTTTTACAGGTTTTAGACGAAGGGCATATCACAGATGGACAGGGCAGAAAAGTTGTTTTTACAAATACAATAATAATTTGCACTTCCAACGCCGCCGCTGATATGATTTTTAAGGAAGTGGAATCTGGTCAGATCGTTGGCAAGCAAAAGTTAATTAATTCGCTGGTTGAAAGGGGGACTTTCAGGCCAGAGTTTATAAATCGTTTTGACGCCACAGTAATTTTTCATCCTTTAACAAAAGAAAATTTATTGGACATATCAAGTTTGATGCTAGGATCTTTAAAAAATAATTTAAAAGAAAAAGAAATTGATTTTGAAGTTACAGAAGAGTTAAAAGAAAAAATTGTTGAAATGTCTTATAAACCCGAATTTGGAGCCAGGGAGATGAGAAGAGTTATTCAAGATACAGTGGAAAACTCTGTAGCTGAAGCTTTATTGTCCGACAAAATAAAAAAAGGTGATAGTATTGAAATTGATCCAGAAAACTTTGACATTATTTTAGATGGGAGTAATATAAAAGAATAAGACATGAATATTAATCAAAACCTCGCATTATTGTTAAACTTGTTGTTGGGCCAAAGCCCGGAGGTTTTTGATAAACGATAAACAAATAAGAAACAAAGAAAAAAAGTTATCAAATCCTCCACCAGGAGGATTTTTTTGTTCATTGACAATGTGGTCCCGTTAGAAAGGAAGTGCCATGAAAGATGCGATGACGGTTCTTTGTGTCGGCAATTCACGTTTTTGTAACTCTTTATGCGCTATGTTGACGGATGATGAGGGCTTAAGGGCACTTAGAGCTATTACGCTCATTGAAGCGATCAGGATCTTTGGTGAAAATCCGGACATCGATGTGATTGTTTTGGACGAGGGTTTTGAGCGGCGAATGGACACAATGGAGTTTGTTGTTGAGATTAGGCGGGTTTCTCCTGTCCTCATGTACGTCTGTTGCTCGGATAAAAACATTGGAGATCAGTTTATGAGAGCTGGATGCCATAATTATTTGCTAAACAGAAAGCAGATTGTTGAGGCTTTGGACGACTTTGCTTCTAGCCGGCTTTAGGGGCAAGGCTCCACTTTATGTGGAGCCTTTTTTGTACCTGTGGATAAGTAGTGGAAAAGTAGCTCAATTTACGACTAAAACTGCGTTTTGGGCCAAAGTGTTGACTAAGGGTTATAAAATGGGATATAAATAAGGAGAAGTGGATGGATGTGGATAAAAGTGGGAGAACTAACAAAATAGGTGAATAACTTTTTTAATAAAGAACATGCTAATAGGCCAATATGAGCACACAATTGACAGTAAAAAGCGCCTGGCTTTACCCGCAAAGTTCAGGGGAGAGCTGGGAGACAAAATTATCATCACAAGAGGAGTAGATGGCTGCCTTTTCGTGTATACTCATGAAAAGTGGCAAATAGAATCTGAAAAATGGAGCGCTTTGACAATAAGCCAGACAGAGGCCAGATCTTTTGCCAGGATGATGCTGGCGGGTGCCATGGAGGTTTCGCTGGATAAACTGGGTAGAATACTAGTACCAGATTATTTAAAAGAATATGCAGGCTTAAAAAAGAATGTAGTTGTTTGCGGATTGTCTACTAGATTGGAAATATGGGATTCAGAAAAATGGAATATATACAAAAACGAAGCAGAAAAAGGAGTTGATGAAATTGTTTCAAAATTAGGTGGACTGGGAATATAAAAATGTCAATACATACAGCAGTTCTTATAAAAGAAGTTTTAGAATTTTTAAACCCCGGGCAGAACGAAAATTTTATTGATGGCACTATAGGCGAAGGAGGGCATTCCGAAGAGATACTAAAGCTCAACGGTCCGTTAGGAAAAGTTTTGGGAATTGATTTAGACCCTCAGCAAATTTCCACATCTCAATGGCTGAAAGGCGTCTATCAAGAAAGGATAATTTTAGCAAACGACTCATACACAAATTTAAAAGAAATTGCCGAAAGGAAAGATTTAAGCCCAGTCAACGGAATTTTACTGGATTTGGGGATGTCTTCTGCTCAGCTTCAAGGGACTGAAAAAGGATTTTCTTTTAAGCTGGAGCAGGGGCTAGACATGAGGTACAACGACCAAGCAGGATTTTTAACAGCAGAAAAAATTGTCAATGAATGGTCGGAGCAAGATATTGAAAAGATTTTAGAAGAATACGGGGAAGAAAAATTTGCAAAAAAAATAGCAAGAAATATTGTTGAGAAAAGAAAAACAGGCAGAATCAAAACAACATTTCAGCTAATAGAAGTTATAAAAAATTCAACACCGAAGGCCTATCAAAAAGCGAAAATTCATTATGCGACAAGAACGTTTCAAGCGGTAAGAATTGCCGTGAATGATGAGCTTGAAAACATAAAAAAAGTTTTACCTATGGCTCTTTCTGTCTTGGCTCCAGGAGGAAGATTAGTTGTAATTTCATTCCATTCTTTAGAGGACAGGATTGTTAAAAACTTTTTTAGCCAATTATTAAAAGAAAACATTGTAAAAATATTAACTAAAAAGCCGGTTACTGCTGGGGCAGAGGAGGTAAAAAAAAATCCTCGTTCGAGATCAGCAAAGTTACGGGCCGTGATAAAAATATGACAACAGCAACATTGCGCTATCCAACTATTCATATTGCTTTTCCTAAAATAAACTGGAAGAAGTTTTGCGCTGGGGCTGTTTTTGTATGTTTTTTATTGTTGATTTATTATGTGTGGCAGATAAATCATTTGACTCAGGGAACCTATTTTATAAATAGCTATGAAAAGCAAATTAACCAGCTTTCGGCAGAAAAGAAAAGCTTAGAGGTCGGATTTGCGGAAAGCGGTTTTTTGGGCCAGGTACAAGATAAAATACAGGCATTAAATTTCCAAAAAACAACAGTGGTTAAATACATTCAAATTCCGGCCAATTTCTTGGCAAAAGCGAAATAATGAAAAATAGCGGAAACTGGAGGCTAAACCTGATATTGGGACTTATTATCATATTTGGGGCAGGTATTATCGCCCGCCTTTTTTTTCTGCAGGTTTTAGAGCATAAATTTTTACAAGCCCAAGCACTGGGGCAACAGGTGGGCATTTTAAGTATAACTGGCTCGAGAGGGCAGATTTTTAGCGAAAATAGCCAGGAGAGTAAGGGGTCCCAAGGATCGGGAGAAGTTAAAAGTCTTGCCATAAACAAGGAAGACTGGACAATTTCCGTTAATCCTTTGGACGTAGAAGACAAAGAAGGTTTTGCAGAAAAGCTGAGCATAGTCGTAGGCCTGGCAAAAGAAGAAATACTCTCCAACCTAAACGGCGGAGAGCTTTATATTGTTTTGAAAAGAGGATTGTCTACTGATGAGTTAGGCAGTATAAAAGCTTTAAAACTTCCTGGCATAGTTTGGCAAAATAATCCTGATAGGTTTTATCCTCAAGGTCAGTTTTTGGCACAAACGCTGGGATTTTTGGGTGGAGAGGGCAGCGGGCAATATGGATTGGAAGGGCATTACGATGATATTTTAAGTGGAAAGGAAGGCATTAAGCAGGAAAAAAGTGGTTTAGATGCTATATTTTTTAATGATGAGCAAATTTCTTTGGACGGTTCAGATCTTTATTTGACAATAGATTATAATATTCAGTTTCAAGCAGAGTCATTGCTGAAGAAAACAAAGGAGAATTTAGATATAGATGCGGGGCAAATTATTGTAATGAAGCCAGACTCGGGCCGTATTTTGGCTTTAGCTGATTTTCCTTCTTTTGATCCAAACCAATATGGGAAAGAAAAAACCTTGGAGATTTTTCAAAACGGGGCGATTCAAAAACTTTTTGAGCCGGGTTCTATAATGAAGCCATTTACAATGGCCGCCGCTATGAATGAGGGTAGAATAACTCCCAATACAACTTATGAAGATACGGGTACAGTTGTTCTTAGCAACAAAACAGTCCACAATTTTAATAATGAAGTTTATGGAATACAAACAATGACTCAGGTTTTAGAAAACTCTATAAACACTGGGGCTGTTTTTGCAGAAGAGCAAATTTCTCATGAAACATTTTTAAGTTATATTGATAAGTTTGGTTTTACGGAAAAAACAAAAGTTGACCTGCAGGGAGAGACATATTCTCGCAACGATTCTTTAAGAAGTGGTCCAGATATCACTTATGCCACAGCTGCATTTGGCCAAGGAATTGAGCTAACGCCAATCCAGATTGCTAGGGGTTTTTGTGCTCTTGCCAATGGAGGAAAACTTGTAAAGCCTTACATGGTTGAAAAAATTGTAAATAAAGGAGATCAAATAAGCACGCAACCCGAAGTTTCTTCGTCTGTGGTTTCTAAGGAAACAATTTCCCAGATAACGTCAATGCTTATAAACGTGGTTGATAATGGTTTTAATAGTGTTGCAAAAATTCCTGGTTATTATATTGCAGGTAAAACAGGCACCGCTCAAGTTCCTTTAAAAAATAATAAAGGATATGATGCAGACAAAACAATTCAAAGTTTTGTGGGTTTTGGACCTGCGCTTAGTCCTCAGTTTTTAATATTAGTAAAATTGGATAATCCAAAAGTTTCCAAGTCTTCGCTTTCGGCGGTTCCTGTATTTAAGGAGCTCGCTCAATATATAATAAACTACTGGAAAATTCCGCCAGATTATGATATAAATGTAAAGTAGCACTGCTCCCATCGTCTAGCCTGGTCTAGGACGCGTCCCTCTCACGGACGAAACGCCAGTTCAAATCTGGCTGGGAGCACAAATGAAAGCGGGTAGTTATTAACATAGCCCGTTTTTTGTTTTAATGGTAAAATGTATAAATATGGACTTTAGAAGTTTGTCTAAAAATTATATTTATCCTATTGCCACTTTGTCTGGAAGCATTATTGGCGTGGGATTTTTTGCACTGCCCTATGTTGCTATGAAGGCTGGCATTTGGGTAATGCTGGCGTATTTTGTTGCGATAACTGCGATAGTTATATCACTTCATATAATTTTTGCAGAAATAAGCTTAAAAACTCCAGATTATAAAAGATTTCCAGGGTTTGCCCGGTTTTATTTTGGTAAAAAAGGTGAAGCACTGGCTTTGGCGGTTTCAATTATAGGTGGTTTTGGAGTTCTTTTGGCTTATTTAATTGTGGGGGGAGAGTTCTTAACAAATATTTTGCAGCCTGCTTTTGGTGGGAATAATTTGGGCTATACATTTTTGTATTTTATTAGCGCAAGTATTATTATTTTTCTGGGGATAAAAGTCATATCAAGGGTTGAGCTATGGGTGATACTAGCACTATTTTTATCAATTTTGTTTGTTTTTATAAGCAGTTTTTCTGAAATAAGATTATTGAATATTTTTTCTCGGAGCGGGATTTTGCCAAGCGGGACAAATTTATTTCTTCCTTACGGAGCCCTTCTTTTTGCATTGTGGGGAGTCGGGCTTATTCCAGAGGTTGAGGAAATGGTTGCTGGGAGAAAGCAAAACCTTAAAAAAATTATTATTATAGCAACTCTCATACCGGCCTTGTTTTATGTTTTGTTTGTGTTTTTAGTGTTGGGGATTTCGGGTGCAAATACAAGTGATACCGCGCTGGTTGGATTATCAAATTTTTTGGGAAACAGCGCCATAACAGTGGCTATGTTTGCTGGGGTTTTGGCAACTTTTGTCGCATTTATAGCGCAAGGTTTTCTTCTGGAGAAAACATTAATCTTAGACCTTAAAATAAAAAAGTGGCATGCTTTTGTAATTGCTTGTTTTACACCCTTAGTGCTTTTTATGCTGGGGTTTAAGTCTTTTATTCCATTAATTTCTTTGCTGGGAGGGGCGATGGTGGGAGTTTCGGGAATTTTAATTTTACTAATGTATAAAAAAATTGGAGGAAAGAAAATTATAATTTATCCGCTTTCATTTATTTTTGTATTAGGCATTATTTACGGATTATGGTTTTTTATATTTTAGCATTTTTAATATCAGTTTTTCTTTTAGCCTGGCTAGGTTCTCATTTGATTAGAACGCTGGTAGATTTGGCAAAATATTTGGGTTGGCGAGAATTTGTGGTGGCTTTTTTTGTAATGGCAATTGCCGGCTCTTTACCAAATTTATTTGTGGATATTAGCGCGGCTTTAAGAGGATTTCCCGAACTTGCTTTTGGAGATATAATGGGTGGCAATTTGGTTGACTTGACTTTTGTTATGGCTTTGGCCGTGCTTATGAGCAAAAAGGCCGTAGCAGCAAAGAGTAAAATGATTCAGCTTAGCGCTGTCTTTACGGCGATTATTGCGCTACTTCCGATGTTTTTAATTTTAGACGGGAGGTTAGACAGGATAGACGGCGTAATACTTATTGGGGCATTTTTAATGTATGCCCTTTGGCTTTTCTCAAAAGAAGACCGTTTCAAAAAAGTATATAATCATAAAAAACATTTACCAATAAAAGATTTTAAAAGTTTTCTTAAAAATATTTTTAAGATTGCCCTTTTTCTGGCTATCTTGTTGATTGCCTCTCAAGTTATAGTAAACTCTGCGCAATATTTTTCTGTAAGTCTGGGAATTCCAATTTCTCTAGTGGGCTTGATAATTGTAGGTCTGGGAAATTGTTTTCCCGAAGCTTATTTTTCACTGCTTTCCGCAAGAAGGGGCGAAGGGTGGATGATACTGGGAGATTTGATGGGATCGGTAATTTCATGCGCGTCATTGGTGTTGGGTATAGTAGCAATTATTTCCCCGTTTCAAATAAATGATTTTTCTCCGTTTTTGATAGCACGCATATTCTTGATATGCGCTTTAATTTTATTTATTGTTGTAATACGAAGCGATAAAAAAATTACAAAAAAGGAAGCTTTAATATTAATGTCTATTTATATACTTTTTCTTTTGGTTGAAATTTTTAAACCCTATCTTTTTTAGGTTAAAGTTTTATGAATTTTTCTGAATACACAAATAAAAGCGTTAAGGATGTTTTGGTGGATTTGAAAACCTCGGCTTCTGGCCTCTCAAAAAAAGAGGTTTTTTTGCGTCAACAAAGGCATGGTTTTAACGATATAAAATCTAAAAGCACAAGCGCCCTACAGGTTTTGTTGAGACAAGTAAGGTCTCCTTTCACATATCTTTTATTTTCTGCCGGCGTAATAGCTTTTTTTATTGGAGAAAAAATCGATTTTTTTGTTATTGTTGCTGTGGTTTTGGTAAATATTATAATTGGATTTTTTCAGGAGTACAGAGCTGAGAGAGCTATTTATTTTTTAAGAAAATATATTTCCCAAAATGTAAAAGTTTTAAGGAGTTCTAAAGAAGTAATTGTGAATAAAAAAGAACTTGTTCCCGGAGATATTGTTTTGCTGGAGTCAGGAGATAGGGTTCCAGCCGACATGCGAATAGTAAAAGCAGAAAATTTTTTGGTGGACGAGTCGGTTCTAACAGGTGAGTCTTTACCTTTGTCTAAAATTTCAGACGCTTTGGAGTCTAAAACAGAAGAGGTTTTTAAGGCAAAGAATATTTTATTTCAAGGTACATCTGTGATTTCAGGAAAAGCTGAAGGCGTTGTTATAAATACGGGAAAAAATACGGCATTTGGCGAAATTGCTGAAATAGCTTCAAATGGTGTGAAGGAGTCTTCGTATGAAAAGAGTATAATTTATTTTTGTAAACTTGTTTTAAGAATTGTTTTAATAACAATAGCGCTTTTATTTGTGGCAAATCTTTTAATGAAAGGAGTTTCCAATTTTATGGAATTTTTGCTGTTTTGCGTTGCCTTGATTGTTAGTATTTTGCCCGAAGCCTTACCTGCTGTGGTAACTTTTTCTCTGGCAAAAGGAAGTATGAAAATGGCAAAGCGTCAGGTTGTTGTGCGCCGGCTTTCAGCCATTGAAGATCTGGGAAATATAGAGGTTTTGTGCACAGATAAAACAGGTACGCTTACAGAAAATAAACTGTCTTTACAAAAAATTGTCTCCTCTAATAAAAGAAAATGCTTGTTGTACGGTCTTTTAAGTTCTGCAATAAACGACAGGAAACAAAGTATATTAAATCCTTTTGATTTGGCTTTATTTGATAAGTCTCCAGATGATTTTTGGCGCGAATATAAAAAATATGAAATTGTTTATGAACTTCCGTTTGATTCCTCCCGAATGCGCTCGGGGTTTGTGGTAAAAAATAAAAACGGAGAGAAATTTTTGATTGTAAAAGGTGCGCCGGAAGTAATCTTAAATTTGTGTAGCAGATCCGGCGGGAAATTAGCAAAAAAAGAGATAAAAGAAGACACACAAAGGGAAGGTGAGTCTGGAAAGCGCGTACTGGCCTTGGCCTACAAAAAAATAAATAAGGATATTATTACCAAAGATGACGAAAAAAGATTGTCTTTTTTGGGCTATTTTGTTTTTGAGGACCCGCTTAAAAACACAGCTCAAGAGGCCTTAAAGCTTGCCAAAAAATTAGGAATTAAAATAAAGGTTATTACAGGTGACAGCAAAGAAGTTGCCGGCTATGTAGCTCAAAAAACAAAGCTTATCAATAATACAAAAGAAGTTGTGGGCGCAGAGGAACTGGAAAAAATGATGCCAGATGAGTTTGATCAGGCATGCATAGAGGGGAGGGTATTTTCTAGAATATCTCCTGAAATGAAATACAAAATTGTGCGTTCCCTTCAGAAAAGATATGATGTTGGGTTCTTGGGCGAAGGCATAAACGACGTCCCAGCTTTAAAAATTGCAAACGTGGCAATTGTGGTACAAACGGCCTCGGATGTTTCCAGAGAAGTTTCTGATATTGTACTTTTAAAAAAAGATTTAAGGGTTATAATTGAGGGCATTCAGCAAGGAAGAAATATTTATTCAAACATAAATAAATACATAAAGTGCACTCTGGCAAGCAATTTTGGTAATTTTTATTCTGTAGCCGTGATATCCTTGTTTATAAATTATCTACCAATGCTTCCGGCCCAGATTTTAATGGCAAACCTGCTGACTGATTTTCCATTAATTTCAGTGGCTCAAGATTCTGTTGACGCAGAAGAATTAAAAAAGCCAAAAAGTTACAAGCTAAGTTCGGTATTACCCCTGATTATGGCGCTGGCTTTAATAAGCACAATTTTTGACTTTATATTTTTTGCCATTTTGCATACCCAAGAGCCAGCTGTAATACAAACTCTGTGGTTTATTGAAAGTGTTTTAACCGAGCTTATTTTAATCTTTATTATAAGAACCAAATACCGAGTCTGGAAAGCAAAAAGACCTCCTTTTTTATTACTTGCGCTTGCTGTGGGCAGCGGATTGTTTGCTCTATTAATTCCGTTTTTTGCTTTTGGTAGAGAGCTTTTTCATTTTGCAGTTCCACCTATGGTTCCTCTTCTAATTGTGTTTGGCTTGTTGGTCGCATATGCTATCTCCAGCGAAATAACAAAACTAGTATATTTTAAATTTTTTAAATCTCGAACTTTAAAACTAAGGCAAGATATAGTAGAGTAAGAATATGGATTTGACAACGGTTTTATTAATAATTATTTTGTTTGGTATTGCTGTTACCGCGTTTTTAGTCTGGAGGAAAAAACCAGAATTAGAAAGAAAGGATGACAACTCTCTTTTGATGCTTCAGCAACAAATAGGGCAGATAGCCCAGGCCGTGGATACAAAGCTTTCAGAATCAAATAAAAATGTGCAGGAGCAGTTTAAGCATTCACAACAACTTGTGCAAAGTGTTACAGAACAGCTTGTTAAGCTGGGCGAGACAAATAAACAGGTTATTAATTTTGCAGATCAATTGCAAAAATTACAAGATACCCTTACAAATCCCAAACACAGAGGAACCTTTGGAGAGATTTTTTTGGATTCAATTCTAAAGGAGGTTTTTCAGCCAACACAATATCAATTACAGTATCAATTTAAAAATGGGGACAAAGTAGACGCAGCAATATTTTTAGGGGAAAAGATTATCCCAATTGACTCTAAGTTTTCTTTAGAAAATTATAATAGAATTATTGAAGAAAAAGATCAATCTAAAAGAGAAGTCCTAGAGAATGAGTTCAAAAATGATTTGAAAAAAAGAATAGACGAAACAGCTAAATATATTCGCCCTAACGAGAAAACAATGGATTTTGCTTTTATGTTTATACCAGCAGAGGGAATTTATTATGATCTCTTAGTCAATAAAGTAGGCGCTGTAAAAGTAAATACTAGGAGTCTTCTGGAGTACGCGGCTCGTGAAAAAAAAGTTCACATAGTTTCTCCCACCACTTTTTATGTTACGCTTCAGTCTGTATGGCAGGGAATGCGAGCGTTTAAAATACAAGAAGGAACTAAGGAAATTTTAAAAAACGTTGGAATGTTGCAAAAACACATCCGTGCATACGAGGATTATATGAGGAAAATGGGTAGCAATCTAAGTACTACTGTTAATTCCTATAATACTGCATATAAAGAGCTGGCTAAGATAGATAAGGATGTGGTGAAATTGACTGGTGGTGATATAAAAATAGAAGTAGATACGGTAGAACGTCCGGAGCTTAGCGGGGTTGACGAATAGAATATAATTTGCTAAACTATATTATATAAAAGCATGATAGCTATAATAAAAACTGGGGGAAAGCAATATATTGTTAAACCCGGCGACAAGTTAAAAATAGAAAAATTAGAAGAAAAAGAGGGAGCTAAAATAAGCTTTACGGATGTTTTGTTAGTTGAAAAGAATAAAAAAGTGGAAATTGGAAACCCTTTGGTAAAAGCAGAAGTGCAAGCAAAAGTTGTTAGCCAAGGAAAAGGTGACAAGGTGATTGTTTTCAAATATAAAGCAAAAAAAAGATATAGCAGAAAAATAGGCCACAGACAGCCTTACACAGAAATAGAAATTACCAGTATAAAATAAGTATTTTAAAGACCGCCCAACTTATGGCGGCTTTTTATTAAATATGGAAAAAGATAATATAAAAAAAATTGTAAAGGACAGGTATAAAGAAGAAGCTGTTAAGGAAGCTGGTTGTGGGTGTGGATGCAACAGTGCTAAAAATATTTCAAAAAACATTGGGTATACAGATGAAGAGCTTAAAATCGTGGGCAAAGCCAATCTTGGGCTGGGATGCGGAAACCCTTTGGCTTTTGGAAAAATAAAAGAGGGCGATACTGTTTTAGACTTAGGCTGTGGAGCTGGAATAGATGCAATTTTGGCGGCTAAAAAGGTGGGGGAGTCAGGCAAAGTTATTGGGGTGGATATGACAGAAGAAATGGTAAAAAAAGCAAAAGAGAATGCTGAAAATCAAGGAATTAAAAATACAGAGTTTTTGGTGGGAGAAATAGAAAATCTTCCTATTAGTGATAATTCTGTAGATACAATAATTACTAACTGTGTTATTAACCTTACTCCCGACAAATCCAAAACTTTTAGTGAGGCATATAGAGTTTTAAAGCCAGGAGGAAAAATATATCTTTCTGATATTGTTTTATTAAAAGAGCTTAGCCAAGAGCAAAGAAACGACAAAGACTTGATTTCAGGATGTGTGGCGGGAGCTTTGTTAAGAGATGATTATTTAAATAAAATACAGGGAGCTGGGTTTAACGTGCGGGTGTTATATGAAAATACAGGAATTAGCAAACAACAATATCAAGGTATGCCTCTGGAGAGCATAATGGTAGAACTCACAAAATAACTTTTAAGCCAGATAGGCCTTGACAAGGTTTTGAAAAGGCGTAGTATTGATAAAAATGTGGTCGAAGTTCATTTACAACTTGGAGTTGGATTTGAACCTCGGCCTGTTTGTTTGCAAGGAAGAAGGAGAGACTTTTAATGGGAGACACAATTGTGAGAGACAGACCCCTTTCGCCTTATGCCAGGATGATTTTGGAGGCCACTGAGCAATACGGTGGCTTCAAAAACGCTCACGCGCATCTCGATAGGGCCGATACGTTGGATGGGAAATACCTGGCCAATGTGAATTTGAACCCCATCGAGGCTGCGAGTATGTCTTTGAAAGAGAAGCAGCACCTGACTGGTTACTTACATCAGGGGCCGGCTTACACGGAGGGAGACCTTGAGGAAAGGATGACCAGGGTTTTGAAACGTTTGGAGATCTGTGGAACTACTAGTTTGGATACATGCATCGACGCAGCGCCGGATATTGCAGAAGACGGACTATTGGCGATGAGAGTTGCACAAAAAGTAGCAAGAGACTTCATTGGTCGCATCGCAGTCAGGATTGCGCCGAACCCCATCTTTGGCTTCAAAAAAGGAAGCGGCCGTTATGAGGTTTTTTGTGAAGCTGCTAAACTGGCAAACTATGTTTCGGGTCTTCCTGAAAAGGACGACGGCGGAAATGATGGACGAGTTGGATTTCGCAATCATATCAGGATGATCATGGAGCTTGGGTGCGAGTTGAAAAGGGAAGTTCACTTGCATCTGGATCAAGCCAATGATTCTAACGAGCGCGGAACGGAAATCCTGATTGAGGGTCTGCGTTGGCTTGATCAACCACAGATCCCTGGCCATAATGGTCCTGTGGTGTGGGTGATTCATTCTATCTCTTCGGCTGCCTATGATGAAGAGAGATTCAGAAGGTTAAGGGACGGCCTACTGGAGCTGAATATCGGAGTGATAATCTGTCCAACGGCAGCGGCCTCCATGCGTCAGCTCCGACCAATTTGCGCTCCTCAGCACAGCTCAATAGCGAGGATGCTTGAACTTTCTAAGGCAGAGGTGCCCATTCTTCTTGGAACAGACAACATCGGTGACGTCTTTGTGCCACAGGGCGATGGCGACATGTTGACCGAGATCGTTATGGCGGGGCACTTGCTTAGATTTGCCTCGCCTCATGTGTGGGCTAAGCTCGGTGCAGGCAAGCCACTTAACGATTCAGACCGTGCAACGATCGGGGAAACGCTTTACCAGGACAGGAAAGTGTTTAGCGAGATAGACCCCAGTTGGCGTGCTGCGGTGGAATAACTTATAAAGCCTGAGATGAAAATTCTCACGGCTGGGACCCCAAAAAGGTCCCATTTTTTTTGTTTATTTTTGCGTTTTGGTGTAGAAATAATTATATGGAAAAAGAGATTAACTGGCTTTTAAAAGAAAAGTATAACAATAAGCCAAGCAAGAAGTTTTTAAAAGATGTTAAACGGCTCACCGGCGGTGAGCCGTTAGATTATGTAATTGGATTTACTAATTTCGGGGTACCCCCTGGGTCGTGTAAAATTGATTTATCTAAAAAGCCTTTGATACCTAGGCCAGAAACCGAATTTTGGGTTCAACAGGCCGTTAAAGACATCCTTAAAAACTCCAGTTTACCAGGATGTTATGTTCTGGATATGTTTGCTGGGTCTGGGTGTGTTGGCTTAGCCATATTAAAGAATATTAAGAATGCAAAAGTTGATTTTTCCGACAAAGAAGTAGAAGCTATAGCCCAAATAAAAATAAATTTAAAACTTAATAAAATAAATAAAAAAAGATACAAAATAATTAAATCAGATGTTTTTTTAAATATAAAAAATAAATATGATTTTATTTTTGCTAATCCGCCCTATATACCCACAAAAAATAGAAATAAAATTCAAAAATCAGTTTTAAAATATGAGCCTAAAAATGCGCTGTTTGGGGGAGGTGACGGACTTTTTTATATAAATAAATTTGTAAAACAAGCCAAAAATTATTTAAATACTGGGGGAAAGATTTATATGGAATTTGACCCGCCCCAGAAAAACAAAATAGAAAAAATACTGAAAAAGTACAAATATAAAAACTGGGAGTTTTACAAAGACCAGTATGGAAAATACCGCTGGGTTATGGTAAAATAGTTTATTCCTGTCCCCTAATTCAGTTAGTAAAGGTCAGACATGGCACAAATATTCTGTGGCGACCCATGTATTCCTCACCAAGGTTTTACTATTGTACAGGATGGAAGGAATTGGTATCATCTCAATGTTGATGGTAAGCCAGCATACAAGGAGCGTTATTCATTAGTAGAGCATTTTCAGGGTGGAGTAGCCTGGGCCAGAGATAGAAGTGGAGCCTGGATAAGGATAGACAGGCAAGGGCACAAGGTAAAAACCAATACCACAAACGTGGTTTTGGATGATTAGCCCTATGTTGAGTAGGCCTTCCTCAGCCAAGGAAGGCTTTTTTTATAATTGATTTTTAGTGGATTTTTTGGTAAGATTGAATAAAGAGATGGCAGAAAAATCTATAAAATTATCGCCAAACTCCTTAAATCTATATTTAGAATGTCCGCATTGTTTTTGGCTAGAAAAGAACCTGGGAATTAAAAGGCCGCCTTCTTATCCATATGCATTAAACTCAGCAGTAGATGCTTTGCTTAAAGATGAGTTTGACACATATCGGTCAAAAAAATTAAAGCCGCCTCTATTAGAGGACAATAATATAAAAGCAAATTTATTTTCAAACCAAAAGCTTTTGAACCAGTGGAGAAATAATTTGGCTGGCATAAGATACTATGACAAAGATTTAAAAGCCACTTTGTTTGGTGCAGTGGACGATGTTTTAGAATTTGATAATGGTAAAATAGCTCCTTTGGATTATAAATCTACTGGAAGTTCTACATCAAAAATTTATGACCGTTTTCAGCTTCAGATGGATGTGTACACATATTTAATGGAAAAAAATGGTTTTAAAACCCCAAGAAAAGGATATCTGGCTTTTTACGTAGTAAATAAAAAAAGAGGATTTGTAGACAGAATTCCTTTTAGGAAAGAAATATTGGAAATAGAAACAAGCCCATCCGACATTTACGGAATATTTAAGGATGCTGTAGCTGTTTTGAAGGAGGCTACACCACCCGCGCACAGCCGAGATTGTCATTATGGAAAATGGATGAGGAAAACACGGGCGTTCTCAATTTAGTTTTATTTTGGTATAATTAAGAAAGTAAAAATAAAAAAATGAAGATAAAAGTGCCTAAATTTTTAAAAAGAAAAAGAAACATTTGGATAATTGCAATTTTGGTTGTGATTGTTTTGGTAGGATTTTGGTTTTTTACAAGAAGCAAGGCGCCGGGAAATATACAAACAGACACGGTTTTAAGACAGAATTTAGAGGAAACCGTTTTGGCAACAGGTCAGGTGATTTCTATCACAGACCTTGATTTGAGTTTTCAGGCCAGTGGGACAGTTAGCAGGGTTTATGTGAAAGAAGGGGACCATGTTTCAGCTGGTCAGACCTTAGTATCGCTGGACCAGTCTATTGCTTTGGCAAATTTGACGAGCGCAAAAGGATCCTTGGCTCAGGCCCAGGCAAGCTATGACAAATATTTAACTGGCGTGACTAATGAGGTTTCCTTAAATAGCGCTTATCAAAACGGATTGAATGCGGTAAGCGATGCATATTTAAAGTCAGATAACGCCTTGTCTGCTGCAACGGCTTTGCAAAATACATATTTTGTCGGGTTTGATGGCGATGCCAGACAAGCTAAAATTCAAATTGAAAGCTCTATTGCTTCGTTAAAAATTGCTTTTGATAAAGCAAGAATTAGTGGAATACGGATAGATATTGATAGCGCTGTCTCTGCCGCGTTATATTCACTAAATACAGTTTCTGACGGACTAAAAGTTATTCGTGAGACACTTGATGAACCATTCTATTACGGCAGAATACCCGATGCAGAAAAAACAGCTATTGATACACAGAGAACATATATTAATACTGCCTTGACGAATGTTATTGCTTATCAGCAGGCAATTTATGCTGCCAAAACAGGCTCTATTCAGAGTCAAGCCGACATAGATTTAGCGTTGGCTCAAATTTTATCAGCTCAAGGACAGGTTGATTCGGCAAATGCCACTTTAAACAACCTAGTAGTAAGAGCGCCTTCTTCGGGAACTATTACCGAAGTGGACGCAAAAGTAGGGGAGTTTGCAAGCGCAACCACAAGGGCTGTAGTTTTGCAAGATGTAGACAGCTTATATGCTCAAGCAAATGTGAGCGAGGCAAACATTGCATCACTAGTGGTGGGGCAAGACGTAGATTACACATTCGACGCTCTGGGGCCGGATGAACACTTCAACGGAAAAATTTTAAATATAAATCCAGCTTCAACTGTAAATTCAGGGGTGGTTAATTATCAAATAAAAGGTAGCCTGGAAGATGTGCCTGATATAAAGCCCGGTATGACTGCCAACATGACGATTTTAGTGGCGAAAAAAGACAATACCCTGGCAGTGCCTTCCACAGCTGTAATAAATAAAAATAACAAAAAATATGTTAGGGTTATTGATGACCTTAAAAACCTTACATATCACGAGGTTGAAATTAAATCCGGTTTGCAGGCAGATGGAGGCCTAATAGAGATATTATCTGGCTTAAGAGAAGGTCAAACAATAATCACATATATGAAATAAAACCGTCTTTATGGAACTAATTAAGGTTGAAAATCTAAAAAAGAATTATGTTAATGACGAAGTTACAACGCATGTTTTACATGATGTAAGTTTCCATATTGATGAAGGAGAGTTTGTAGCAATAATGGGGCCCTCTGGTTCGGGCAAGTCCACATTAATGCACATACTTAGTTTTTTGGATAGGCCTACATCTGGATTATATAAATTTGAAGGTAAAGACACCAAAAATTTTAATGACGATTATTTAGCTACATTGCGAAACGAAAAAGTTGGTTTTGTTTTTCAGTCGTTTAACCTGCTTGCTCGGACTACTGTTTTAGACAATGTGAGACTACCTTTGGTTTACAGCAAAAAAAAAGATTATGATAAGTTGGCTGAAAAAGCGCTAGAGTCTGTAGGACTCTCACACAGATTAAATTATTTTACAAATCAGATTTCTGGTGGAGAAAAACAGCGCGTGGCAATTGCCAGGGCACTTGTAAACGAGCCAGCTGTTATTTTTGCCGATGAGCCCACGGGAAATCTAGATTCAAAATCTGGGAATACAGTGATGTTTATTTTACAACAGCTAAATAAAGAGGGTAATACAATTATTTTAGTAACTCACGAAACCGATACAGCCAATCATGCAAAAAGAATTATAAAAATTAAGGATGGAAGCATTTTGTCTGATGAAAAGGTAGGGAAAAGAACAATCGCCACAATTGATAAAGACCTGGTAAAATGATTAAGGTGTTACTAACGTAAATGAGGGCTAGATGAATAATCATCTTAAATTACCCTCATTTCCGAAGTGAATTTACTCACCTCGCTCGCAAATTCATGGACCTTATAGGCACAATAAAATTAGTTTTTAGAACCTTGCTTGCCCGTAAAGGCAGGTCGTTTTTGACTATACTGGGGATTGTTATTGGGGTGGCTGGAGTTATTACGATTATTGCTTTGGGAGCCGGAGCTAAAAGTTTGATATTATCGCAGATTACAAAATTTGGATCAGATCTTTTAAGCGTTCAACCGGGTAAGAGTAATGAAAAAGGACCTCCGGCACAGGTATTTGGAATTGTTGTTACAACTCTGACTGAGGGGGACGCAGAAGCCATACGAAATTCCGGGCAGGTTCCGCACGCTAAGGCGGTTTTTGGCGGAGTGATGGGCTCGGCTTCTGTGGCTTGGAAAAATAAAACAGTTGACACTAATTTTATGGGAACTGAGTACACAATGCCAGAGGTTGTAAACGTCCCGATATCAGTGGGCAGATTCTTTAGCCGGCAAGAAGGCGAAGGAAACGCCAACGTTACTGTTTTGGGCGCCGCTGTTGCAAATGAGTTATTTGGCGGATCGGGAGTTAACCCAATAGGCCAAGTTGTAAAGGTGAGAAATTCTTCCCAAGCTGAGGCGGGAGGAATTCCCTTGCACGTAGTTGGGATTACAGAGGCGCAAGGAAGCTCATTGTTTTTAGACTTGGATGATCAGGTTTTTATGCCCCTGGCAATTGGGCAGCAGCAAATTTTGGGTATTCATTATTTAAAAGCAATTTATATAAAAGTTGATTCTCCCAATAATATTGACCAAACAATACAAGACGTCACAAATTTGTTAAAACAGCGTCATCGTATAAAATCTGAAGCTGACGTTGACTTTACTGTGCGTAATATTGCAGATGCAATTGATATTTTGAATACTGTGACAAGCGCTTTAAGTTTGTTTTTAACTGCTATGGCGGCAATATCTTTAATTGTCGGAGGCATTGGGATTTTAAACATTATGCTGGCAACTGTGGCCGAACGCACGCGGGAGATTGGATTAAGAAAAGCTGTTGGAGCCAAAAACTCGGCTGTTGCACGGCAATTTTTGCTGGAAGCAGGAGTCTTAACCTTTTTCGGAGGCATTATAGGAATTATTATCGGTATTTTGCTTTCCTTCCTTATTACTTTATTAATGAGATATTTGGGTTACGATTGGGCTTTTGTAATTTCAATTTGGTCAATTCTTTTAGCAATTGGTGTATCAATTTTAACCGGTGTAATCTTCGGCTTGTACCCTGCCCTAAAAGCATCAAAATTAAATCCAATAGACGCCTTAAGATACGAATAATATGTTTAATGCGCTTAGACAATCTATAAAAGCTTTGACTGCGAACCCTGTGCGCACGGTTTTGACAACCGCGGGAATTGTAATTGGAATTGCCACGGTGATTTTAGTGCTGTCTGCTGGAGAAGGGTTTCGCAGCTTGATTGACCAAGAATTGGCTGCCTGGGGCACAGATACACTTTTTATAGAAACTAGAGTTCCGCCAACTACCAAAGACCGTGCAAGTGGAAGTAGTGCGGCGTCAGCTGATTTGAGCAGGGCTGCAAGCACTGTACAAATTACTTCATTTAAAACGTCTGATTTGGAGGCAATAAAAAAGTTGAATAATGTTGAGGGGGCTTATGGTATTGCTACGGGGCAGGCAGTTACAAGCTATAGAGAAAATGTAAAAAATATAATTTACTATGGCGTAGGAGCGGAAATGTTTGAAATAGATAAACGAACTTTAAAGTCTGGAAGATTTTTTACTCAAGCTGAGGATGCTGGAGCAGCTCAGGTTGTAATTTTGGGAAGCAATCTTGCAGACGATTTATTTGGGTTGGACGATCCGATTGGAAAATTAGTGAGAGTAGGGAACCTAAATTTTCAGGTTATTGGAGTTTACAATGTGCAGGGAGCCTTGAGTGGGGGAGCAGATGATCTTTTGTATATGCCATTAGATACTGCCCAAAAAAAAATGCTGGGCGTTAACTATATACTTGTGGGCGTGGTGCAGGTGGGGGACGTAAATATAGCGGAGGCAACGGCAGAAAATATTAGGCAGACAATGAGGAGTCTGCACAGGATTACAGATTCAGATAAAGATGATTTTGTTGTAACCACGCAGGCCGAGGCAATGGATACTTTTAATGTAATTTTTGGCGGGATTACAGCCTTGCTTATTGCAATTGCAGCTATTTCGTTGGTTGTTGGAGGAGTGGGAATTATGAACATTATGTATGTTATTGTTACTGAACGAACCGCTGAGATAGGCCTTAAAAAAGCATTGGGAGCAAAGCATTCTGACATTTTGAGCGAGTTTTTGGTGGAATCTGTATTAGTTACAATACTAGGAGGAATTTTAGGAATTATTTTGGGAGCTGCTTTAAGCTGGGTGCTTTACTTTATTGCAATATCCTCTGGATTGGCATGGATTTTTTCTGTACCTTTTTATGCAATTTTAATTGGTGTGGGAGTTTCGGCTGTAATTGGAATTTCCTTTGGAGTATTACCAGCCCGTAACGCAGCAAAAATGGACCCAATTGAAGCATTGAGATACGAATAGGGTATGGTATAATTAATCAATATTATATAATCATTAAAATATGGCTTCAAAAAAACGTAAGAAATTTTTGCAAAACGGCCAAGTATCCCGATTGCTTTTAATCTTGGCAATAATTGTTTTGGTGGCAGGGGTTATTGTTTATTTGGTGATGAGAATGGCTGAACCGGCTCCGGCTCCCACACCAGGGCCCGACAATGAATTACCGCAACCGGTTTATGAAGAAACTCTTGGTAATCTTAAGTTTGTTTTTGAGTCTGCCATTGATAAGGGAAGTGTTTTAAAAGTGGCCGAAATAATGAATAACCAATATTCCTCTTCCTGGCAAAAAGATATTTATACTACAGAACGGTTTATTGAGGTTACCATCGGCGCTCAAAATAAAGGTAAGGCAAATATTGCCGATAGGTCATGGGATATTGGCAATATTATTGATGCTGATGGAAGAAACTTTGAGCCGTCAGACGAATACTCGGTAGATGCATGGTTGCCCGAAAACAATTCCTGTGGCGTTTTGTTAAAGCCAGAGTTTGACCCTGTGCCTTGCACAAAAATATATGAGGTATCTAAGGTTTCTACAGGTTTAAAAATTACAGTTATATCCGGAAAAGACAATGAAGCAAATAATTTTTCTTCAGGAAGCGTGGACCAGGCGCTAATAGATTTAATTGTAAAATAAAAAAATATGGCTGATCAAGATAAGAAACCCGAGTTAAAAAAGGGCGAAACCCCGGCCATAGAAAATAAGCCCGAGCTTAAGGTAGATGATATTCCGGCTCCGGAAAGAAAAGAGATTTTAGAGGATGAAAAAATTGTTTCAGATGAGCTAAAACGGGAAATTGAGTTGATGGCGGTTGACGAAAACCTGAAAGGCGAGGCAGAAAAAAAAGCACAAAAAATTTCGTTTTTGGGAGAAAAAGAAAAAATTGAACATCTCCTAAAAATTGCGCATGAAAAAGGCGTTGTTTTTGCAATACAGGTTGCCAAAAGAATGAACGACCCTTATCTTCTAGATATTTTCCACGACGTCCTAGCCAAAGAAGGCTACTACCAGAAATTCATGAAATAAATTTCCTGAAAATTTAAAATTTGCAATTTATAATTTGAAATCAATATTTAAATATTTCAAATTTAATTAATTCAAACTGAATTCAAATTTCAAACTTTAAATTAAAAATTCGTTATTATGTCTATTATTATTCCAGGGCTTATTATAGTTTTTTTCTTGATAGTGCTGGCTTTTGTTGTTGCCCTGAACGCTGAATCAAATGAAAAAAACTCTGTTTTTGGCGGGCTGGAAATGGTTTTGTTTTTGGTAATGATGCCTAAAAATCCTCAAAAAAAGGAACAAGACGAGCAAAAAGAGGAAAAAACAATGATTGCCCAGATGGAACAGGTTTTTGCTAATTTTTTATATCTTAAAAAGCCAAAAATGTTCCAAGATCCCCCCTGCGCCGCTTTTGAGATTGCTTCCCAAATAGGTGGCTCAGATATTTCTTTTTATGTGGCCGTGCCAAAATATTTGGAATCGGTTTTTGAAAAGTATGTGCAAGGAGTTTATCCAAATGCTGTTGTTGATAAAGTTCCAGAAGATTATACAATTTTTGAGCCGCAGGGAGCAACCGCCGCGGCATATTTAAAACTGTCTGAAAATTTTCTTTTTCCTATAAGTACTTATCAAACCTTGGAAAAAGATCCTTTGTCATTAGTAACAAATGATTTGAGTAAAATTTCGGCTAATGAGGGTGGGGCTGTGCAGGTTGTGATAAGGCCGTTATCAAAACTAAATTTAAGACGAAAAGGCGAAAAGGCATTAAAAAAAATAAGGGAAGGCAAGGACATTAGAAGTGCTGCTATACAGGCTTTTCACGGGCCTTTGATGGAAATGTTTGACGAGTTTTTGAATCCTCCAAAAACCCAAATTAAAGGGAATAACCCAAATTTGGATCAGAACGGAAGACCCAAAGAACAGGGGTTTGATCAAAAAGGCTATGATGCTATACAAAGTAAAATTCAAAAACAACCGTTTGAAGTTAATATAAGAATCTTAGCTTCTGCGCAATCGGAGGGACGGGCAGAAGAAATTTTAACCCATTTGACAGGAGCATTTAGCCAGTATTCTTTATCAGCTATAAATAGCCTAGATGCACGAGAAGTAAAAGGCAAAGCACTCAAAAAATTAATTTATGATTTTAGCTTTAGAAATTTTAATTCTGCAAATGCCAGCATTTTAAACTTAGAAGAGCTAGCAAGTGTTTATCACTTTCCCAGCCATTATATTGAAACGCCTTATATTAAAGCCGCGAAATCCGTGTCAGCTCCTCCTCCTGCAGACTTGCCCAAAAAAGGAGAAATAATCATAGGAAACGTAAATTATAGAAATGAAGAACGACCTGTTTATTTTGCCGATAAAAAAGATCGAGCAAGGCATTTTTACATTATTGGGCAGACTGGCGTGGGTAAATCCTGGTTTATGGAAGGAATGGCGATACAAGATATTAAAAACGGGGAAGGCGTTGCTATTGTTGATCCGCACGGAGAATCAATTGAACATATTTTGGCGCATATACCAAAGGAAAGGGTTGATGATGTTGTTTTGTTTGAGCCGTTTGATACCGAAAGGCCTTGTGGACTAAACATGCTAGAATACGACTCTCCTGAGCAAAAAGATTTTGCGGTTCAGGAAATGATTGCTATTTTCATGAAATTATTTCCGCCGGAAATTATTGGGCCAATGTTTGAGCACTATATGCGAAACGCGATGCTAGCTTTGATGGCAGACCGGGAAAATCCAGGAACACTAGTGGAAATTCCAAGAATGTTTACTGACCCCGCATTTTTACAGCAAAAAATGGCAAAAGTGACTGATCCTATTGTAAGAAATTTTTGGACAAAAGAATGGGCGCAAACAACAGGAAGTACTAGGTCTGATATGCTAGGTTATGTGGTCTCGAAATTAGGCAGATTTATTGAAAACGAAATGATGCGAAACATAATAGGGCAGTCGCATTCTGGTTTTGATTTGGCAGAAATAATGAATAACAAAAAAATATTCCTGGCCAATTTATCAAAGGGCTTGACCGGCGAAGTAAACAGTTCTTTGCTTGGATTAATCTTAATTTCTAAAATTCAAATGGCAGCTATGAAGCGTGCCAGAATAGCAGAGGAAGAAAGAAAAGATTTTTATTTATATGTTGACGAATTTCAAAATTTTACCACCGATTCTATTGCCACAATTTTGTCTGAGGCCAGGAAGTATAAACTTAATTTGATTATGGCGCATCAATATATGCCCCAATTAAAGGAAGAAATAAGAGATGCTGTTTTGGGGAACGTAGGAACTATAGGAGCATTTAGAATAGGAGCTGAAGACGCAGAAAATTTAGAAAAACAATTTGAGCCTGGTTTTTCAAGATTTGATTTGGTAAATTTAGATAATTTTACAATGGTTATAAAAATGATGATTGATAACAAAATTTCTACACCATTTAAAATGTTGACACTGCCCACCCCTAAAGGGAAGCCAGAAATTGTGGAGGCAATTAAAAAAATATCAAAGCTAAAATATGGCAGACCAAAAGCTATTGTAGAGCAGGAAATAATGCAAAGATCTTTTGTGAATTCTCCCACTCCTCCGGTTACACCACCTCCCGCCCCATTAAAATAAAAAAACGGCTCACACTAACTAGTGTGAGCCGTTTTTAGTTATTAAACCCT
>CAZIJR010000005.1:0-4104 GCA_964539855.1 uncultured Candidatus Saccharibacteria bacterium
AAAAGTTACGTGAGCTGGGTTCAAACCGTCGTGAGACAGGTTGGTCCCTATCTACCGCAGGCGTTGAGTTTTGAGGAGATTTGTTCCTAGTACGAGAGGACCGGAATGAACTGACCTCTGGTGTACCAGTTGTTCCGCCAGGAGCATCGCTGGGTAGCTAAGTCGGGAATAGATAAGCGCTGAAAGCATATAAGCGCGAAACTAACTCCAAGATGAGAACTCTCAGATTTCCCGAAGATTACGGGATTGATAGGCTCCAGGTGTAAGCGTGGTAACGCGCTAAGCCGGGGAGTACTAATAAATCATTTTATCCTTCGATATACTCAGTATTTGAGTTATCAGGAATTTTCACAGCGTAAGTTACGCTAATAGATACAGATTTTAGGTATTTTTTAAGGAATTAATCGTGAATAGTGTAAGAGAACTATACTGGAAGTGCTCCACCTGATCCCATTTCGAACTCAGAAGTGAAATCTTCCAAGGCCGATGGTAGTGCTTTTGCGCGAGAGTAGGTAGTTCTCCTACACTGTTCACGATTCTAAAAACAACAAAAACCCGGTTTAATCACCGGTTTTTTGTTGTTTGTTTGCATTTATAATACTGCTGGGGTAAAATGCAGATAATCAAACATTCATGAATGGTGTTAAAAATTTTTCTTTAAATAAAAAAAATAGCACATTGCTTAAATATGTAATCGGAGCAATTGTGCTTTTTTTATTCCTTGGGGTGCTTAATTTATTTTCTCCACAAATTAAGAATTTATTTTATTTGGCCTCCAAGCCCATTGAAAAACAGTTATGGTTTGCGGGGGAATCTGTTTCCGGTTTTACGTCCTCTATTTTAAAGGTTGGTTCCTTGTCTAAAGAAAATGAAAATTTAAAAACTGAGAATCAAGAACTTTTATCACAAATTACCTTTTTGCAGAATGCAAAAAATGCGCTGGAAAACCAGGCCGATGCAAACGCTACGTATATGGATAAAAAATTTAATCTTGTAATGGCTGGAGTAATGGGCCTAAATAATCAGGACGAAATCACCATTGACAAGGGTTCATTAGATGGAATTTCGGACGGCATGCCAGTGGTTAATCAATATAATGTGCTTTTTGGAAGAGTTTCTAAGGTTTTTAATAACTTTTCCAAGGTAATGCTTATTTCTAGCAAGGATAGTGTTTTAAATGTAAAAGTACAGCAGAACATTGATGAGGTAGAGATAAAGGATATTCTTGGAGTTGTAAAGGGCAACGACGGACTATCGGCTTTTTTAGACCTGGTTTTAGTGGATGACACTTTAATCCAAGGGAACACTTTAGTAACGTCATCTCTTGAGGGAACTCTTCCAAAGGGGCTTCTTGTAGGAAAAATAACAGAGGTATCTAAAAATGACCAAAATCCCCATCAACAGGCAAAAATTCAACTATTTTTAGAACCTAGCTCTAATAATCTTTTTGTCATAACTGATTACAATCGAGAAGAAAATTAAATCTTAACAATCAACCGTGTGGTATAAATACTTAATTACAGGTTTATTTTTTTATTTTTTTTCACTTCTCCAAAATAGTTTTTTTGCACATTTGAATCTATGGGGGGCAGTGCCTAATTTGGTATTTATTTTTTTTGTGTTGCTTACTTTTTTTACGCAAAAAAAAGATTATTATTTTATTATTTTCTGCGCTTTTGTGGCAGGGTTGCTAATTGATATTTTTTCCTCCTCATATATAGGAACATCTGTTTTACTGCTGATTGTTATAGGGCTTGGCATAAAAAAAATTCAGGGGGATCTTTTTGAGGGCGGTCGAAAACCCATGACTTTTTATTTTTTGGGCCTTTTTTTTATCGCATTTCTCGTATATAGCTTTTTAATATACTTATATTATTATTTTTTAGGTCCAAAAGAAGCTTTTTTTGTGTTTGATTCTAAATTATTTTTCGAGATAATTTATAATTTAGTTTTTGCTTTTCTATTTTTTCTAATTTATAAAAGGTTTTGCGTAAATGCTTTTGACAACAGACAGTTAAATTTGTTTAAAAAATAAATATGTTTAAAAAATACCGATTAAAAAATGCATTTTCAGATATAGAACCTCACGAGGTTTTTTTAGATAAACTGGCCCAGGTTAAAGAAGAGGAGTTTGGCATTTCTGAAAAAAAGTTTGAGGTTCCATTGAAGGAAAAAATATCTTATATTTTGTTCGGCCTTTTTTTGTTATTGGCATTAGTTTTATTTTCAAAAACTTTTTATTTTCAGATTATAAATGGAAAAAAATTATCTGTAGCAGCCGAAAACAACAAAGGTTCAGCCAGTTTGATTATACCCGAGCGTGGAATAATCTATGATAAAAATCTAAAAAAATTGGTTTCTAATTCTCCTGCATTTGATTTGATTTGCGAGCGTTCTCAATTTTCCTTGGCATCTGAAAAAGGTTCGAGCAAGATTGAAAAAATATCAAATATTGTAGGCGTAGACCCAATAGACTTAAATAACAAAATTCAGAGCGCTAACTCGTCCGAAGTTTTGGTGGCCGAAGATTTGAACCATGAATCGCTCTTAGTTTTAGAGGCAGAGATGAACAATTTGGACGGATGTAGAATCCAGCAAAACACTTCACGTAATTATGTTTATGGGCCAATTTTTTCACAGGTTTTAGGATACACCGGTAGAATAAACAGCGATGAATATTCAACTTCAACTGGTTATTCAATTAACGACTATATGGGCAAAAATGGCTTAGAAAAGTATTATGAACAATATTTGAGAGGAATTCCCGGTCAGGTAAAGCGAATAAAAACCGCTTCAGGAAGCGAGCAAGGTATTCAGATAATGACAGACCCCGATTCTGGTAAAAATCTTGTATTAAACATAGACGCCGATTTACAGCAGGAAGTTTATAACGCATTGGAAAAAAGCATTTTAAACGTAGGAGCAAAAAAAGGGGCGGTTGTAGTAATGGATCCCAGAACTGGTGCTGTGCTTGCCTTGATCTCATATCCATCCTACGACAACAATCTTTTCTCTAAAGGAATTTCTCAAGAAGACTACAGCGCCCTTATAAACGACCCAAATCAACCCTTTTTTGATCGTGTAATTCAGGCCCAATATCCAACCGGCTCCACAATAAAGCCGTTTGAGGCCTCGGGGGCTTTACAGGAAAACTTAATTTCTCCAACAAAACAGATTAACGACCCCGGGTTTATAGAAATTCAAAACAAATATGACCCAAGTATTGTTTATCGTTATGGCGGAGTAACCCCGCATGAGTGGGTAGATATGAGAGAAGCAATTGCGGTTTCTTCAAACATTTATTTTTACACAGTTGGTGGTGGCTATGGAGATCAACAAGGGCTTGGGCCAGCTAGAATAAAAAAATACCTTGAACTTTTTGGATGGGGAAAAATTACTGGAATTGATTTGCCTGGAGAATTCGCGGGCTTGGTTCCTGACCCAGCATGGAAAAAGGAGAATCTTGGCGAGGCTTGGTGGGATGGTGATACATACAATCTTTCCATAGGGCAGAGCTATCTAAAGGTTACTCCTTTACAGGTAGCTGCTGCTTATTGTGCGATTGCAAATGGTGGGACGCTTTATAAACCCCAAATTATGAATAAAATTATTGGACCTTTAGAAAGTTCTGCACAACCAGTAAAAAGTTTTGTGCCTGAGGTGGTAAGGAGTAATTTTATAGATACAGATAATTTAAAAGTAGTTCAGGAAGGTATGTATGACTGTGTAAACAAAGACTACGGTTCTTGTGCCTCTCTAAAAAATATTCCCGAAGAAGTGGCTGCTAAAACAGGAACAGCAGAGACCGGTAAGGATGGGTCTTATAATGCTTGGGTGTCTGCCTACGCTCCCTATAATAATCCAGAAATTGTTATTGTTGCTACAATTGAAGGTGTAGATGGCTTGCAATCTGCAACCTTGCCAGTAGCCCGCGATGTTTTGCAGTGGTATTTTTCTAAATAAAAAAAGCGCCGAAGTGTTTCTCATTGGGGAGAAACAACAACGGCGCATAGCGCTGGGCGGGTCGCAAGGCTGAAAGTCCTGCATCACTCGGGTGCGGAACACCCGGGGGAGTAACGCCACAGCGTTTATATTAAACTGACA
>CAZIJR010000005.1:4204-21751 GCA_964539855.1 uncultured Candidatus Saccharibacteria bacterium
CTCGGGTGCGGAACACCCGGGGGAGTAACGCCACAGCGTTTATATTAAACTGACAGTTTCCCGCCAGTTTACCAAAGGAAAAGTGCAATGTCGTCGCGATTTTCTTTGCTTCTTATCGCATAGGCCAATTTTTTATTTTCGGCTGTTTGCGTGGGGAAGAATCTCCGACGACACTGGTACTTCATGTAAGTCCTACCTGTACCCAAGGGTAGGGAAGTCCCTTTTATCTACTATAATTTATCTTAGCATATTATGAGACCCTTGTCAAGAGCTTGTAGGGTTTTTGCAAGTTTGTTATGATAAAATAATAAAAATGACTCGAGCGTAATTTTAGCCCCAATGTATATATCTTAATGGCTAAAATTACGAAGTGAATTTACTCACCTCGTTCGCAAATTCATGCCTACAATAGAGGAATTAAGAAAAACAAGAATTGAAAAATTAAATAAGCTCCAGGCAGCTGGACTTTTAGCTTATCCTTCCACAACAAAAAGAACTCACAGCGTGTTAGAAGTTTTAGAAAACTTTAAAAAGCTTTCGGGCAAACTTCTCGGTAAAAAAACAATTATAGTAACAGGTAGAATAATGGCAAAAAGGGGACAGGGTGGTTTGACTTTTATTGATATAAATGACGGCTCTGGTAAACTTCAGGCCGTTATTAAAGAAGATAAGCTCGGATCAAAAGGTTACCAGTTTTTTTTAGATGTCTTTGACATAGCAGACTTTGTAGAGGCTAAAGGAACTCTATTCACCACAAAAAGAGGAGAGAAAACTCTTGAGGTGGAGGATTATAAAATGCTTTCAAAGGCACTTTTGCCTTTACCAGAAAAATTTCATGGTCTCTGCGATGTGGAGGAGTGTCTAAGAAAAAGATATTTAGATATCATATTTAATCCAGAAGTGAAGGCAATGGTTCAAAAAAGGACTGTTTTTTGGGCTTCAATGAGAGAATTTTTAATTAGCAAAGGATTTTTGGAGGTAGAAACTCCTGTCTTAGAAACAACTCCAGGAGGAGCCGATGCCAGGCCATTCATAACTCACCATAACGCATTAGATTTAGATGTCTTTTTAAGAATTTCAGTTGGAGAATTATGGCAAAAACGGCTGATGGTTGCAGGCTTTGAAAAAGTTTTTGAGATTGGAAGAATTTTTAGAAATGAAGGGATGGATGCTGAACATTTGCAGGATTACACAGCAATGGAATTCTACTGGGCTTATACAGATTATGAAGAAGGAATGAAGTTTGTAGAAGAAATGTACAAATATATTGCCAAAAAAACTTTTGGCACGCTTAAGTTTAAAATAAAGGGATTTGATGTTGATTTGGGAAAAAAATGGGAAAAATACGATTACACTGCAACAATTTCCAAATATACAGGAGTAAATATAGAATCTGCAAGTTTGCCTGAAATAGAAAAAACCTTGCAAAAACTAAAAATAGATTACGACAAAAATGGTTTTAATATTACAAGGGCAATAGACAATCTTTGGAAATATTGCAGAAAAAATATTTCTGGCCCCGGATTTTTAATTAATGTACCTATTATAATGGAACCATTGGCAAAAAAAATGGAAAAGAACCCAAAACTGGTTCAACGCTTTCAAGTAATTTTGGCTGGCTCTGAAAACGGAAAGGGTTTTTCAGAATTAAACGATCCCATTGACCAAGCCGAAAGATTTGCACAGCAACAAAAATTACGAGATGCTGGAGATGATGAGGCTCAAAGATTTGACAAGGATTACATTGAGGCAATGGAGCATGGAATGCCACCAGCCTGTGGTTTTGGAGTTTCAGAAAGATTGTTTAGCTTCTTAATGGACAAACCTTCTCGTGAATGCCAAATATTCCCATTAATGCGCCCAAAATTATGAAAAAAGTAATGGTGTTTGGCACGTTCGATGGATTACACGATGGCCACCTGGATTTTTTTAGGCAGGCAAAGGAACATGGAGATTTTTTAATCGCTGTTGCTGGCCGAGATGTGAACATAAAAAAAATAAAAGGCCATTTTCCTAAGAGGAGAGATCGTGAAAGATTGACCGATCTGCAAAGATGCAAACTGGTTGATAAGCCTGTTTTGGGTTATGAAGATGATGTTTATATGACAATCGAAACACTAAAGCCAGATGTTATATGTTTAGGTTATGACCAAATCTCTTTTTCTAAGAATTTAAAAAGCGAGTTAAAAAAGAGGGGATTGAAAATAGAAATTTTTAGAATGAAAGGATATAAACCAAACAAAATGCATTCATCTATTCTAAAAAATAAAAAGTAAATTTATGTTAGATATAAATCTTTTAAGAGATACTCCTGAGAAAGTAAAACAAGCGTGTGAAAAGAAAAATGTTAAATGTAATGTTGACAGGATTTTGGATTTAGACAAAAAGAAAAGAGAATTAATGACAGAGATGGAAGCTCTAAAAGCAGAACAAAATAAAATAAGTAGAGGCGGAAAAGATAATAATGTTTTGATAACTCAGGCAAAAGAAATAAAAGATAAAATAAAGTCTATGGAGCCTGAGTTGGAAAAAACAGAAAAAGAATTTAACGAATTATTGATGGGTTTGCCAAATATTACAGCAGATGATGTTGTGGCAGGGGGAAAAGAAAACAACAAGGTTTTAAGACAATTCGCTAAAAGGCCAAAATTTACGTTTAAGCCAAAAGACCATGTGGAGCTGGCCACCAGCCTTAATCTTATAGATTATGAAAGAGCGGCCAAAATGTCTGGCGCAGGATTTTGGATTTATAAGGGGAATGGAGCGGTTTTAGAATGGGCTTTGCTCAATTATTTTATTGATTTTCACAGGAAAAACAAATATACATTTATAATGCCACCGTATTTGCTAAAAGAAGAATCGGCCTATACATCGGGACATTTACCAAAATTCAGAGATGACCTGTACTGGACTCAAGATAAATTATGCCTGGATGCAACCAGTGAAATGATGTTGGGGAATTATCATAAGGGCGAGATTTTAGATGAAGAATCGTTGCCTTTAAAATATTTTGCGTATTCTGCCTGTTTTAGGCGTGAGGCTGGTAGCTACAGAAAAGAAGAAAGGGGTATGATAAGAGGACACCAGTTTAATAAAATAGAAATGTTTCAGTTTACAAAGCCAGAGCAGTCCTGGAAGGCTTTTGATGAGCTGGTAAAAAATGCCGAAAAACTGGTGGAAGGTTTGGGCCTGCACTTTCAGTCTGTACAGCTGGCGGCAGAGGATATGTCTGAAGCCATGGCAAAAACAATTGACATAGAAGTTTGGATCCCAAGCATGGAAATTTATAAGGAGGTCAGTAGCGCCTCAAACGCTTTAGAATATCAGGCAAGAAGAGGAAATGTAAAATATCGAGACGAAAAGAATAATAAAAATAAATTTGTCCATACACTAAACGCATCGGGTTTGGCAACAAGCCGACTGCTCCCCGCGATTTTAGAGCAGTTTCAGCAGAAAGATGGAAGTGTAAAAGTACCAAAGGTTCTGCAAAAATACTGCGGCTTTAAAATAATAAAATAACGAAAAAATATACCTATTTTAACACCTCAGACAGTGTCTGAGGTGTTTGTTTAAGCAAAAAAAGACCCCGCAATCCATTACTGGACACGGGGCAGAGGCTCGACTAGCGGTTAATCGGCTGGCAGTAAGTTACCGTTTTTGTCCACCTTGATTTCTTCAACAAATGTCAAGTGTTGTGGGGGCAAGATATTTTTGGTATTATTAAAAAATTATGGAAGTGAATATTAATGGGGTCAAAACTAGTTACTTATCTTTTGGCACAGGCAAACCCTTTATTATTTTGCATGGTTGGGGGTCAGCTTCTGACAGATGGATAACAGAGGCTGAAATTATTGCTGGAAAAGGGTACCAGGTAATTGTGCCCGATTTGCCTGGTTTTGGAGAGAGCGAAAAACTGGTTAGTCCGTGGAGAGTAAATGACTATTTAAAATGGCTGGAAGATTTTACAGCCGAGCTTCGCATCCAGGATTTTTACTTACTCGGGTATTCTTTTGGTGGGGCGGTGGCAGCTAAAATGGCTGTAAAATATCCGCAAAGAATACAAAAACTATTTTTAGTTGCTTCAGCGGTGATACGCAAAAAATCCGCACAGAAAGATGTTTCTGCTGGTCTTGCAAAATTTATAAAACTTTTTTATTTCCTGCCATTTTACGCTTTTTTCAGAAAAGCTATCTACAAATTTATAATTAGAAAATCAGATTATGTTTACGCAGAGGGCGTAATGAAAGAAACTTATCTAAATGTAATTTCTGATGACGTTTCTTATAAACTATCTTTTATAAAAGTGCCCACAGTTATTATTTGGGGAGACAAAGACCAGTCTGTGCCAATTGAGGATGCGCATACTATAAACGAAAAAATAAAAAATTCTAAGCTCGTTATAATACCAGGGGCAGATCACTTAATGCATAAAAAATTGCCCGAACTTTTGGCCGAAAAGATAATAGAGAATATGTGAACACACTCGGCAATCAAACTTTTTTCCGGCTATCTGGCACTTCGTGTCTCAGAGGCCTGCAAAAAGTCTATTGCCTCGCTAAGTTCTAATTATGTTTTTGTTTTTGACTACTCTTTGGTTTTTTTGGGAGCTAAAATACGTTCTTTTTTGGCTGTATTTATGGCAGTTAAAAGAATATCATTTTGGTAGATTTGTTGACCATTTCAGTACCTCTAAAGGAAAGAAATTGTTATTCGGCTATGCCCAGATTTTCAAACTTTTTTTGCTTTTATTTCTACTACTAAACAACAGCTTATTTTCATATTTGTTCTCCATTTTATTTATAGTTTATTCTGTTGAATGTATACTTTTTTTAAGGCAGTTATTTTTAAAATCATTTAAAAAGCCCGTTGGAACTTACAAAATTCTTTTCTTATCCCTAATCTCATTCGCAGTTGTTATAGTATTTTTAAAATGGATATTTAGCTTTAAAGACGAGCTACAGGTGCCTTGGCTTATTACATTCGATATTTTAACTCCGGTAATTATTTCCGCGATAGTGCTTTTATTCCAGCCCGGTTTTGTTGCAATGCGGAAAAAAACCTTACACCAAGCAACCGAGAAAATAAAAAAAATAAAATCGGTAAGCGGACTAAGAGTCATTGCAATCACGGGCTCTTACGGAAAAACATCAACAAAAGAATTTTTGGCAACTATATTGTCAAAAAAGTATAAGGTTTTATCTACAAAGGAACACCAGAATTCCGAAATTGGCATAGCTAGAGCTATTTTAAACGATTTAAACCCAAGCCACGACTTTTTTATTGCCGAAGTTGGTGCGTATAATAAAGGCAAGGTTAAGGAAGTTTGTAGAATGATTATGCCAAAAATAGGTGTTGTGACAGGCATTAATCAGCAACACCTGGCACTTTTTGGCTCAATGGAAAACCTACTTTCTGCAGAAGGAGGAGGAGAACTGCTTGAATCTTTGCCAAAGGATGGAATAATTTTTGTAAACGGAGAAAATAAATATTGTTTAGATCTTATTAAAAAAAGCAATAAATTACCAGAAGCCCAAGAAAAAATTTATGCTCTAACAAAAAAATCTGTCAACGCTGATATTTTGGCTGATGGTATTGACGTTAAAAAGAACAGTGTTTCTTTTTTAGCTATGAACAGAAAAAATGAAATGGCACATTTTGGAGCCAAGGTTTTAGGAGAACATAATGTCCAGAATCTTTTAGGAGCTATTTTAGTAGCAAACGAATTAGGAATGAGCTTTGAAGAAATTGCTTCTGCCTTGCAGGATATAAAACAAAATCAGTCTGGAATGGTTTTAAAAAACGGAAAACATGGTATGAATATTATAGACTCGTCTTACTCTGCAAATCCAGACGGGGTTGTTGCTGATTTGGAATATTTAAAAATATTTCCAAATAAAAAAATTATTGTTATGCCTTGCTTAATTGAGCTTGGTAAAGAGTCAGGAATAATCCATCAAAGGCTGGGTAAAAAAATTGGAGAAGTTTGCGATATGGCCATAATAACCAGCAAGGATTATTTTAGTGAAATTAAAAAAGGCGCTATGTCAGCGGGTATGGCTGAAAAAAATGTTATATTAAATGAAAATCCACAGGAAATTTATTCGGCTATAACAACATTTTGTAAGTCTGACGACGCCGTTTTACTGGAAGGTCGCGTCCCCAAAGAATTAGTTAGTTTATTAAGTAAATGAGTTATTTTAAACCAGTTTCAATTTCATTGTCGCCGAACGTAGAAAAAGACGATGTAAGACTCGCTCTTAATTTGGTTATACGGCCTTGGTTGTGGAAACGCGGAAAAACTATTACTGAATTAGAGGAGCGATTTAGGCAATATTTGGGAGTAAAACATGCAGTATCTTTTAATAGCGGACGAAGTGCGCTTTACGCTATTTTAAGGGCCTTAGGAGAAGCAGAAGGTAATAAGGTGCTGATGCAGGCTTTTACCTGTAATGCCGCCATAAACCCAGTTTTATGGGCTGAAATGACGCCTGAATATGTGGATTGCGACAATAACACCTTTAATATAGATATTGAAGATTTAAGGCGTAAAATTACCCCTGACACTAAAATTTTGATGGTCCAACATACATTTGGCCAGCCAGCCGATATGGATGAGGTTATGGCTATTGTACAGCAAAACAATCTAACGTTGATAGAAGACTGTGCGCATGCCTTGGGTGCAAAATATAATAGGCAAAAAGTCGGTACATTTGGAAAAGCGTCATTTTTTAGTTTTTCGCGAGATAAGGTAATTTCTTCTGTTTACGGCGGAATGGCAGTAACAAATGATGAACAAATTGGTAAAAAATTACTGGAAATACAGAAAAACCTTGGTGTGCCAAAAACATATTGGGTTATCCAACAAATTTTACATCCAATTCTTTTAAACTATATAATTTTGCCACTTTATAATTTTTGTGATTTAGGGAAAATATTTTTAGTTTTATCGCAATGGGTTCATATTTTATCAAAAGCAGTTCATTGGAAGGAAAAAAGGGGACTAAAGCCAGATTATTTTCCAAAAGCATTGCCAAACGCCTTGGCAATAATGGCCTTAAACCAATTTAATAAATTGGATATGTTTTACAACCATAGAAAAAAGCTTTTTAAATTTTATAATGAAAATTTAAGAAATACTTCATTTGTTTTGCCTGTGGTGGAAATGGGTGCAGAGCCGAGTTATTTGCGTTATACGGTAAAGCACAAAAACGCTCAGGATATAATTTATGAATCGTGGCACAAGCAAAATATTCTGCTAGGAGACTGGTATACAACTCCAATTGCTCCTTATGATACAAAACTGGAGGAAATGCATTATAAAATGGGAATGTGCCCAAATGCCGAATTGTGTGCAAAAAGGACATTAAATTTACCTACGCATATAAATATTTCAATGGAGGACGCACAAAGAATTGTAGATTTTCTAAAAAAGTATGGCAAAGCGTAAAAGCATATCAGTTTGGATTGTTTTAAAAGACGGTAAAAATAAAGGAAAAATTGCGTTGCAAAGAAGGTCTCCTAGAGATATAAGTTTTCATTATATATATCAAGCCACATGGAGTGGAAAAGGAGAAGTCGGAGAAAGCGTAATGGACGCCGTAAAGCGGGAATGTAAAGAAGAGTTAGGGCAAAATTTTTATGAAAATTTTAATTTTTTAAAGTTAAAATTAGTTTTAAAAGAAAAATTTATTTGGGAAAACACAGATGAAATATGGGATCGTTACAATTATACATATGAAATCAATGAAACAAGATTAAATACTGCGAAGCTACACGATGGAGCATTTGACAAATTTACTTTTGTAGAAAAAGAAACCTTATTTTATCCAATTAACTCAAAAAAGAATCCTAAAAATAATATCGTCTTATTTAACGACCAGTATAAAATTCTAAACAAACTTTTAAATGCAGCTTAAAGAAATAACAAATAAAAACGAGTGGGAGGGATTTTTGGCGCAGATTGCAGAAAAAACATTTTTACAGTCCTGGAATTGGGGCGAGTTTAATTTGGGAATGGGAAGCAATGTCTGGCGATTTGGAGCATATAGCAACGGAAAAGTTATCGCAGTTGTTCTGGTTATAAAAGTATCTGCCAGACGAGGAACATTTCTGTTTTTACCTCATGGCCCGGTCCTGATGGATGGACTGGCGGTAAAGGATAAAAAAGAAATTTTAGAATTAATTTTATTACACTTAAACGATATTGCCAAGCAGGAAAAAGCCAGTTTTATCAGGATTTCTTCGCTATTTTTAAGGAATGAAGAAAATGAAAATATCTTTACGGATTTAGGGTTTAGGCCCTCGCCCATGCACGCCAGCGCTTATGAAGCGACCTGGAAACTAGATATTTCCCCAGTAGAAGAGGAATTACTAAAGAATATGCGTAAAACAACCCGCTATTTAATTAAACGAGCTGCCGAAAATAAAGATATTGAAATTGTAAAAAGTACAGACATAAAAGATGCCCAAATTTATCAGGAATTAAACCGAGCGGTTTCAAAACGACAAAATTTTGTTCCGTTTTCTGATGAATTTATAAAAAACGAATTTGAAATTTTTGGCAACGACAAACAAACCCTTTTTATTTTTGGAAAACATAAAGGAGAGATTGCAGCTGGTGCTATGATTATTATTTGGCAAGGGGTTGGATTTTATCATCAAGCTGCTTCTCTGGGAAAATTTTCAAAATATTCCATACCTTATTTATTGCAGTGGGAGGCGATAAAAGAAGCAAAAAAGAGGGGATGCCTTACTTATGACTTTTGGGGATTTACTGACCCAGAAAAATTCTCTCATCATCCCTGGTCTGGTCCGACTTTATTCAAAATGGGTTTTGGTGGATATAAAAAGGAGTATGTAAAAACACAAGACTTTGTTTTGTCTAATAAGTACTGGATAAATTATATAATAGAAAAGTTTAGAAAAATAAAAAGAGGTTTATAGCGTGTCATACAGAAAAAAACATATTAAAAACAAGCTAGACAGAATAAAACAAAAAAAACCCATATTTCTAAAGTTGTGGTTTTGGATTTTATTTTTATCTTGTATTTTGTTAGTATTGTCAATTTATTTTTTATTGTTTTATCGCGGTATTCAAATAGAAGATATAATTATTTCAGGAAACGAAAAAATTGAAACTCAAGATTTAAGGAATTTTGCGTCGCAAGAAATTAACATTAAACTAATTGATTTTGGGTTTTTAAAACTAGGTACAAAAAGCATTCTCTTGATTAATTCCGATAAAGTAACCCAAAATATTTTAAATAAATTTCCTATAATAGAGAAATTAAGTTTAAGTAAAAAATACCCAAAAACATTAGTGCTTGGCATTGCTGAGCGAAAACCCATAGGCGCTTACTGCGTAGCGGAGAGCGAAGAACAAGTGTGCTTTTTAATTGATACCAACGGAGTAACATTTGAAAAGCTGGGCGTAGTTCCGGATAATATTACCATTGTGCGACAATCGATTGAAGGTAGGCAAGCTCTTACCGGCGAGGAGATCGTTGACAAAAATATAATCAACGCAATAGCTGAGATCCAGAAAAACCTAAAAAATAATTTTCAAATAGACCTAAAAGAAGCATTAATTACCAGTCCGCTAAGAATAAATATTACAACCAACGAAAACTGGCTGATATATTTTAACCTAGACTCAGATTCAGATATCAACGCACAGCTTGTTAAGTTAAACCTTTTGCTAAAAGAGGAGATATCTACTGAAAGCAGGAAAAATCTGCAATATATAGACCTAAGGTTTAAAGATAGGGCGTTCTATAAATAAACAGAAAGAAGTTGACAAAAAACCCTTAATGGTTTATTATAAAGATAATGACATTACGGGACTTATCAGGCTTAGCAATTAGATTTCTGCAGGGCAATATTCTATTATATTGCGTTATTTGTTTGCTTGTTTTGAAGATTGCGACTACAATCGCTTTTTTCAGTTTTCCTCAAAGTATATTTTTTGCAGACATATCAAGAGCTGTTTTAATAAATCTTGTTAACCAAGGAAGGGAGGCAGCAGGAGTGAGCCCATTGGCCGAAAACGAAAAATTGGATCAGGCCGCGTTTTTAAAAGCTCAAGATATGATTAATGATCAGTATTTTGACCACACAAGCCCGACAGGAACAACTCCATGGCACTGGTTTTCTGAAGCAGGGTATGATTATTACTACGCCGGAGAAAATTTAGCAGTGGGCTTTTACGATTCTACTGAGGTTTATCAGGCATGGATAAATTCACCCACTCACAAGGAAAACACACTGAACGCAAATTATAAGGAGATAGGAATCGCTGTTTTACCTGGTTTTGGCAGAAACAACGCTACTGTTGTGGTGCAACTTTTTGCAAGCCCAAAACTGCAAATTGTAAAAACTTCAGATGATGATGCAAAGCCCATTAATGAAACCATTAACATAGACGAAGAGAAAAGCTCAAAAATTCCCAGCTACGTACCTGTGGGTTTACCGATGGTTTTGGGAGAAGCAAAAAATTTGGGAAACAACAATTTTTATTCCAAAATAACCAATTATGTGTTATACAACCATGAGGGGCTTTTGCGGGCGATTGTTTACGGCGTTGCGCTTATTGTAATTGGCACACTATATACCGCCATAATATTTAATGAAACAGGGTTCAAAAAGAATTTTATTTTAAGAGCTACTATCTTGGTGTTGGTTTTATCGGCCGCTATTCTGATTGATAAAGATACGATAATTTTATTTTTGCCTCATCAAATAATTATTTAAATGAATAAAAAAAATATAAAAACGATATTCAAGGTAGCAGTTGTTATATATATGGCAAGTTTTTTAATTATAAACTGGAACGATGTTTCATGGATTTTTAATTATAAGGCAGTTTATGGATTAACCAGCGATTTTTTCAACCCGTATCCTGCGATCGATGCCTCAGCTATGCAGCCGTATTTTTATCCAAATCATGGGCAGTTAGCATCAACCAATCAAGAAAAAGTAATAAAAACTACCTATACTGACAAACAAAACACATTAGAAATACCTAAAATATCTGTTATAACACCAATAATTTTTTCCAGTAGCGTCGAGACAAACTCAATTATGAAGGATTTGGACACAGGAGTTGTCTATTATCCAGGCTCTGTGTATCCTGGCCAAAGTGGGCAAATTGTAATTTTAGGGCATTCAGCTCCTGTTGGCTGGCCTAAAATCAAACACGATTGGGTTTTTAGTGATCTTGAAAAACTTGAAATTGGAGATAAGATTTTGATTGACTTGAATAATAAACAATACACATATATAGTAAAGCAAAAAAATGTTATTAAAAAAGGAGCCGATATAACAGCAGTCGGTCTGACGGCGGACAATAATGTCCTAACATTGATAAGTTGTTGGCCTCCAGGAAAAGACTACCAGAGAATTGCGGTGTCAGCTGAACTCCAGATAAAATAGCCATAACGTTGACATCTTCTTCAAAATATGATAAAGAGTAATAGAAATCAATATTACAAAAATTTAATAAATAGGCAATAAACATATGAAAACAATTTCAAAAATATTTGTTACGTGCGCCGTCGTTAGCGCTGTCGTTTCTTTTGCGCAAGTTGCTCAAGCTGCGCAAAATTCTAGTTACCCATCCCCATCGCGATGCAATGGAGCTGCTTGGAGTATTGGACTTCCTAGCGGAGTAACCTGCGGTTCCACCGTGACAACTGCTGGAGCTTTGGAAAGCGATTCAAAAGCATCAAGTATTTTTGGAGCAAACAGCCGATTAAAACCAGATTTAACCTCTTTAAATAAGTTTTGTCAGCAATACACTGGAGATTCAACTGCTTACGCTTATTCCGCCTCGGTGCATAATTTCTGTTCAGCATGTGACCAAAAAATAAGTTGGTGGACTGGTTCAAGCTGGACGACTCAATCAGTATGCGCAGGAACTTTAAATGTACAAAATGTTACCTGTAAAACAGGCTGTTCTACAACCCCTGTATGTACATCTCACTACACAAAAAAATGCGTTAGCAACTCTGTGTACTGGTATGACTCATGTAACAATAAGGAGGGATTATATCAGGCATGCTCAGCAAACCAAATATGCCAGAGCGGAGCTTGCGTTGACCAAAACATCACCTGTAACTCAAACTCTGATTGCGGAACTTCAGGTTACACAGGCTCACCATTTTGTCAGGGTAGTAGTGTATATCAAAATTATAAAACATATACTTGTAATAACGCCGGTACAGCTATTTCAGCTTGCTCAGACTCTGTCACAGCAAAACTAAAGCAAGCATGCTCAGCAAACCAAATATGCCAGAGCGGAGCTTGCGTTGACCAAAACATCACCTGTAACTCAAACTCTGATTGCGGAACTTCAGGTTACACAGGAAGCCCATATTGCCAAGGAAGCAACGTATTCCAGAATTATATGACCTACACCTGCAACAGCGCAGGAACAGCCAACTCATACTGTTCAGACTCTTCAACCTCTCAGTTGAAGCAAACATGTTCGGGTAATCAAACATGTAGCAATGGTGTATGCTCGGGGCAAAACTGCACATACCACTCTTATCAGCAATGCAACGGAAACTATTTGTACTGGTATGATTCTTGTGGCAATCAGCAAGACAGCCAATATTGCCAAAACGGATGCTATGGTAATCAATGCCAAAATTATAACAACGTTACTGTACAAACAAATTCAGCAACAAATAATTACAATAATCAAACAACTCTGAATGGCTATTTATATAACGCGAACAATAGTTGTAACGCGTATGTTTGGTTTGAATACGGCCAAACTACAACCTATGGATATCAAACAACTCAGCAGTCACAAAACTATTCTGGCTCATTTAATCAGGTTGTAAACCTGTACAACAACTACAACAACTATAATAACTATCACTTTAGAGCGGCTGCTAAAGATTGTTCGGGAAACACAATTTACGGACAGGATACTACGTTTACGAACGGGACAGGAACAGAAACAGGCTATCTTACTGTTAATGAGACTGTCAGGAATCTAACGACCGGTTCTGGGTTTGCAAACTCTGTTTCAGCCAGCCCTGGAGACGTGTTGATGTTTATGATTACCATTCAAACACCAACAAACCAAACAGTAAGTAATATAGTTTTAAGAGATAATTTTCCTGCCAATTTAATTTATAAGGACCAGCTAATTGTTTCCGGTACCAACAATTACTCTGGCGACATAGTTTCAGGGTTAAACATAAATTCAATTTCTGGTGGCCAAACTGCAACAATAACCTATCAAGCGCAGTTAGCTTCAGCACCAAACTTTGCTTATGGAACCACAACTATAAATGATAATATTTCTGTAACCAGCTCTAACTCAGGTTACACCCCAGTTAACAATGCATCTGTAATTGTGACCAGGGCCGGAGTATATGGAGCAAGCACAATTTCCACTGGTTTAACTAACAACTTTTGGGTTGACTCATTCTTTCTTCCCTTATTGATTGCTTTAATTGGTATTTGGATGTGGAAGTCTGGAATGTTCTTTGGAGTTGAAAAATGGTTAATTAATCAAAAGAAGATTCGCAACTCCTTTAAATCAGAAAGAGAGCTGAATAAAAGAATAGCAGCAATCAAAAACCTTAACTAAACTAATAAAAAGGGTAATCTATTTACGGCCCTCAAGTGCCGACTCAAGCGTTTCCTCATCGGCATACTCAAGCTCTCCACCAACAGGAAGCCCTTTTGCCAAATGAGTAATCTGAGGAACAGGGGACTTACCAACTTCTTTTATTGCTTGTTCTACCAAAACAGATGTTGCTCTGCCTTCTGGTGTAGGATTTAAGGCCACGATTATTTCTGAAAAACTATTCGTTTTTATTCTTATTTTAAACTCTTCAATCCTTAACTGACCTATATTCTCTTTTCGCATCATTGCCACAGACCCGCCTAAAATAAAATATAGACCGCTATATTTTTTTGTTACTTCAAGAGATAACAAGTCAGCCTCTTTTTCAACTACGCAGAGCAAATTTCTATTCCGATTTGGATTTTTACAAATTTCACAAAAATCACCATCTTTTTCAAAGGGATTAAAACAAAATTTACACAGCTTCACATTTTTTTTTAATTCCTGAATTGCCAAAATAAGTTCATCGATTCTGTTTTTGGGAAGTTTTAATAAATAGTAAACAAAACGGCTAGCTGTTCTTGGGCCAACCGTGGGAAAATCCCGAAAAATATTTTTTAGTTTTTCAATAGAGTCCATAAAAAAGCGAGGCAATAAACTTTTTGCAGGCCTCAGAGACACGAAGTGCCTGATAGCCGGAAAAAAGTTTATTGTCAAGCGGATTTACGTAGTTTCACCAGCGTATTGGCCTTTGTCTAAATTTCTGAAGCTTACTCTATGTTCATCAAAAAATAAATCAATTCCACCAGTGGGCCCATTTCTGTGTTTTTCTATCAAAATTTTGGCAATATTTGGGTTTAAAGAATTTTCATTATATTTGTCTTCCCTGTAAATCATTAGCACCACATCTGCGTCTTGTTCAATGGCACCAGATTCGCGCAGATCAGCCAGTCTTGGAATTTGAGGTACGCGAGATTCTACTGCCCTTGATAACTGTGAAAGCACAAGCACCGGTACGCTCAATTCCTTTGCCAATAATTTCAGCGCCCTTGAGTTCTCTGTAACCTGCTGGACTGGAGAAGCATAACGGTTCATAGGCTCCATTAATTGTAGATAATCAATAACTATTAATGATAGCCCCTGGCTTGCTTGTAATCGTCTCGCCATTGCCCTCATTTGCAAAACATTTACAGAACCAGCGTCATCTATATATAAAGGAGCGTCAGACAAGCTTCCCATAGCATGCTGAAGCCTTGAGTAGTCGTCAGAAGTAAGCCTTCCATTTCTTAAATTCCACATATTAATATTTGCCAGGCTAGCCAGAAGCCTATCTGCCAACTGGTCTTTTGACATTTCCAGGCTAAACAACCCAACCGGCTTATTTTCCAAAACAGCCACGTTTCTGGCAATATCTAAAGCCAAAGATGTTTTTCCCATAGAAGGCCTAGCAGCCAAAATAACTAAATCAGATTTTTGCAACCCGCCTAGAATCTTATCCATGTCCGTAAAACCGGTGGGTACGCCTCGCAACTTACCGGCATGCTTTGAAAGCTCATCCAGTCTTTCAAATGTATCGGACAAAATATCTTTTATAGGAATAAATGTTTGTGTTAAAGATCTTTGTCCTATTCCAAAAACAGCTTTTTCTGCTTTATCCAGCAAAACGTCAACTTCTTGAGCTTCGTCAAAAGCAGATAATCCAATTTCTTCTGAGGCAGAAATCAAATCCCTTAAAATCTTTTTTTGACGAACGGTTTTAGCATAATTAGTAACATGAGTTGCTGTGGGGACCGTGTTTATTAATGAGGTAAGATAAGATGATCCACCAATGTCATCAAGCTTATTTTTTTCTTTTAGTCTAGATGAAACAGATAAAATATCAATGGGGTCAGATTTTTCATATAATTCAACCATTGCCTGGTAAATATCATGGTGCCCGCCCTTATAAAAATCCTCTGGTTTTATAGAATCAACAACTTTTACAATTGCCTCTTTGTCTAACATCAAACATCCCAGCAGGCACTGTTCTGCCTCTGTATTCTGTGGAGGTAATTTGTCTGGTAATTGATTAGCCATAATTGAGTGGCTTTACATTACCAAAATCAAAGAGATTTTACAACTGGACCAGTGGGAGTATCTTCTACTGTGTAGCCTTGTTTTTCAATTTCTGCTCGGGCTTTGTCGGCTTTGTCCCATTGTTTAGTTTTCCTAAATTTTTCTCTAGCTTGAGCCAGGCTTTTAATTTTAGAAGGGATTGTTTTGTTTACTTTTTTAAAATCTATAAAACCGAATATTTTGTTTATTTCCTCAAAAAACCTGTAAATTTCTGTGGTTTCTTTTTTAGAGATTTTGTTATGCTCCAGAAGTTTGTTTGTCTTTTTTATAAAATCAAACATTACCGCAAAAGCTTTTGGCGTGTTAAAATCGTTAGCCAGTTCTGAATAAAATTTTATTTTTAAATCCTTAATTAATTTTGTGTTAATTCTGGAATTTTTGACTTTAGCCTTAGAATCCCTAAGCTTTCGTAGGAACTCTTCTATTTTACTGACAGCCGATTTTACTTCTATCATAACAGATTCAGAATAATCAACAGGTGAACGCCATAAGTTTTTAACCACAATAAACCTTAAATAATTGGCAGGACAACGGCTTAAAATATCGGGCAAAGTTATAAAATTACCTAAAGACTTACCCATTTTTTGGCCCTCTACTGTTAAAAATCCTCCATGCATCCAATATTTAGCAACTGGACTTTTCCCGGAGATAGACTCCATTAAAGAAACTTCTGCCTCGTGGTGGGGGAATATTAGGTCTCTGGCGCCCCCATGAATGTCGTATTGCGCCCCAAAAAACTTTTCTGTAATGGCAGTGTCCTCAATATGCCAGCCAGGTCTGCCTTCGCCAAAAGGACTTTTCCAGCTTGGCTCCTCGTCTTGTTGCTTAAATTTCCAAATACAAAAATCTCCACGATTTCTTTTTTTACTACTATAGTCAATCCTGGAAATAGAATCTTCAGCGTCCAGCGCAGTTCTGCCTGCCAATTTTCCGTAGTTTTTAAATTTTGAAATGTCGAAATAAATGCCATCGCCATCTATTTTATATACAAAACCTTTTTCTTCCAGTCTTTTAATCTGGCTTGTAATTTCTTTTATACAGCTCGTTGCTCTTACATATTTTGAAACACTGGTTACCCCCAAGGCTTTCATAGCCTTAAGATGTTCTTTTTCAAAAGCAATGGCAAGGTCTTTTGGGCTTACACCTTTTTCCCTTGCTCTTGCTATAATTTTGTCATCTATGTCTGTAATGTTTTGGAGATAAAAAACAGTATAGCCCAAATGCTTTAGGTATTTTACAAAAGAATCAAAAATAATATATGTTCTGGCGTGACCGATGTGCGAATAATCATAAACAGTAGGCCCGCAGACAAACATATTAACTTTTTTGCCTTTTTCTGGCTTAAATAGATCTTTTTTTCCTGTTAAAGTATTAAAAATTTTTAAATTTTGGGACATTGATTTTATTTTTATTTTTTAATTCTAAAATCCTAGTAAAAGTACTTAAAAGTGTAAGTGGAATTGTCAGCCAAAGCATATAGAAAAAATATTGGGAAGGCTCAAGTGGCCAGAAGAATAAGATTGCTATAAATGACACTGACATTAAGACCATTTTTATTTTTCCAAAAATGTTTGACTCAAGATAAATTTCTTTTGATTTGTAAAGCAGTGAAACCAGCGCATTTAGTATTTCAAACAAAAACAAGATTAAAAGCAACCATTTGTGTATACCAAACAACGCATATACAGCTATCGGGGCCAGCAAAAGGCGGTCAACTGAAGAATCCAGCATGGCGCCAAACTCGGTAACACGGTTTGTTCCTCTGGCGACGGGTCCGTCAACAAAATCAGTAACAACTCCCAAAAAAAATAGTGATAAAATTAAGATTCGGTCAGTAATATCAAAAAAGA
>CAZIJR010000005.1:21851-28362 GCA_964539855.1 uncultured Candidatus Saccharibacteria bacterium
ACTCCCAAAAAAAATAGTGATAAAATTAAGATTCGGTCAGTAATATCAAAAAAGAAAAGAAGTATAAACAATGCTATTCCAATAATTGCCCGTATATATGTTATATGGTTTGGGGTGATTATTCTTGGCCAATAAGGTTTTATAAAAATAAAAAGAAATCGGTCTCTAAAACTGTCTATCCATTCTAAAAAATTTTCTAAATCATCTATAGACTTCATTTAAACAGTATATTATGCTAAACTAAAAAAATCAATGTCAGATTTATTACAGGTTTTTTTATTATCAATGGCTCCTATCGGCGAGCTAAGGTTAGCTATTCCGGTTGGTATAGCTATTTTAAAGATAGATACAGCTATTGCTTTTTTAATTGCCGTAGCAGGAAATCTTGTACCCGTTTTTTTAATTTTATTTTTGTTTAAAAGAATTTCAAATTTTTTAGCCCAAAAATCAAAAAGATACGCCAAATTATTTGCGTGGTGGCAAGATATTACCTTAGGAAAACATTCGAGCAAAGTGGAGCAATATGGACTTATAGGATTAATGCTTTTAGTGGGAATCCCACTACCTTTCACCGGTGCTTATACAGGAGCCTTATTGGCAGTTTTGTTAAATTTTCCACTAAAAAAATCTATTCCAGCTATTTCTGGAGGAGTAATTATGTCTGGAATGATAGTAACTTTATTTGTGGTGTTTGGTGTTAGCTTGGAGCAACATCTTAATTGGCAGATTATTTTAGGAATACTCTTGATGGCAGGGCTTGTTTGGTGGTATCTTAAAAACAGAAAAAAAAGGAGATTAAAAAAATTAAATGAAACACAAAAATTATAAAATTAATATTATATGACTATCGCAAATTTAGTTTTATACAGAAAATACAGGCCACAGAGTTTTTCAGAGGTGATGGGGCAAGAGCACGTAGTAACGACTCTCACTAATTCTATTTTAGGAAATAATATCTCCCACGCCTATTTATTTTCTGGTCCAAGAGGATCGGGCAAAACCACAATTGCAAGACTATTTGCAAAGGCTGTAAATTGCGAATCGAGAAATGGATTTGAGCCATGCAACAAATGTCCTTCTTGTTTAGAAATTATGGCGTCGAAATCCATGGATTTAATTGAAATTGATGCTGCTTCACACAGAGGGATTGATGACATACGAGAGCTAAGAGAGGGGATTAAATTTGCCCCCGTGAAGTCAAAATACAAAATTTTTATAATAGATGAGTCACATCAACTAACTAAAGATGCAGCTAACGCGCTTTTAAAAACCCTAGAAGAACCTCCTTCACATGCAGTGTTTTTATTAGCTACCACAGAAGCCCACAAAATGATTTCAACCATTATTTCCAGATGCCAAAGGTTTGATTTTAAAAAACTCCAAACCCCTGAAATTATAAAAAAACTGGAATTTATCTCAAAAAAAGAAAACGTTAAATTTGAGGATTCGGCGTTGTCTTTAATCGCCTTAAACTCCCGGGGTTCATTTAGGGATGCAGAATCATTGCTAGACCAATGCATGAGTTTTTCTGGCAATGGACAAACAGTAAAAACGCAGGACATAAAGGAATTATTGGGAATAGTAGAGGTTGGTCAAATAGCCCAATTTGTGGATTTTCTTATCGAAAAAAATACAAAAGGCGCAGTTACATCCCTAAACACCATGACAGATAGTGGCATTGACCTGCAAGAATTTACAAAAACTCTAGTTTTTTATTTACGCCAATCACTACTTTCAAAAATAAACTCGGACTTTTTAAATATTCAAAATTCTGGTTTTTCCGCAGAGGAAGTTGAGAAATTAAAAATTCAGACCGCAAATTTACCGCAAAAGGATATTCAAAATATGCTGGAATTATTTATAGATGCAGAAAACCGTATAAAATATTCTTCTGTTACACAGCTTCCTTTGGAGCTGGCCATTATAAATATAACACACCAAGAAGCCTAGCTTTATTCACAGGTTGACTTACTTTAAATGTGGTATAATAAAAAAAATATTAATAAACTTTTATTATTTTTATTATGGCAGTTGAACAACAATTAATTGATTATATTAGAAAAGCAAGATTAGCTGGGCAACCAGATGATCGAAGTAAAGTCCTGCTAATCCAAAATGGCTGGACAGCCGAAGAAATAAAAGAAGCGCTTGTGGCCTTGGGTGACACACAACAAGAACCAAAGCCAGAGCCAACCATAGAACCTCAAATTCAGCAACAACCCAAACCTGAACAACCGGTCCAGGTTAAACCAGAACCTCAAATTCAGCAACAACCCGAGGCACAACCTCAAGCGCAACACCAGGTTTCAGGGGAACCCGAGATTAAAATGCGTCCCGAACCTGAAATTAAACCTCAGTTTACCCCGCAGACCCAGGCTCAAAACACTCAAAGCAAATATCAAGCTAAACCAGAACCTCCCCATCAGATGCCTTCGGCTGAAAGCAGTATGCCAAAGGTCAAAAAAGGAAGTCATTTTATTATAAAATTTTTAATTACTCTAATATTGATTTCCATAATAGGAGTAGGAGGGTTTTTTGCTTTGAAACAATTCGGATTTTTAGATAAAATACTTTTTTTTGATTTTTCCCCAAAAATTGTTTCTCCAATCAACGAAGTTAGCAATACCAACAAAACAGCAAATAATCAAAGTTTTGCTCCATATCTTTTAGAAACTACAAAATATACACCGGCCGTTCCAAGCTACGAGTTGGCCCTGGCAGATATAAATAATTTTGATGACTTTCAAAAATCATATGGAGATTTTTCTCAATCTCAAAAAGACGCCCTGCTTCAAAATAACTTTTTTATTCAGGCAAACTATGATAAGTTTTATTCTGCAAACTCAGACGGTCTATCTTCTAGAAATGATGACTGGACTGCCCTATATAAGCAAATGGGAGGGTCTTATAATGAATTTGAGAGATTACCAGAAAACTCAGTGTTTATAACATCTGATTTTGTGTTGCATGTTTTTCATAAAATAATAGATGAAGAATTCTCTTATATCGAAGAACTAAATTTTTATCCAGCTTTAGCAGATTTAAGCAGCTCATCGTTAAAAGCATCAGCCCAAGCTTACGCAAGCTCAGAAAACCCTGAACAAAAGGCTAGTTATGAAAGATTGTCTGCATACTTTTTAGTTTCGTCTGCTATTTTAGACAACGCTTCAGTCGACTACGCCAGTTTTAAAAGCAAAAATTATGTTGATGATTCACAAAGCGACACAAAAGCAAACGTATTGGCCAGAGCCGGAGATTTGGCAACTGAAAATAGCGTTTCAGACAACGCAAGGAGCATTGCCGAACAGGAAATTAGTTTAATTTTTGACGCAAAAAGCATTGTTCCGTCTCCGTTGTTGGGTGCATTTCAACCAGACATGCCCGAGGATTACACCCAATTTACCCCAAGAAGCCATTACACAAAAAATGTTATTTTAAGAAATTATTTTAGAGCAATGATGTGGTACGGCAGAATGAACTTTTTATTAAACAGCCCCGAGCTAACGCGCGACGCCTCCAATATCACAAATCTTATTACGGGCGACCAATTGGAAAAATGGGAATCTATTTATCTGCCAACATCATTTTTTGTGGGGCAATCCGACGACTTAACCATATACGACTACAAAAAAGCTATTGCCCAAACAAAGTTTAATGCTTCCGTAGATGGAGCAAACGGATTAAACACACTCCAAACTGAATTACTTGGCTATCAAAATCCGCAGATTATGTCATCTGTGGTAATTAGTCCAGATGTTTTTGACACATCAAAGGAGGATTTACAAAATACAACGAAAGGGTTTAGGCTCATAGGCCAACGATTTACCCCAGATGCGTTTATATTCTCCAGTCTGACACAAGGAGACGAGGCTGCAGATCCTTTAACCGGCCAAAAACTACCAAGCACACCTACCGCCCTTATGGTTTCAACCTTGATGGGTAGCCAAGAATCAGGCCAACTTTTAAATTTGTGGATACAAAACAACGCTCCTAATTCTGACCAGGTTCTGGCTAATAAAATGCAAACCCTACAAGATTACTTTGATGCTACAACGCAAAATCAGTGGACGCAAAACATATATTGGTCATGGCTTTACACTATAAAATCTTTATTTACCGAAACTACTGACAAAACAAACTACCCGATGTTTATGAAATCAGAAGATTGGAATAAAAAAAACCTGCAGTCCTTTTTGGGCTCATGGACTGAGCTAAAGCACGACACCTTACTTTATGCGAAACAAAGCTATGCTGAACTAGGAGCAGGTGGCCCTGAAGAAACCGATCTAAAACCCGTTCCAAAGGGATATGTCGAGCCAAATATAGAATTTTTTGACCGCTTGATAGCTTTAGTGAATATGAGCAAAGATGGACTCGCAAGATTTGGTATACTTCCCGATGTTTTTGTAGGAAGAAACGATACCTTCTTAGACGACCTTAAATTTTACAGGCAAATCGCAGTATCTGAAATAAGCAATAAGGTTATCAGTGATGAAAACTTTGAAAGGTTGAGACTTAGTGCCGGTCAGCTGGACTACATTTTGTCTGCTCCAGATTCCCAAGTACAGCTTGAAAAAAATGCTAGATCTGCAATTATTGCCGATGTTCATACAGACGTGAAGCAATGGCAGATATTATATGAAGCCGACGGCATACCAAATTATATCTATGTTGCAGTAAAGGATGCCAACGGAACACGCTTGACTAAAGGCCTGGTTTACTCTTATTATGAGTTTACCGATGCCCTGGGCACTCGCATAGATGATTTGAGATGGCAAAGATGGAACTATTCAGATACAATTAAGCAATTAAAATTACCGGACTGGAGCAAATCGCTTATTAAATGAGAAACGTAAAAAATATATTTGTACTAATAGTTATAATAGCCGCTGTAACAACAGCGGCTATTTGGTGGATTCTACAAGCAAACCCCGACGGACAAAATTTTTCGGCAAGTATTATAGATGCTATTGCAGGGCCACCAAATATAACTGCTATAAAAGCTGGCGTAGTTTCGCACCATCTTCTGGCTGAAAACATAATTATTAATTTTTACGAAAAAGTCGGCAATAAGGATGTATCAACGGTTTATCTGCTTTCTCCTGATCATTTTAACAATTATTTTGAACCAGACGTCGTAGCATACGTAAGTTCCCGCGATTGGGACACACCCTATGGCAAGCTGTCCGCTGATACAAATATAATAAACAAATTATCAGATTTGCCTGAAATAGAAACAAAGGACCAAGTTTTAATGCTTGACCATGGCATTACAGTTGAAATTCCATTTATAAAACGGTTTTTTCCAAATGCAAAAGTTGTCCCTTTAATTCTAAAAAATAATTCTGATTTCGAAAATTTTTATGCTCTTGGCGAAAAATTAAAGGAGTTTTCTGGCGAAAACACCATATTAATAGTAAGTAGTGATTTTTCCCATGATGCTCCTTCGCTCCAGGCCAAAACAAGCGACAGAAAAAGTATTGCTGTTCTAAAAAATTTAAGCTCAGGAAATTTTATTCAAAATACAAGTGACTGTAAGCAATGCTTTGCTTCGCTCTCAGGATTTTTAAAAAATTATGATACAGGTTTTTATTTATTGGACAATAAAAACTCTTTTAACATTTCAGGAGAGAGTGAAAATTCTGTGACCAGCTATGTAACCGGTTATTACGCAAAAAAAAATTACACAGAAATTTTATTTGTGGGCGACATTATGTTTGATAGGGGAATAAGATATTTTGCTAATAAGAATAACGGAAACAACTTTATTTTTGATAAAATTTATCCAGAACTTTTAAACAAAGACCTTGTTGTAGCAAATCTAGAAGGCCCAATCACAAATTCAAATTCAGTAAGCATAGAAACCGAGCCAGAAGAAGCAGATAATTTTTTATTTACTTTTGACCCAAGTGTAGCTCAGACGCTTTTTGATAATAATATAAAAATTGTAAATCTGGGAAACAACCATATTTTAAATTTTGGAGAAGAGGGATTAAAGTCCACCCAAAATTATTTAGACCAAGCTAATGTCTCATATTTTGGAGACCCATCTGGAAATATAAGTGCTACCAAAACCATACACAACGTAAAAATCGCCTTTGTAGGTTATAACGAGTTTTTAGGAGATAATCAAAAACAAGTGGTTGATGAGATAAACAAGCTAAAAACAGAAGTGGATATAGTTGTTATTTCTTGCCACTGGGGAGCGGAATATATGCCAAGTCCCACGGAGACCCAGAAAGACCTGGCTCATCTGTTTATTGACTCGGGCGCAGATTTACTTATTGGTTCCCATCCACACGTAACACAACCCATGGAGGAGTATAAAGGAAAAAGGATTTATTATTCATTGGGTAATTTTATTTTTGACCAGTATTTTTCAGAGGAAACCACGGAGGGGCTGGGTGTTACGTTAAAAATAAACTCTCAGACAAAAGAATTAAGCTTTCAAGAAATAAAATTTAATCTTCAGCCCAATGGCCAGACTATTATTACTAATTGAAAAAAATAA
>CAZIJR010000006.1:0-27600 GCA_964539855.1 uncultured Candidatus Saccharibacteria bacterium
GAGCAGATTCAATAGCTCCTGAAATCATTTTTGCCTGAATAGGCTCGTCTTCGGGTACTTTTAACGCCGTCATCAATCCTTTTATTCTGTCTCCACCAAAAATACGCATTAAATCATCTTCCAATGAAACAAAAAATTGCGTGGTTCCCGGATCCCCCTGCCTGCCCGATCTTCCTCTTAGCTGGTTATCTATTCTCCTGGCATCGTGCCTTTCGGTGCCCATAACATGCAAACCGCCAAGCTTTTTTACTTCTTCTGATTCTGCTACATCAAACGGGTTTCCACCCAAAACAATGTCCACTCCTCTGCCTGCCATATTTGTGGCAATTGTTACTGCTCCCCGTCTTCCTGCTTGGGCTATAATTTCTCCTTCCCTTTCGTGGTTTTTAGCATTCAAAATTTCATGTGGAATTCCTTTGGTTTCCAATAGTTTTCCCAAATACTCGTTTCTTTCTACAGACCTTGTGCCGACTAAAATGGGCTGCCCTTTTTTATTGAGCTCTTCAATTTCTTTTACGGCAGCCGTGAACTTTCCGTTTTCTGTTTTAAAAATTTTATCTGCAAAATCTTCTCTTTTTATCTCTTTATTTGTTGGTATAACAACAACCTCAAGCTTATAAACCTTATCAAATTCTTCTGCGGAGGTTACGGCGGTTCCAGTCATCCCAGAAATCTTTTTATACATTCTGAAATAATTTTGGAAAGTAATTGTGGCTATAGTAATAGATTCGGGCTTCACCACAACTCCTTCTTTGGCTTCTACCGCTTGATGCAGACCGGCAGACCATCTCCTACCAGGCAAAATTCTTCCCGTAAATTCGTCGATGATTAAAATTTCACCATTTTTTACAGTATAATCTCTGTCCTTTAAAAATAGCGCCTTTGCTTTTAAAGCAGACTCCAATTGATGAGTTGATATGATATCATTGTCCAGCCAAGGGTCAGCTCCCAAACTTTTTACAACCCTATTTTGTCCTTCCTCTGTAAAACTTACTGTTTTTAATTTTTCATCAAGCTCATAATCTTTTTCGATTTGCAAAGGACCCACAACTTTTGCAAAATTGTAATATTTCTCTGTTGCCTCTTCTTCCTGTCCCGAAATAATCAAAGGTACCCTAGCTTCGTCAATCAAGATTGAGTCTACTTCGTCAACGATAACAAAATTATGTCCCCTCTGCGCTTGCTGGCCTATCTCATAAGCCATGTTGTCTCTTAAATAATCAAAGCCAAATTCATTGTTGGTCCCGTAAGTAATGTCGGCTGCGTAGGCTTCTTTTTTTGAACAAGGCCTTAAAAATTCCTGTACTACTTTGAAACTTCCTATCTCATCGCGCTTCTTGTCATCGGCTAACTCATTTTTGAATTTTTCATCATAAACAAATCCACCTTCATTTGTAACGCATCCCGTAGACATCCCCAAGGCACCGTAAATTTGCCCCATCCAAACCATATCTCTTTTTGCCAGATAGTCATTTACAGTAACAATATGCACTCCATTGCCTTCCAGCGCGTTTAAATAAGCGGGCAGGGTGGCAGCCAATGTTTTTCCTTCTCCTGTTCTCATTTCAGTAATTTTGCCTTGATGCAAAATGATTCCGCCAATTAACTGCACATCAAAGTGGCGCTGGTTTAGTGTTCTTTTTGATGCTTCTCTAACCAAAGCAAAAGCGCTTGGCAAAATATCTTCCAAGCTTTTCCCATTTTGCAATTCCTTTTTAAATTCTTTTGTTTTTTCTTTAAGCTGTTCTACTGTTAACTTTTCGAATTCAGACCCAAAGGAATTTATTTTTTCTATAATTGGTTGGAGTCCTTTGATAAATTTATCATTCGGGTCTCCAAATATTTTTGATAAAAATGCCATATTTATTCAATGCGACCCTTCATCTTTCTCTGTTCTCTACGTTGCTGGTCGATTTTCTTAAATTTATATTTTTCAATTTCCATTTTCATTTCATCTTTTGCCAAGATAATTGCTTTTAACATGTCATCTGACTTTGCATTGGCTATCAAGCTCCTGCCTGGTAAATCCACCTTGCACCTAACAACAAACACCTCTCCCTTTTTATGGTGCATAGTTTCTCTTTCCAGCTCCACCAGAACTTCTGCCATGGTCTTTCCTATTTCATCCTCCCTTTTTAGAATGTTAATAAACTTTTTCAAACTGTAAAATTTTTTCTCAGTAAAATCTTTCAAAGCTGGCGTTAGATTTATTTTTCTGGTTTTAATTATTACCTTCATGTATTTATATATACTGTTAATACGTTAGAAACCCACCATTTGAACTTCTTGCTCTAGGTTAATACCAAACTTAGTTTTGACTTTTCGCTTGGCCAAAGCCAGCAATTTCAGCACATCGGTTGCTTTGGCCCCTCCTCGATTAATTATAAAATTTGCGTGTTTCTCTGAAATTTGGGCCTTACCTATTTTTTTACCCGCCAATCCGCATTTTGTTATTAGATAACCAGCTGGGATTGTGCCCCTTTTGTTGTACCCAATCAATTCTGGAAATTGCTTTAATAAATTCTTATCTTTTATTTTTATTTCCGGATTAACAAAAGTAGAACCAGCCGAAGGAAAATTTATAGGATGACGCGTTTTCCTGTAGTTTAAATTTTCATTTATCTTAATTTTAATCAATTCTATGTTTTCTTTTTTAAGCTCCAAAACACTTGAAATAATAATAAGATTTTTGTTTTTTTTAAAAATGCTATTTTTTAAAGAAAATTGGCACTGCTTTTTGGACAAAATTTTTATCTTTAAGTTTTTAACATCCAGTGCTTCTACACTTTTTACAGCATCAGACATTTTTACACCAAAGGCTTGAGCATGCCCATAAATAGCCCCTCCAACTGTTGCCCCAGGGATGCCCGCCGCCCACTCAAGCCCCGAAAGCCCTTTTTCAGCTGTTAAAAGCGCCAACCCCGTTAAATCTACTCCTGCTCCAGCCAAAACCTCTTTACCGTCAAAATCTACGCCAGAAATATTTATTTTTATAACCAAGCCCTTAAGCCCTTTGTCAGAAACTAAAAGGTTACTTCCTCCTCCTAAAATAAAAATGGGCAGTTTTAAATTATGGGCAAAAACAATTGCTTTCAGCAGGTTTTCTTTATCTTTTGCAATAAAAAAATATTTAGCTGGTCCTCCAATTTTATAACTGGTATAGTTTTTTAACAGAATATTTTTCCTGACTCCCGGCAATTCCTTTTCTAAGGCTATTTTTGTCATGGCCCTAAAAGTTGGTTTATTTTTGCTCGAGTTGAGGACCCCACATATCCAGTTCCGCTAAACAATCCTAAAGGAGTTAAAATTTCTGAAGCATATTTTTGCTGAAATCTTGTTACAGCTAATTTTGTTAAATTCCCAAAATATCCTGTTACTAACCCTTCAGGATAAATATCTGTTCCCTGGCTTTTTAAAAAATCTTGGAGGCATTTTACTTCGTTATTATTTGATAATCCAAAGTAGAGATTATTGTATAGTGCAGAGCAATAACTTTGTCCGCCGTTATTACCAACGAGTTTGGCTTGTAATTCTGCAATTTGCTTTTTCAAGGATTCTATTTGGGCCAATAACTGCTGTATTAATATCTGCTCCTCTTGTTCTATATTGCTTCCTACGGACACAGTATAGCTGAAGGGATAAGATATTTCTGAACCGTCAAATCCCGAAAATTTACTTTGCAAGGACGGAATTATAATTAAGGATTTATAATCTGTTCCAAAATTAGAAACATTGATTGTTCCTTTTTTATTATCAGTAAGTGCTAAAAATTTTATAGAATACTTCCCTTCTTTATCTTCAAGGACATAGGGAACTCTAAAATTAAGCCCGCTTGAATTTGAAAACTCCAATCTAAAATCTCCATTTCCTCCTATAAACTTATGCCAATTACCTGCCCAGTTCTTTGTAACATTTATCACAGACAAAGACGCGCTTCCAGAAATAGGTAAAAAATTGATATTTGGGGTTATTCTCAAATCCGTAAGACTTTTATCTACATAACAATATTTTGTTCCACCTGAACAGTCATTTAAGACAAGCGCCATTGTCCAATTACTAAAGATTTCAGAAAAATCATCAGTAAATCCAGCTTTTTGCAAGGCGTAATTTATACTATCAATACCCGTGTGCTCTGACCTTAAAGATGTGGATAAAATATTAATGCCATACTGATCTACTAAATAATGGGCAAATAGACTAACGCTAGCATAGTCATATTTTGTACCACTCCACTCTGTAATTGAATCCGAAGAACTTTCAACAAAATTATTCATTCTTAACTGAAGATTACTTGAAATAAATTGATTATCATACCCTAAAATTGTCGATGAAAAATCTGCCCTAGCCTCATTAAGCCAAGTTTCTTCCTCCACTCCAAAAATTTTATTTTTTTGATTAAAAGTTATAAGGTGAACAAGCTCGTGTGCTAAAATAATTTTTATATTTGAACTCGCTAGCAACCCTGTAGACAAATAAAGCATTTCTCTTTCATTAGAATTTGTCAACTGAAGTTTTTCATATTCGTCTGCAGTCCTAAAATACCCCCCTTCACCACCTTCTATGGGATGAAAAAGTACTGTTATTTTTTCATCATTATCAATACCAGGCCTCCATTCATATCCAAAAATAGATGTTAATTTGGGATAAATATTATTCTGAAATTCAGCAGATAACACATCAAGGTTTTTTAAAATTTCTTCTTTTTTTAATTGCTGTTGTGAGCCCCACCATGATTTTTCAACATAAAAATAAAGGCTTGGCGAAGTTTTTACCAAAACCGATTCTATTTTTGACCTTCCAGAATCATCAAAATTGCTTTCAACAAAAAACTTTTCCTCGTTTCCAACACTTTGAGCATGAATATTATAGGGAGATAGTAGAAATAATAATCCCGCTACAATAATGATTTTTTTATAATTTTTCCAATTCTGCATATAAATTATTTTATCACATTTCTATACAATAACGTTAATGAGATCAGCTCATCTTTTAGTTTTTCTTTGTTAGTACTATTAACTAAAATTTTAAGTTGATTTAATTTTTGTTCTAAATCCAAGGAATCAACGCTTGATAATTTTGCTTTAAATATTTTCTTATTTTGAGTGGCTACTGTTCCTTCTTCTGATGTTAAAAGCTCTTCGAATAACTTCTCACCAGGTCTTATGCCTGTAAAAACAATGGCTATATCTTTATCTGGTTCAAATCCAGATAACTTTATCATGTTCTTGGCTAAATCCAGAATTTTTATTGGTTCGCCCATATCCAAGACAAAAACTTCTCCACCCTCTCCCATAGCTGAAGCCTGTAAGACCAAAAGGCACGCTTCTGATATTAGCATAAAATACCTCTTCATATCAGGATGTGTAACTTCTACCGGTCCACCGCGCTTAATTTGCTCACGAAATGCGGGAATAACGCTCCCTCTACTGTTTAATACGTTTCCAAACCTTACAGAAATAAACTTTGTATGGTTTTGCTGGTTAAATCCTTGGCAAATCATTTCACTAACTCTTTTTGTGGCTCCCATAACAGAAACCGGATTTACAGCCTTATCAGTTGATACAAAAATAAAACTCTCAACATTATTTTCCACACTTACTTTTGCCAAAATTTCTGTGCCAAAAATATTGTTTTTTATTGCTTCATCCGAATTCTCTTCCATCAAAGGAACGTGCTTATAAGCTGCGGCGTGAAAAACAATTTGGGGTTTATGTTTTGTAAAAATATCTTTTATCCTATCTTGGTCCCTTACGTCTGCTATTAATGAAATAATTTTTAGTCCGGGAAAATTTTGTTTAAGTTCGTTTGAGATGTTAAAAATTCCTGTCTCGTCTTGGTCCAGTAATAAAATCATCTTTGGATTGAATTTTGCCACTTGTCTGGAAAGTTCAGACCCTATGGACCCCGCAGCTCCAGTGATTAAGGATACCTTGTCTTTTAAAAAGATTTTAATTTGCCCTTCATCTATGAGAATTCTTTCTCTTCCCAGGAGCTCTTCTACACTAAAATCCTTTAGGTTTTTAAATGAAACTACACCCCCTATTATTTCATTTATATGAGGAGCTATTTTTATCTTTTTTAATCCAGCTTTCCTTCCCATCTCCACAGCGTCTCTTATTGTTTTTGCATCGGCTGTAGGCAAAGCAATGATTAGCTGTGTTATTTGACGACTCTCCACAATTCTTGGTATATCAGAAATTTTCCCCAAAACTTTTACTCCGTGTATTGCCACTCCTTTTTTAATGCGACTATCATCTATAAATCCTATCGGATTGTAAGGGCTATCTTTTGAAGAAATTATGCTTCTTAAGATTTGCTCCCCTGCATCTCCAGCCCCCACAATTAATGTGTTTTCTTTTTGTTTTAAAAAACTTTTATCAATAATGGACATATAAATTCTTTTTGAGAATCTGAGTCCTCCACAGAAAATAAAAATTAAAAAGTAGCTCATAAAAAATACTGACCTTGGTAATCCAGCAAATCTCGGAAAATCTTCAGAAAAAAATATTGTAATCCCTAAAAATAAAAAAGATAGTGTAGTTGCCCAAAACAAAGAAATCATTTCTTGGGCTGAAACATAAGACCATGAAAAAGAATATAATCTAAAAAAATAAAAAATGGACAGACAGAAAACTAACAACAAAAAAATTATTCTTTGGATTGCTTGAGTTTGGAAATATTCAATTGGCACCGCTCCGTCAAACCTCAAAAGAAACGCCAGAAAAACGGCTACGGAAATTAAAACCGCATCAGATAGCATAAAAAACAATAATCTTGTTGACGGAGTTTTTTTAAATAGCATAAAAATCTTTAACACACTTAATGACATAATCTGCTTGCTCGTCTGTAAGTTCAGGGTACATAGGCAAAGAAATAACTTCTTTTGCCAATTGCTCAGACAATGGCAACTTAAAATGTTCAAGGTTCAGCCCTTTCTGTAAGTGATTTGCAGCAGGATCCTTTATTAATGTTTCCACTCCATTTTCCTTTAAAAAATTAAATAAACCATCTCTATTTTCTGCCCTCAAAACATAGTTTTGGAAAACATCAAAGTGATCATCATCTGAATTTGGCGCTGGTGGTAGTTTAACGCTCTTTAAGTTTTTTAGGCCTTTGTCATATTTTTCTGCTATTGTTCTTCTCCTCTCTATCCAATTGGGCAAATAATCTAACTTTACATTTAATACAGCTGCCTGTAGATTATCTAATCTGGAATTCCATCCAAAACACACAAGCTCTGTTTTTGTTTTTTGCCCGTGATCTCTTAATAATTTTATTTTTTCAACTAGCGAATCATCATTTGTAGTAAGACCACCTCCATCTCCAAAACATCCTAAAATTTTAGCCGGATAAAAACTAAAACATCCGGCGTTACCAATTGAGCCCGCCTTTTTACCGTTAAAGCTTGAACCTAATCCTTGGGCGGCGTCTTCAATAACATATAGATTGTGTTTTTTGGCAATGTCCATTATTTTCTCCATATCAGCCATTCTGCCGTTATAGTGTACTGGAATAATTGCCTTAGTTTTTTTAGTTATAGCTTCTTCGAGCTTAGAAACATCCATTTCAAAGTCTTCCCCAACTTCAACCAGCACCGGAGTGGCCCCTGTTTGGCTTATTACAGCGATAGAAGCCACAAACGTATGAGAAACTGTTATTACTTCATCCCCTTTTCCAACTCCCAAGGCAAGCAAAGACAAAAACAAGGCGTCTGTTCCGCTGTTTAGACCAATAGCATATTTAGTCCCCACAAACTCAGCCAATCTTTTTTCAAACTCATCATTGTCTTTTCGCATAATCAAATCACCCCTAGCCAAAACGTCTTGCATGGCAGAGTCAATTTCTGATTTTAAATTTTTATACTGTAGCCCATAGGCCACAAACGGTACCTTCTGCATATTATTTTAAATTCTTATGTAACAAGGTTTTTCGCTTTTATATGTTTCTAAAATAATTTTTCTAACTTCTTCTGGGTCTTCTGTTGCAAAAGTTTCAAAATTAGGAAAATTTTCCAAGGCTTTCAAATCTTCATTTTCTGTAAGTAGGTTATGGCTAAACCCAAGAAATTTGTATTTCTCGCTACCTTTTACGCCAATAATTTTCACATTGGCGTTATGCATGCAAACTGCGTTTCTTACCATTTCATAAGGTCTAAAAACCATAAAATTAGCCATGCTATAAATATATGGTCTTAACCCAGACAAGGCCATACCAGCTGCAATTATCATTGAGCTTTGCTCGGTTACTCCAAAATTTAATATTTTAAATTTATTATTTGGATCATCCAAATAATTAAAACCTACGTCGCAAATGATTACGATAATATTTGGATCTCTTTCTGCCAGTTCATTTAGTGTTTCTACAAATATCCTTCTTGTGTCTTTTGTTTTTATAATTTCTGCCATATTTTTTTAGGAATTCCTTTATAAGTTTTTACATGGCACTTTAAACAAAGCGTCCTGCCGTTATTTAAATTCCATAATTCTTTACAATTTAAGGCGTCCTTTGTATTTTTTATATTGTTCTCATTCAAAATTTGAGAAAATTGTTTGGGATAATGATCTGCTTCCATATTTCCACCTCTTTTTCCACAGTTCTGACAAGTATAATTATCTCTTTTAAAAATTTTACCAACCCATTGCTTATATTCAGGAATTTTTCTAATTTTTTCTCTAATTGGTGTAATCCCTCCACGCCAATTCCAATGCCTTTTTCCCTTCAATGTATTAATTAAGGCTGCACGACTCATGCTCTTTTTTCCCTCTTCAGACACTTTTATACCGATTCTCCCACGGCTTATTGCTTTGCTAGTTTTTATTTTATATTCTTTATTGCACCAACGTCTTTTTATCGCAAGAACAACATTTTTTCGCGCGCTTTCCGATAATTTTCTTCCCGATAACCCCTGGCTTATCTTTTCTGCAAATTCAGGGGATGCATAAGCACACCGGTTTGAGCAATATTTTTTCCTGGACTTTTCATAATCCTTAAATTTTTTTCCGCAAGTCGGACATTTTTTATTTATCCATCGATTCTTATAAAAATTTTTAAGAATCTTGCTTATCGCCTGACGGGTGGCTTTAGACTGCTTCTGTCCCAAGCGTGTAATACTTTTGTTGCGACACAAAATTGAACAAAATCTACGACCATTTTTCTTTAAATAAGGCAGAACGAAAAATGTTTTCTTGCATAAAGGACAAACCAATTTTACACGAACTCCATGCTTTGTCATACATCATAATAGCATTTTGGATATTATCTATCAAACCCTTCCAACTCTTTCTTTGCCTTATTATACTCTTCCTCACTCGGCGACTTATAATGCCAGATATTTTCTCCTTCCATAAAACTTACTCCTTTACCCTTTACTGTTCTGGCAATTATAACGCTGGGTTTTCCTTTTACAGAGTCTGACTTTAAAAATGCATTTTCTATTTCCTTAAAATTGTGCCCATCTATTTCCAAAACATTCCAGCCAAATGCCATCCACTTTTCTTTTAATGGTTCTATATTTAAAATATCTTTTACTCCACCCATTGCCTGAAGCCCGTTAGCATCAATAATGACTACCAGGTTATCAAGTTTGTGGTGGGCGGCTATCAAGACCGACTCCCATGTTGTTCCTATGGCCACCTCCCCATCTCCCATCAAAACAAAAATTTTGCCTTCTTCTTTTTTTATTTTTTTGGCTGTGGCAAAGCCTACGCCAAAAGGCAGTCCAAACCCCATTGATCCGCCCGCTGCTTCTATGCCGTCTACTGTAGGCTCCACAAGGCCAATATATTTACTTCCATCTTTACAATAGTCTTCTAAGTCTTTTTCAGGGATTATTCCTTTTTTTGCTAAAAAATAATAAATAGAAGCAGCAATCCACCCTTTGGAAATAACTACCTTATCTTTCTTTGCTTCCTTGTCTATATTCGCTATATCGTACAAAACAGTTAAAACATCTATGGAAGAAAAATTAGACCCAATATGACTTGTTTGGGCTTTTTTTACCATTTCCAACACCTTTAGTCTTGCCTGCACAGATTCTTTTTTATATTTTTCTATTTTATCTGTCATTCTATTTAAATAATTTTAACACGGTCATCAAAATAATCTTCATATCCACCCAAAAGTTCATTTCTTTCACATATTTTATCTGTAACCGCAGTTTTTCTGGCCTTATTTTTTCCATATATTCCTTCTCAGGATCCTCTGCTCCTTTCAAAATTTCCCCCTCGTGGAAGTTCCATAAACTGGCAAAATCTGTGATACCTGGCCTTACCGATAATATAACATTTTTTTCTTCTTCTGTCATCATATCCACGTATATTTTTACCTCGGGGCGAGGGCCAACTAGGCTCATATCTCCTTTTAAAACATTTATCAATTGGGGAAGCTCATCTATCTGAAACCTTTTTAAAAATAGGCCTGTTTTTGTGAGTCGTGGGTCATCAGCAGCAGTAGAAGGTCCTCCTATTTTATCAGCATTTGGCACCATTGTGCGGAATTTATACATTTTAAAGGGCTTTCCATCTCTGCCTGTTCTTTCACTCATATAAAAAACAGGACCTTTAGAACTAAGCTTTACCAGCAAAGCTCCAAACAAAATAACAGGAGAGGTTACAATAAGCCCAATTAAAGATAATATTACATCCAGTGTTCTTTTCATATATTTGCTTTATTTATATTATTTAAAATCCAAGATGAACTTTGCACCTTACCTCCTCCCACATTATTTACCATTTCTATGTTAAACTCTTTGCAAACCTTGGCTTCAGGAATATTATCTGTACTCCTGTCTCCCCCGTTGGCAAACACAAACCTACAGCCTAGGTGTGCCCTCAATACCGCCTTCAAGCTTTCTTTCACGCTTTTATCTTTATCAACAGATAAAAAAACTTCATCAACATATCTTATCGCCTTTATTATTTCGGCTCTTTCTGATTCTGGCATAAAAAGAGTACTGCCTTTTATTTTTGCTTGCTCATCATTATTCACTATAACAACTAAAAATTCCCCCAATTTTTTTGCCTCGTGAAACAAATTTATATGACCTGTATGCAATGGATTAAAATACCCCGAAGCTATTATTATTTTTTTCCGTTTTAGCATATTATTTTAAATAATAAATAATTTTACTATTCCCAATAAAGAACCAATTCCATAAGCAACATGTCTTACAAAAAATATTACAGGTAACGCAAAAAATAATTTAACATCTTTTTCTCTTATTGCAATCTTAAAAGAAAAATATAACGAAGCTGGGATATACGGCCAAATACTTATTGGTAGCGTCAAAACAAAAATCAGTGGTATATAGTGACGTAATTTAAAAGGAGTTTTAACAAATTTCAAAGGATACACTGCCCAAACACCATCTTTTAAGTTGTGTTTTAAGTAGCCCGTTAAACTGTCTTTTGGATAATAATAAGCCACAGCGTCTGGCACCAGTAATATTTTAACGCCGACTTTTTTTAATCTTTGGCTAAACTCCATATCCTGACTTCTTGTCAGTTTTTCATTAAATAGTCCTACTTTATCAAAGACTTCTCTTTTATAACATCCTCCAAACACAGTATCTACCCAAACGGGCTTTTCTGCCCCAATCCGGAATGCAGAATTCCCAGCTCCAAAAGAAGATGAAAGAGATAATGCTATTGCCTTTGCCCACAGATTATTTTTATTAGAAATGGTCTTTAGTGTCCCACCCACAACGTCTGCCTTATATTCATCTAAATACTGTATACATTTTATAATATAATTTTTGTCATACTTTGCATGAGCTCCAGCTAAAAAGATTACTCCTCCTTTTGCATTTTTAATCCCCAGATTAAGAGCAAAGGGTGTAAATTTGTTAGGATTATCAACTAATTTAATAAGAGGATGCTCTTTTGAATACCTGCCCACTATTTCCCTGGTTTTGTCTTCTGACATTCCGTCAACAACCAAAATCTCCATTTTATCTTCCAGATAACTTTGCTCTAACAAAGAGTCTAAACAACCCGCAATAAACCGCTCCTCGTTACGACAAATTACAATTACTGATACAAAATTACTTTCCATTTAAATGACATTTAAAATATAAATATGGCGCCATAGATCGGAACAGTCGTAAAATTGTTTTTGATAATATCTTACCTTTCAGTGTTTTTAAGCCTCCTCCGTAAGTTATAAAACAAAAGTCATTTACTTTATAGTCATAAGTTTCCAGAAGGTTCCTAAAAGTCCTGTAACTAAAATAAAATTTATGGTCATAGTGAACAACTTCTTGGCCACGTAATCCATATAAAAAATTGAAGAAAAAATTGTGGTAATTTGGGATAGTGAATATGACTTTGCATTCAGGATTGGTTTTCAAAATATATTTTTTGATAGATTCTAATGCCAGCCCTGGATTTACTAAATGTTCCATAATTTCAGAGATCAGCAAAACATCAAACTTTTTATTAAGAATATTTTCGTCATTGTGAAGATTATAAATATCTCCCACAAAAACATCTTTTATGCCGTGCTCTTTCATTATGTTTACGCTTTCCTCAGAATAGTCCACGCCATATAGCTCTTTTGTGAAGGGAGTTATATATTGATGTAATAGTGTCTTATTTTTTACTTTATCTTCGGTATCTGGCCAATCAGAACAGCCCAAGTGCAAAACTCTTTTATCTTTAAGATCCTTCTCCAATAAAACTAGCCTACTTTCTATCCCCTTTTTAGGCAGTTTTAATGAATAATCATTTTTGTGTTTTTCCCAATACTGGTTAAAATTTTCCATGATTTTACTTTAATGTTTTATTAAAAAAGTCCAAATTTCCTTTTTTTATGTTATTTAAATTCTTTATAGAAAAAAACATCCCGAGAATTGAAAAATAAATATCTAAAAATCTTAACTTTAAAATTTTATAAATAATTGTGCCGATTCTTCCCCAAATGTAGATTACTTTATTTATAAAATTTTGAGGAATCAGTTTATAAAAAAGATATAAATTATAAACTTCTTCCATAAAAGCGAGCTCTTTTCCTTTGGTCCTACCCGACTCAGACAATTTATGAAAATATTTTATTTTTGGGTTGAAAAATAATGTGCCAGGATATTTTTTATAAACTCTATAAGAAAAATCAAGATCTTCGTTCCATGAATATTTCTTAAGATTTTCGTCAAAATGATATTCTTTAAAAACTTCTTTTCTATAAGACGAAGCTCCGCTAATCCACTCACTTAAAACTATACTTTTTGATGTTGAATTGGTAACTCCTAAAGAAGGAAAAACTCGGCATTTATCTTTTTCATTAAACCCAAGAAAGAATATTCTGCCAATTGTTTGAGCTAAAAAAAATTTCAACTTGTTTTTCTCATACAGATTCCCTTTTGTACGTCCACACACTCCCAACGCTTTCTCGTTATTCTCAAAAAATGTTTGTACTTCTTTATAGTAATTTTTATCCAAGACAACATCATCATCCAAAAAAGATATAATATCCCCTCCCGACACATCAATTCCTATGTTTCTAGCTACAGTTAAGCTGTTTTCTTTTTTGTTCTCTATATATTTTATTTCAACACCTACTCTTTTAAAATCATTTTTTAATTTTTTAATCGCATCTTCAGTCTCTTTTAATCTGGCGTTGTCTATGATCAAAACTTCCATGGGTGGATTTAGTTGATCCAAAATTGACACCAAGCATTCATTTAAATCTTTTTTTCTATTATAAGTTGGTATTACGACTGAAACTTTCATTTTAGTTAAAAATATATCCCTCGTCTTTAGTCAAAAGAAGATTGAGGTGGTCAGAATATCCTTCTGTAAGGTTAGCCAATTCTTCGTACTTGTTAATCTTTAAATAGTTTTTATTAAATTTTTTCATTGAGTAATCGTGTCCGATGACAAAAACATTAAAATTTTGAAGAAGAAACCCTACAAATTCTTTTGGCGAACTTCCCATTTTTTCTATCAACAAGGGAAAGAACTCAAGAAAAATTTTAACATTCTTATTATTGTTTAACGTTTCTTCCATACCTTTAAATGATAGTGCTTCAGCTCCTTCCACATCAATTTTCATCACATCTACTCTGTCTGTTTTATTTTTAAGATATTCATCCAATGTAACTGTTTCAACCTCTATGCTTTCAACCTTTCCCTTTCTTCCCAAACGGTACGCTTCAACTCCGTCTGCTTTATTAATTGTGTGATGACCAGAATCGTAGGGACAAATAAATAATTTTGTTTTTCCATTGACATTGGAAACTGCTTTTTGCTCCGCATTGACGTTTTTATAATCGTTCAACCTTATGTTTTTATTCAAATATTCAAAGTTTTTTGGATTTGGCTCAAACGAAAACACCCTACCCTCACTACCAACTAATCTAGCAGATAAAAGGGTAAAATAACCTATATTCGCCCCCATATCAATAACAACATCTCCTTTTTTTACTATTTTCTCAAAAAGCTTTGTTGTATCTTCTTCCCACGAGGAACTCAAAGCATATGTTTGGAAAGTTTGGCGCATCATTGGATCTTTTTCTTTCATATTTATATCCATTTTACTTCCTTGAATTTCTATTATATTTCCTCCAGTCCAAAGTTTTTCAAATAAAAAATTATAAATTTCTCTTCTACAAGGGATTAATCTGTGCAATCTAAGACTTGTAAGAACAGAAGAAATATTTTTTATTAAAGATAGTAATAAATTTTTAGCTTTATCCATTTTTTATAATTTTATTTTAATGATATATCCATATTCATCCCAGTCCCCTCCAAAAATACCTTTAGGTATTTTTGTAAAATTAATTTGGGCGTTTGGATTATTTTTTTTAACTATTTCCCTATAATTATGAATCCATCTATCATTATAAAATGTCTTACCATCTGTATGTTGTTCGCACAAAATAACATTTTTTTTCGCGATACGAAATATCTCTTTAAAAACCGACTCTATTTTATCTTTGCCAATATAGATTATCGCTGCATCACTAAACACTACATCCATACTCTTGTCTCCAAAACATTCTAATTGGCAAGCAGTAAGAGTTTGTAAGGAAACATTTTTTATTCCTTTTTCTTTAAAAAATTTTTGTCCCTCTTTTATCGCTTTTGCACTAACATCAATGCCAAAAAAATGTGCCTCAGGAAATTTTTTAGCTAGCAAGAAAAGGTTTGCCCCCGAAGCTGACCCTATTTCTAAAATATTTTGGACTGGAGTGCATTCAAAGATCTTTTTAAGTATTAACTCCCTATGAGGATGATTTATGGCTGATTCTGAAATATAATTTTTAGCCCAATCTTTATCCAAAAAATGACGGAATTTCCAAAACAGCTCATCTGACTTTGTTCCCAATATTTTATCTAAAAATCTCTTAATTATTCTTAAAGGATTCATAGTGATTTATATAGTTTTTCCATTTTTTCCATCTCTTTATAATAATTATTTTTTTCTTCAATAACTTTTCTAGCATTACTTCCTAATTCTAATCTTTTTTCAGAATTTCTCAATAGAAAAACAATCTTTTCAGCCAAAAATTTATAATCCTTTAATGGCATTAAAAACCCGCTTTCTCCATCTTTTACCCATTTTTTATTGTCTCCAAAGTCAGTAATTATAACAGATAGCCCACAAGCCATAGCTTCTGCCGTAGAAGAGGCTATACCCGCGTCAGATAAAGAGGTAGAAACATAAACATCAGATATTCTTAAATATTCAGGAAGCTCGTCTTGCGGTATCCACTTTATAAACCTTATGCTTTCAAAAACCTTTAGGTCTCTGGCTAATTTAGTTAATTTTTCTTCCTCAGACCCTTTTCCAGCAATTATAAACTTTACCTCTGGGATTTCTTTTAAAACCAATGAAATTGCGCTAATTAACGTCTCAATATTATAAACAGGCTCCAAGCTTCTTAAGCTAATTATTGTAGGGTACCCCAAAACACCAAGCTTTTCTGCAATTTCCTTATTTTTATTACCAGGGCTAAATTTTAGTACATCTACCCCAAAATATATTATTTTTATCTTCACTGCATCCATGCCTAGTTTTACCATGGCTGTCTTCATATGTTCTGCATCGCAGGTTATGAGGTCTGCCGTTTTTAAGGCGTATTTTACAAAAAACTTTTTAAAAATTGACCTACCTGCAATTAAAACATCTGAACCCCAGGCAGTTAAAACAAATGGGTGAAAATTTACCAATGCTGCTAAAAATCCATTAACTCCTGCATAGTGGGCATGGAAAACATCTGGTTTTATATTGTTAACAATTTTGCGTAATTCTAAAAAATTAAACGGAAAAGCTTTTCTTATTCTATAAAAAGAAACGCCTTCAATTACTCCTTGAGTATTTTCAGTAAATGAAATCCAATGCACATGGTATCCCTTATCTGCAAAATATTTTACCCATTTATAGCTATGAACAGAATCTGCTCCTGCTAAGAAACAAATTTTCATTTTATTAATTTTGCTTTAATGGCCAAAAACATATCCTTATAAAAAATAAAATCATCTTTTTTTATAAAAATTATATCCGTTGTTTTATTACCAGATGTTTTAATATAAAAACCCAACGTAGTTAAAAACATAACTGTATAAGAAACGGTTGTTGCTAAAGCTGCTCCATTGATGCCCCATTTTGGTATAAAAAGAATATTAAGAATAATGTTTAAAATAACCGAAGCTCCTATTGCGTAAGTATTAAGCATGGGTTTCCCTCTAGCCGATAAATCATTGGCAAGTATGTGCCATCCTGAAACTGCTAATATTCCCACAAGAAGGATTCTAAATGGCGCAACAGCATTTAAAAATTCTACGGAGTAAAGAAAGGCTATAAGCCACCCAGATATTATAAGAAGTGCCAAAATTATTAACAGTGAAATCGCTAAAACATTGCGACAAACCAAAGGAGTGAATTCTTTCAACCTTTTAGGATCTTTTTCAGATGCTACTTTAGGCAATAAAATTGTACCTGTGGAAATAGAAAAAAGCCACACTCCTTCCGCCAATCTTACGGAAGCAAAATAAATTCCGGCAGAAAAAGGATTTAAAAAAAAGTTAATAAAAAATAAATCTATTCTTGAATGCAAAAAATCAAAAATACCAGACAAATAAACTTTTACGCCATAAACCAAAGATTCTTTTAAGTATTGAAAATTTATCCTAAAATCAATACCCTTTGTTTCTTTAACGATTATAAAGATTAACAGTAAAAGCGCCAAAGCATAAGAAAAAATTTGTGACAATATTGTTACAGTAACTCCAAAATGCATTACTAAAAGAAGAATTGCCAAAAAAATTAGAAAAAGGCCGCTCTGAAAAAAAGAAATAAAATTATACTTCTTTATCTTTTGAAGTCCCAAAAAAGCCTGGCATCCCAAATTAAAAAATAGAATTAATGGCACCAAGGACAAAGACAAAAATAAATATATCCTTTCTATATCCGGAAAAAAATTTTCTCCGAATAAAAAAATAATTACCAAACCTATTAAGACAGTAAAAATGCTTATTAAAAAATTGACTATGATACTTGTTCCTAAAATCTGACGAGAAGGATATTTTTCTTTACCTAAAAAATAAACTATCGCTGAATTTAATCCAAGACCCGTAAAGATCAAAAGCAAAGATGGAAATAAAACAGCAATAGAATATATCCCCTGCCCCCTTGGACCTAAAACCCTTGCTATTATAACTGTAATTATAATAGTAGCGAGAGCAGTAGCTACCCTGACAAAAAAAGTTAGTAATGTATTTTTGGCAAAAACTCCCATTATTTTTGGTAAAATTCCTTGATTTTATTAATTATAAAATTTTGCTCTTTTTGAGATAATTCGGGATAAATGGGCAAAGATAATACTTGTTTAGATGCTTTTTCAGATTCAGGATAATCACCCTTTTTATAACCTAAATATTTCAAAGCTGGTTGTAAATGAAGCGGTAAAGGATAATAAATCATTGTCGGAATGCCTTTTTTTTCTAAATATTTTTTAAGTTTGTCTCTCTTTGTCACCTTAATTGTATACTGATGAAAAACATGACTTCTATCATTTTTAACAACTGGAGCACTAATTTCTTTTATGTTTTTAAGATTTTCAAAATAACAATTTGCTATCTTTTTTTTTACTTTAAACCACTTGTCAAGATGGTTTAATTTTACTCTTAAAACAGCTGCCTGTAGACTGTCAAGCCTAGAATTTGTACCTAATATTAAATTTTTATACTTTTGCTCTAGAGAAGATCCGTGATTTTTAAAGAGCTTAACTTTATCATTAAATTTTTTACTATTTGTTACAATCATTCCACCATCTCCCATAGCTCCAAGGTTTTTAGATGGGAAAAAAGAAAAACACCCTAAACTCCCCATTGTTCCCGCTTTTTTGCCCTTATATTCTGCTCCCGTTGCTTGGGCTGAGTCTTCAATAACATATAAATTATTTTTCTTGGCTATTTTTATTATTTCATCCATATCAACCATTTGTCCAAAAATATGAACTGGCATTATGGCTTTTGTTTTTTTGGTAATTACTTTTTTTATTTTAAGAGTGTTTATATTAAACGTATCTGGTTCCACGTCCACAAAAACTGGTTTTGCTCCGCAGTTAGCAATAGCTTCAGCAGTGGCTATAAAAGTAAAAGGAGTAGTAATCACTTCGTCTCCCTTTCCAACACCAATAACTTTTAAAGATAAAAAAAGAGCGTCTGTGCCTGAATTAACGCTTATTGCATATTTTATTTTACAAAATCTGGCAAACTCTTTTTCAAATTTTTCCACTTCTGTATCACCAATAAAGTTTCCGCTTTCAATAACTTTTTTTACAGCAAGATTTACTTCGCTTTTAATCGAATTATATTGCGCTTTTAAATCTAAAAACTTTATTTTTTTATTTCCCATACTTTTTCTTCTTCCTTTTGGTATCTTTTTTCACAAATTTTACAGATAGTTTGCTCATCCTCAAACTTTATTTTGTTTCCACACTCACATATCCAACCTATATTTTTTGCTGGACTTCCCACTACAATAGCATAATCAGAAACGTCTTTTGTAACAACTGATCCTGCCCCCACCATAGCCCATTTACCAATATTAATACCGCATATGATGGTAGCATTTGCCCCAAGGGTTGCTCCTTCTTTTACTAATGTGGGTATCCACTCTCCATACTTAGGATATTTTGATTTTGGGTATTTTGCTCGGGGATTTAAATCATTTGTAAAAACTACCGAAGGCCCTACAAAAATATAGTCCTCCAAGGTTACCTCATCCCAAACATCAATGTTAGATTGTAATTTACACCCCTTGCCCATAACAGCCTTTGAACTGATAAAACAATTGTGCCCAACCACACAATTTTCTCCTATTGTGGCATTTTTTTTAATCTGGCAATTATTCCAGATTTTAGTTCCTTGGCCGATATTTGCGCCTTTTTCTATTTCAGCTGTTTTATGTTTCCAAAAATTATTTGATTCCATATAAACTTTCTATAAGTTTTATTGATTTTAAAGCTTCTCCGGGAGTAACTCCTTTTCCATTTAACAGATCTTCATAAACAAGCTTATGTAAATTTTCAAAAGAAAGATTGTCTTTGGAAGAAAAATTATAATTTAATCCATTTATTTCAAAAACCCTTTTTTGGTTTTCTTTTTTGGCATCCGTACTAACTTGCCAATTACAAACGTAATTAGCTCCCTTTATAATCCCTCTACCTGTCTTTTCATCAAGATATTCTGTTTTTATTTCTGTAGCCGGTCCAAAAAGATATAAAAGCAAATCAAAATAATGAATACCCAAATTAAAAAGAACCCCTCCGGATTTATCTTTCTGCCCCTTCCAGCCTTCATAATATTTCTGATCTCTAAACACAGAAATATCCATATTTATAACATTCCCGTTCTCTTTTATGTTAGCCCTTATGTCTTTTAATAAAGGGTGATGTCTTAATTGCAAAACACTAAAAATGTTTTCTTTTCCCACTAATTCTTGGCAATCTTTTGAGCTCACTGCAATGGGCTTTTCGCACAAAACAACCTTCTTGTTTTTTACGGATTCTAAAATCATCTCCTTGTGTAAATAATTTGGAGCCAAAATTATAATACAATCAGCACTCGTGGACTGCACCATCTTTCTCCAGGAATCTTCTCCGTGGCAATTATTTACAATGTCTATGATTTCACCACCCACATCTCTTATAGCTTCCACATGAACTGGCAAAATAAAACCCGTCCCTACTATAGAAAATGTCCTTATCATAATCTGAAAACGTTTTTATGTTCCCGGGATTTTATAGCATTTCTAGTATCCACAACTATTTCGGCTTTTTTTGCCAGCTCCTCATAATCAAAGCCGGAATGGTCTGTTAAAATTAAAACTAAATCATAATCTGCCAACTTTTCCTCCGGTGAATCTATAGATTTCATTTCATCAATTTCTTTTATATATGGATCAAAATATTCTACAACTGCTCCCTTTCTCTCCAAGTCCCACACCACATCATGAAAGGCAGATTCCCTGGCGTCTCCAATGTCTTTTTTATATGAAGCTCCCCATATCAAAATTTTAGAGCCACAAATTGATTTTTGATTTTGATTCAGGGCATAACTAACAGCCGTAACAACGGCATGGGGCATTTGTTCATTTATTTCACCTGCTAACTCTATAAACCTAGCCCAAAAATTATACTCTCTTGCCTTATAAGATAAATAAAATGGATCTACACTAATGCAGTGCCCGCCACACTTTGGAGAAGGATAAAAAGGCATAAACCCGTAAGGCTTTGTTTTAGCGGCTTCTATCACCTCCCAAATATCTATGCCCATTTTACTGCATAAAAGCGTTAATTCATTTATCATAGATATATTTACTAGGCGAAAGGTGTTCTCTAAAATTTTTGACATTTCTGCTGTTTTTGCAGAAGACACAGGATGCACTTTCTCTAAAAATTGTGAATAAAATAAAACAGCTACCTCGGTACATTCTTTGGTAATTCCTCCGACAACTTTGGGAATTTGTGAATGGGGCACATTGCTAACTGGATCAATACGTTCTGGGGCAAAAACCAAATAAAAGTCTTTCCCAACTTTTAATCCAGACTCTTTTAATATGGGTAAAACATCCTCTTCTGTGGTACCAGGATAGGTGGTGCTTTCCAAAATAATAAGCTGATCTTTATGAAGGTATTTTTTTACTTCTTTGGCAGAATTCTTAATGTATGAGATGTCCGGATTTTTATTTTTATCTAAAGGGGTGGGCACACAAATTACAACAACATCCGCATCTTTTAAGGGTTCAAAGTTATTAAACGCTTTAAACTTTCCTTCCTTAATAATTTTTGCCAGCTCTTCATCGCTTATATCTTTTATATAGGATTTACCATTATTTAAACTATCCACTCTTTGTTTCTTTATATCAATCCCAGAAACAGAAAAACCGGCTTCTACCATTAAAACCGCATGTGGAAGCCCCACATATCCCAATCCCATTATAACCACCCTTGCTTTTTTAGATGTAATTAACTCTTTTATTTTAGTCATTTTTTATATTTTTTTATACCATAAAATATGTTAATTTGCAATCTGGTCTAGTTAAAGAAAAACGGCTCATATTTTTTATATTGCTCCTGATTTAATTCCAACACTTTTGTAAAATATTCTTTAGCATTTTCTTTTTCTCTGAGATAATAATACCCAAGCGCAATATTAAAATAAGTGTCGGCACTAGGTCCTGCATATTCAAGATAGTTTATCGACATGTCTACAATTTCCTGATAGTTTTTTGTATTCTGGGCTGTATCAATATAACGTGAGTATTCACCGTCATTTTCATAAAACTTGTAATCTTTCTCTTTAGCCATTATATAGTTTTCCATTGCAAGGTCGTATTTCCCTGCCACATAATAATAATGCCCTAAAAGCCAATTTGGAAAATAACTAAAAGAAGCAGAGGACGTCCTGTCTGCATAATCCCTCAATAATTTTTCACCTTCTCCAAACTTATTCTCTAAAAGTAAAATTTGCGCCATTTCATTATAATACTCTACCCTGTCGCTAGAATAAGTGAATGATTTTTGGAGCAAAGCCTCTGCTTGTAGTAAATCATTTTTTCCTATTTTCTCATAGCTAAGTCTGTATATTCTTGGTAAAACAAAATATATTTGAGGATCAAAAGGTCGAGCTTGCACGAATTTCTCTAGCTCAGGAACAACTATATCGTACACATCTCCCAAGTCTTGTGCCTCTTGATCTGTAAATTTTGAATCTCCATCTATAATATTTAAAAATTGCCACCCTGCTCGCTTCCTAAGCTCCCAATAAGTATAAGGAGAATTAATATCAAAAGCCTTTTTAGCAAATGGTATTGCCTCTTTATAATACCCTTGGCTTGTATAAGCCAAAAACTGTATTGCTGAAGCGCTAGCTGTATATGGAACAAAAACAGTTGTATAAATTCCAATTAAACAAACACAAGCAGTAACAAAAAGAATAGGATTCTGCCACCTACTTAAAGAAAATTTTCTTTCGTGTTTTATATCTTGAACTTTCTCTACATAATTTTCCTTGTATACATAAACAACAAAAGCCAAAAAAGGGAAAAGTCCTAAATAAACAGGCAAAGAATCAAAAAGAAAAACACCCTGAATAATATACGCAAGGAAAATGCCTCCCAATATAAAAGCCAATATTTTTTCTGTTCTTGCTATTTTAAAAATAGCATAACTAATTGATGCCAAAAATAAAATAAATCCAGAAAACAAAACAACTCCTCCTGTGGCTAAGGGCTCTAAAAATATATTGTGAGTCCTGTCAAACCATGACTCTCCTCTACCTATTCTAAAATCATAATACTTATTAAAGGCAACAGGAAAATTTTCAGGGCCGTATCCAAAAATTGGCTTTTCAGCAAAGGCTTCCAAAGCAATTTGCCAAGTTAAAATACGCTCTCTTATGGATCCTATTTCCCAAAAATTGGTAACTTCTGTTATACGGCTAAGAAGTGGGCTTTCTTTAACAAAATTAGCATCCTTGACAATAAATAATCCTGCAACAGAAATGATTCCTATTGCTAAAATAATGGCGCAAAAAATAGCCAATTTCTTATTTTGTTTCCTTAAAAATAAAACAGATAATAAACAAAAAAGGAAAACTCCTCCAGCCAAACCCAAATAAGCGCCTCTAGTTTGCGTATAAACCAAGGCCACAACGAAAAAACCAGCAGCACCTAACAATAAAACATTCCAAAAATACCCTTCAAAAAATTTTCTTTCTATAAAAATAAAGCAAAATCCAATTGCAAACAGTAAATAAGCCGCTAAGTATGAAGGATTTCCAAAAATACCAGAAAGCCTATCTTGAGTTGCCAAATTTAGCCAAGCATACGAAGACACCAAAAAGGCCGTAATTATAAAAACCAACAATAGAATTTTCCATTCTTTATAAGTTTTAAACACAGACAAAATCATTAAAAAATATAAAATCCAAAATCCATATTGGATAACCCCATCTTGTCTTTCTATAGTAGAAAAAAATGATACATTTGGTGAAACTCCTAGAAAAGCAACTACAACTTGAACCAAAAAGAAAAATAGAAGACCTATAATTAAAATATTTTTTAAGGATAAAAACCGATTTTGGAACCCTGTTTTTTCTTTTTTAAACATTAACCAAATCCAGAAAAAAAACGCTAAACATACTAAAAAACGAAAACTATAGACCTTTCCTGAAATAAAAGGGAAATACAAAGCCCTTATTTTTATAAAAGGCAATATGCAAATTACAGATAATAATAGTGTCTGTAAAATTATTTTTATGGTTTTATAAGATATCATATTTTAAATAATCTTATCATATTTTTACCTAATTTCAAACAAAAACCCCCGCATTGTGCGGGGGTTTTTGACCTGTTTAAAGTTCTACAGGAAAACCTCAATCAGACTATGACCTTAGGTTCAAGTATGCCTTGCTTGTTTCAAGATCAGTGATACCCCATGTTTGGGTGTAGTATGATCCATCAACATCAACATCGCTTGTTCCCCATTTGACATCCAAAACTTCAAGTCCTGCATAATAACCTACGGCGTATTCTGTTTCGTTGGTTATCCTTGTAGTAACTTCAAAGTACTTGGTGTCTCCTGCGGAAACCTTCCAAGCATATGTGCCAGCTGTGGCATTTGTTGTGAAGGTTTGTGCTACAGTTCCTGTTGCTGAGTCTTGAGCTTGAGCCACGACTCCGCTGGAAGCTGCTGTACTGCTGTAATTTCTTACATAGATATCAGCACCAGTTGCTGTTACGTTAAACCTGATAACTGCATCGGCTGCTTGAGATGTGCTACCCGATGTACCAGCAACGTTAACAATTGATGAGCTTACCAATGCAAAAGTTGGAGCTTGCAAATACATATATGCATTTGCTGGGTCTAAGTTTGAACCTGAAGCTGTTACTGTTGCAAAAGTTGAAGCATCTTCTCCTGAAATATCTGTTGCTGTCAAGTTTGCGCTAACCCATGTTCCTTCGCTGAAGTTGGTGTCTTGTCTTGAGATTGTTCCCATGACAGTAAATGTCTTTGTAGTGTCTTTTGGAATTGTGACACTAAGATTTGAGAAGGTTGAGGTTGCGGCTGTGCTTGTAGAAGCTAACTCTGTAGTTCCGTCAAGAAGTTTAACTGTTGGCAAAACTGTTGCCAATGTATCGCTGGAATTAGCTTGAATTCTTACAGTCCTCAAAATAACATCATTGTTTTTAGCTTTAACGTCAAATTTCATCAAAACAACATCATCTGTTTGAGCTGTTTCTTGAACAATAACGTTTCTGGCTTTTGGATTATCTGTGTTGGTAGAAACTGTAAGTGTTCCTGTGTCACCTGTTGTGATAACAAATGTACTTGTTGACAATGCAGATGATGGACCAGTCTGGCTTATGCCAGCCCCATCGGTTGCACGAACTGCATTAATACCAAATTGAATTGTAGGAGTACATGTTGTAGCTCCAACTGGCAAACCAGCTGAATCAACACTCAAAGTAATTTTCTTTGTAGTGTCTTTTGAAACAAGCATATTTAAACCTTCAACTCTTACCATGTAATCGCTTCCAATTGTTACTTCTGTTGTATTGGCAGAAGTGACAGCAACGCTCTTTGATGTTGTTCCATCAGAAATAGTGGCTGCTGAAATCATTGTCCAAGGTCTTACATTACATGAAGTTTCGCTAACTGATGTAAAATGTACATCCAAACGATTTACTACAACGTCTGATCCTGTTGCTTTTACATCAACTGCTGCAACTGCAACGTTAGACTGTCCAACGTTCATCTCAATCCCGCTAATTGGGCTTACAGATTTTGTAACTGTAATTGAACCTTCAGCTCCTGGTGTTGTTACGCCTGGTGTTGTAGGTGTTGTTGTCCCAGGTGTTGTTGTGACAAGAGTGTTTAATGCTGCTCTTGTTAATGGTCCTACTTGATTTGCAGGTGTCCATCCTTTGGCTGCCTGGAACTGTTGAACTGCTGCTAAGGTCAATGAACCAAAGTAGCTGGTTTCCATTCCGGCTGAGCCTACTCCTGTTGTTGCTACTGTATAACCATTGCTATTCAAAAGGCTCTGTAAACATTTTACATCTGTTCCTGTTGAACCAATTGTTAAAGCTCTTGTGAAAGTGACTCCTGTGCAAGCGGCTGTGCTTGTAGCAGGTGTAGCTCCACCTTGTAATGCAACCAATTGAGCTTGCAATGTGGCAATTTGTGCCAAAAGCTCGTCAATTGTTACACCTTGAGCTGCTCCAGGAGCAACTAATGCGACCAATGTCAATCCGACAATGGCTGCGATAATTGTTCTTTTTATACTCATTTTAGTGTTTTTTGTTTGTTATTTAATTTTTATTTTCTTTTCTCGCCGGTCGACCTTGTCCCGCTAGGCGGGATTTTAAGAGTTCGCGATTTTACGTACTAACCACGAATTACGGCTCGTCTAATGTCTCCATTAGATGACTACTATTAAATTTATCAATAGTAATCATCTAACGGAGACGGCAGGTACGCCTACCTTTTTACTAATTTAACGGACTTGTTGTATCAATTGTGCTTGTTGCGTTGATTATATCTGTGTCTGTTTGGCTGGTGCTATTGACTGAATCCAAAATCTTTTCCAGCGCTTCAATATATTTGCCTTGCTCATATAAGTCTTTTATTTCCACCAAGCTAACTTCTTGTTCTTCAGTTAGTGTTGCTTTTTCCAATTTTTCTATCTCGTTTTGCACATATGGAGCCATAGCTTGATTTAAATCTTTTATACCTTGGCTCTCGGTTAAATCTGTCCCTGGCATATCAGCTAATACTTTATAGTTGTTTGCAATTTTTGTTAATGTTTGCGAGTCTTGAGGCGGATTGTCTTTCAAATTTTTGGCAAGCTCTGAAGCGTTTATGTTTATTTCATTGATAGCTGAAGGGATATTACTTGTTTTGCCCTCCTTTGCAGCTAACGCCAAATCATTTATTCTATTATTTAAAGCTACAAGATTTTGCTGAACCCCTGGCTGGCCAGACAAAGCAGCTTCTGATTGTTCTGCCATTTTTCTTACAGGAAATAGCAAATCACCTGGCATTGTATATTGGGCAAATCCTACCAAACCTACGGCTATAAAAGCCAATGTTGCAAAAGAATATGCTAACTTTCTATGTATAAGGGATGATTTAATAATGTCAAAAACACTGGCTTTTCTAACTAAATTTGTAATAATTCTCTTTTCTGGTGCTCCATTAAAGATCTCTGATTTAACTAAAGTAACCCATTCCGTCCTGGGTTTGATTCCTTTAAGCTCTTTTATTGATTTTATTAAATCTTTTTGGTTCATATTTTTAACCCTTGTACTATTATGACGGAATTCTACGGAAAACGTTACATCCCTCATAAGAGCTTCCCTTTTTCATATTCTGAAACTTTTCTAAGGGTTGCAGATTATCAAGATCCCAACATTTTTTAAACTCTGCCTCTTCCGAAGAAGTATATTTAAATAGACTCCTTGGTTTAATATGATCAACCTGCCAATATGCGCCGTAATTTTCCCATGTCATATTCTTATCAAACTTCTTCTCTAAATGTCCTATTAAATCCTCAAGACTATAATTAACTAAGTTTTCCCATTTCCTACCCGCTTTCTTGCCTTTTAAAGACAGTCCCATAAGATTCCCCATATTGCAATCCAGTCGAAATTTAGGACTATTTTTTCTTAATTGTTTAAAATAATTACTAATTCTTTCTTTTGTTTTAGGAAGTTGTGCGTATTGTTTCAAATATCCCGGATTTTTCTGAAGCCATCTTCTCTGTCTGCTTACGGCATTCTCTATATTATTCTGCTCCCATTTCTTTTTATTACATTTGGGACAGATTTCTTTTTCTTGTCTATATTTTATCTTGAATTCTCCCTCACAATTCTTACAAATTTCTTTATACTCTTGTTTTTTTAGTCTTAATTTCGCAACCATAGCCCTGATGCCAGACTCCCCTCTACTTGGAAATTGCTGTAATAGCTTTCTTTTAGACAAAACCGGATAAAATTCTCGTAATTTTTCTATCTCTTCATCGCTCCAAAATCCTCTAGACGTATTAATCTTATTTCTTTTTAACTCTCTAAGAATAGTATTATAACTGCATT
>CAZIJR010000007.1:0-23541 GCA_964539855.1 uncultured Candidatus Saccharibacteria bacterium
GAAAAACCGTATTTAATTATTCATTTATTTTAACAAAAATACAAAGAAAAAAACATACATACAAGGTGTGGATAAGTTTTTTAAGGTGAATAAAACCGCAGGCCACTCTTGCAGTGGCTCTTTTTTTGGGTTTAAATACAGCTATGGAAGGATTTAAATACATATTAAAAAATAAGCTAAATACACTGCCCAAAACAGCCGGCGTTTATGAGTTTAAAAATAGCAAGAATATTTTGTATATTGGCAAAGCAATAAATATAAAAAGCCGGGTTAAAAATCATTTTCAACAGCCAAGCTACAGGGATAATTTATTTATGGACCAAGTAAGTAAAGTAGGATTTTTAAAAACTGGCTCTGAAATAGATGCTTTAATTTTAGAGGCTAACTTAATAAAAAAATACCAGCCAAAATATAATGTGATGTGGCGAGATGATAAAAACTACTTTTATGTGGCTGTTACTAAAAACGAGAAGCCCATAGTTTTTATAACGCATCAAAGAATAGACCCAAAAGCTGAATATATTGGCCCGTTTGTAGAGGGCGTGGCACTCAAAAAAACATTAAGATTTTTGAGGAGAGCGTTCCCCTATTATACTTCTGCTAAACATCCAAAATCCAAATGCACTTGGTGTCATTTAGATTTGTGCCCAGGACCGGACCCAAATATAAAAGAATACAAAAAAAATATAAAAAAGCTAGTTTTAATTTTAAAAGGGAAAAAGGTCAACGCGATGACCTCTTTGAAAAAAGAGATGACGCGTGCCTCAAAAGAAAGTAAATTTGAAGAAGCAGGAAAAATAAGAGACAAAATTTATGCTTTACAACAAATTATGGCGCACACCCATGTTCTTACATTACCAGAACAAGTTTTTCAGCCAACTAATAATGCTCCAGAAATTTTAGCAAAAATTATTGGCCTGAAAAAACCAGCTTCTAAAATAGAATGCTATGATGTTTCTAACATACAAGGCAAAAGCGCCACTGGCTCTATGGTTGTTTTTACAAATGGCCATCCCGATAAAAAACAATACAAAAAATTTAAAATAAAAATGGAAAATAAACCCAATGATATCGCCATGTTAAAAGAAATTTTGGAAAGACGATTTTCACATCCGGAATGGAAATATCCTGACGTTGTTTTAATAGACGGTGGAATTGCCCAGCTAAATATTGCCGTTAAATCAAAAAATAAAAATAAAAGCACCAAACAAATAAAAGTTATTTCTATTGCAAAAAAAAACAAGGAATTGTTTATCGAAGGGAGAAAGTCAATTTTGTTAAAAACTCTTCCACAAGAAATTTATAATTTGATTATCCAGCTAGATGATGAAGCCCACCGCTTTGCCATAACTTATCACAAAAAATTAAGAAAGAAAAACCTGATAGGATAAATGTTGTTTTTTAAAGCAAATAGTGCTATTATATATCCATGAAAAGTCTTTTCTCTCAGATTGCAGCTGCAATCGCGGGATTGTGGCTGGCCTCAATGTTTGTGCCTGGGGCCATAGTACGAATATATCCAGATTCCAGTTTTTTTTGGTTCTCACTTACAGCGCAATGGCAAATTTTTTTGATATTGGGGATTATTTTGGGACTTCTTAACTTTTTTGTAAAACCCATTTTAAACGCCATAACCCTGCCTTTGAGAATAATCACTTTAGGACTTTTTAGCATTGTTGTAAGTATGGGGATGATTTGGATATTAGACTTGATGTTTGCTGAAATATATATACCTTGGCTATTCCCATTATTGTGGACAACATTAATTATATGGGGAATGGGAATAGTTTTAAATCTTATTTTAAATAACAAAAACGACTAACGAATAAATTCATGAATACCATTTTATTTTACATTCAAATAATCGTGTCTGTAGGGTTAATTATTCTTATTGTAATACAGCAAAAAGGAGCTGCCTTGGGAGCCGGATTTGGTGGAGGTGGCGAGGTTTACTCTACAAAACGCGGAGCGCAAAAGAAAATATATTACGCCACAATCGTACTATCAACCGTTTTTCTTGCTTTAGGCGTATTAAATATATTAATCCCATAGCACGTAATTATAAATGAACTCGAAAAAGCTTCCTACGTTTTCTCAGTGGAAACAAATTTTTAAAGTGCTTGGCAAGACCGAAAGAATGTTTTTTTTAGTACTTGTTATCCTGACTTTAGTATCAGCAACGTTTCTTACAACTGTTTTTTACATAAAAAACACCACGACTACCCCTGCTTATAAAGGGAACTATATAGAAGGTGTTGTGGGCCAGCCAAGGTTTATAAACCCTGTTTATGGAGAAACCAACGATGTTGACAGGGCATTGATTGGCTTAATTTATTCCGGGATAATGACCTACGACAAAGAAGGAAATATTGTAAACGACTTGGCCGAAAACTACCAAATTTCTGAAGATGGCACCACTTACACTTTTGAACTTAAAGATAACTTATTTTGGCAAGATGGGATTCCTTTGACATCAGATGACGTAATTTATACAATAAAAACAATACAAAATTCTGAATACAAAAGCCCCTTAAGAGCAAACTGGCTGGATGTAGGAGTGGAGAAAATATCCGAAAAATCATTTACTTTGTCTTTAAACGCACCCTATAATTCTTTTTTAGAGAACTGCACGGTAAAAATTATACCCCAGCACATTTGGAAAAGCGTTTTAGCGCAAAACTTTGCTTTATCCGTTTACAATCTCCAGCCCGTAGGTTCAGGACCCTACACAATTTCAAGTATAGAACAAACCAACAGCGGATTTATAAACAGTATAAACCTAACTTCAAACCATAAATATTACGGGAAACTGCCATATATTTCAAACGTTTCCTTTCGTTTCTTTGAAAATGGCAACGACTTAATTAAAGCCGCAAACCAAAAAACCATAGACAGCTTTACTGGTGACTCTTTAAACGTTGACCAGCAGTCCTTAGAAAAAAACTTTAACGCTTATCCTTTTTTAATGCCTAGATATTTTGCTGTATTTTTCAACACAGAAAAAAATAGGATTCTTTCAGATAAAAACATAGCCCAAGCTTTAAATTATTCTGTAAACAAACAGGAGCTTATAGCAAACATAAGTGATTTGTCTAACGTTTCTGCGGTCAACTCTCCTATTTTGCCGGACTATTTTAACTACACCCAGCCCATAACAATTTATAATTTTGACACAGAAACCGCAAACAGTCTTTTAGATAAGTCGGGATATAAACAGCAAGACAACGGGCAAAGGGCAAAAGCAAACGACAAAAAGCCTTCCTTCCAGTTTACAAGCTATTTAAAAATAGGCTCAAGCGGAACCCAGGTTACAGAGCTACAAAGTTGCCTAGCAAAACTGGACCAGGCTTTCAATGATTTAATACAAAACGAAACTATTGGAAAATACGGAGAGGGCACAGGAGAAGCCGTAAATGCATTTCAAGTAAAATATCTGCCCGATGTAGAGCCAACAGCTGAAGTGGGCACGGGTACCAGAAAAAAACTAAACGAACTTTGCTTTGTACAAGAAGACAATTTATTACCTTTGCAGTTTACCTTGACAACCATAAACCAGCCCCAATTAGTCCAAACAGCAAACTTTTTAAAAGGTTATTGGGAAAATATAGGAGCTGTTGTAGATATAAAAATAGTTGAACTTTCAGACTTAAAAGATATTATTAAAAACAGGGATTATGATGCATTACTTTATGGAGAAGCTCTTTCCAGTTTACCGGATTTATATCCTTTCTGGCACTCCACACAAGTAAATGATCCTGGACTGAATCTGTCTTCATACCAAAATAAAAACGTTGACCAACTTTTAAAAGAAGCAAGAGAGACCCTTGACTCAACCAAAAAACAGCAAGATTACGAAAAGCTTCAAGACCTGATTTTGGCCGATTCCCCTGCCCTATTTTTATACAACCCAGATTATATTTACTGGGTTTCCGATAAAATAAAAGGAATTGACACCACAAAAATAATTGACCCTGCAAAAAGATTCTCAAACATACAAAATTGGTATATTAATACAAAACGAATATGGAAATAGACTTATCAAAATTAACACCGGATATAAGATGCTTAAATGACATGGAAGCGGTTATATATGATAAAGAATGGCTCAAAACAGCCGATAATCTTGAATTGTACTATATGTATAGAGGGCTGGAAGAAAAAGATGGATTAAGATATGACATAACTACCATCCCATCAAAAATGCTGGGTTCTGAATTTGTAAAAACAAAAGGCCATTACCACGTAGGCGCGGGTCAGGAGCTATACACTGTTTTAGATGGAAGTGCAATATATTTGTTACAGAAAAAAAATGAGGCCGGGGACATTGAAGATGCTTATGCAGTAAAAGCAGAAAGGGGCGACGTTGTTATTATGCCTCCTTTTTACGGACACGTGACTATAAACCCGTCAAAAATAAAGGAACTGAAAATGGCGAACTGGGTCTCAAAGGATTGCAAAAGCGATTATTCGGAATTTGTAAAACTAGAAGGTGCTTGCTATTACTATACAAATAAAAACTGGGTAAAAAACGAAAATTACAAAAATGTTCCTGATTTAAGATTTGAGGAGCCGTTAAAATCTATTCCTCAAAATCTGGAGTTTTTAAAACACTGCTAAATAAATATGCGGACGTGGCGGAATTGGCAGACGCGCGGCGTTCAGGTCGCCGTGAGAGCAATCTCGTGTGGGTTCAACTCCCACCGTCCGCACAAAAAATAAAAGGCGAACTCCTTAAGCCTTTTATAAATAATATTAAAAAAATAAAATTAAACTTATGATAAAAAACTTAAAAATACCCCAGAAAACTTCTGGGCCAAACCTTAGAATAATTCCTCTTGGAGGATGCGAAGAAGTTGGAAGAAACATGACTGTTTTTGAGTATGGAAACGATATTGTGATTTTAGATATGGGCCTTCAATTTCCAGAAGAAGATATGCCAGGAATTGATTATGTAATTCCAAATGTAGAATATTTAAAAGGAAAAGAAAAAAACATTAGAGCGGTTATTTTTTCTCATGGCCATTTAGACCATATTGGAGCTGCCCCTATTTTGCTGAATAAATTGGGAAACCCACAAATTATTGGCAGGCCTTTGACCGTGGAAATGATAAAACACAGGGTAGAAGATATGGACAGAAACGCGTCTAAAAAGCTGAAAATTACCTATGTAAAAGACATTCAGCAAACATTTAACTTGGGAGCTTTTACTCTAAAGTTTTTTGCGGTTGACCATTCTGTTATGGATGCTATGGGGATAATCTTGCAGACTCCGGTTGCTACAGTAATACACCCTGGTGACTGGACAATAGGAAAAAGCTCTGCTGACAAAAAAGTTATAACATATTCCCATTTAGCCAAGCTTCCAAAACCAACTATCTTAATGCTTGAATCTTTGGGGGCTACAGACTCAAAAGAGTCTGTTACGGAAGAAGAAATGCTAAACAACCTTTATAGCCTGATAACCAAAGCTCCTGGTAGAACTATTGTTGCGACGTTTTCTTCTCAAATTGAAAGAATAAAACAAATATTAGAATTTGCAGCGAAAACAAACAGAAAGGTAGCTCTAGATGGCTTTTCAATGAAACTAAATATTGAACTAGCACAAAAATTGGGTTACATAAAAATCCCCAAAGGAGTAATAATTACCACAGATAAAGCCCACACATATCCAGACAACAAGGTAATTATAATTTGCACGGGTGCTCAAGGAGAAGAGATGGCCGCTCTTTCAAGAATAGTTGCAGGCAACCATAGGCATGTAAAAATTAAAAAAGAAGACACTGTTATTTTTTCTTCATCTGTAATTCCCGGAAACGAAAGAACGGTTCAAAGACTAAAAGACAATCTTTACCGCCAATCTGATAACGTTTATCACTCTGGAATTATTGATGTGCATATCTCCGGACACGGAAACATAAACGGAATAAAACAAATGATACGAGAAATAGAACCCACTTATTTTATTCCTGTTTACGGCAACCACTATATGCTCAAAGAAGAGGCAAAAATTGCTCGTGGTATGGGCCTCAGGAAAGACCAAATCATTGTGCCCGATAACGGATCTATAATAAGAGTTACAAATCAGGGAGCAGAAATGCTAAAAGAAAAAGCCCCAACAAATTATGTGTTTGTGGATGGACTTGGAGTTGGAGATGTGGGAGAAATAGTTTTGCGTGACAGACAGATGCTCTCAAGCGACGGCATGTTTGTAATTGTGGCTGTGATAGACAGAAAAACTGGCAGAGTAAAAGGCTCCCCAGACATTATTTCAAGGGGGTTTGTATATTTAAGAGAGTCTAAAGATTTACTTACCCAAACTCGAAAAAAAGTGATTGAAATAGTGGACAAAACAGCCGGACATGGAGGACCCGTAAACTGGGTTTATGTAAAAGACGAAATCCGCAATAAAGTTGGCGACTTTTTACACAGCAAAACCTCCCGCAGACCCATGATTCTCCCTGTAGTAATAGAAGTCTAATATAATTGAGGAAACTTCCTTTAATAAAAAACTAAAAAAATGTTGCAACCGAGCAGTTACAACATTTTTTTATACAAAATTTTATACAAAAACTTTTAGATTAAAGTACGGTTTTTTCACTCGAGTGAAAAAACCGTACCGAAAGTAAATACTTTTTGTAATTGATGCTTTTTATAGCGGAACGCCTCAAACAGCGTTTGAGGTGTTAGTTTTTTTGTAAAAAAACAGGCTGGGTAGGAGTCCTCTTTCGAGAAAATTCTACCCAGCCCTTTGGTCAGCGCAAATCAGATGCCTTCCCCCTCTTTAGGCCCGTCCATAAAACGGTACGGGTTTAAATCCAAAAGGGTGCTTCACTTCTGATGCGCCATATTATTTAATATAGCATATAAAAATAGTGTTGTCAAGGTTTACCTGTTTAGCTGTTAGTGGTAAAATACAATAATTACAAATCATTATGAGAATTGTATCTGGCATACAGCCAACGGGAAATATCCATATAGGAAATTATTTGGGAGCCATAAAACAGTGGATTGCATTGCAAGAAGAAAATGAATGCGTGTTTTTTATTGCAGATTTACATGCTCTCACTGTCCCCTATGAACCAAAAGAGCTTCAACAAAAAATTATAGAAAAACTTATTTGCTATGTGGCTGCCGGATTAAATCCAGATAAGTCTATTATTTTTGCGCAATCCCGAGTTAAAGAACACGCAGAACTGGGCTGGCTTTTAAATACTATCACCCCAATAGGAGAGTTGTCTCGCATGACGCAGTTTAAAGATAAATCAAAAAAGTTTAAAGATAATATAAATGCTGGATTACTAGATTATCCTGTTTTAATGGCGGCTGACATTTTGCTATATAAAGCGGAAGCCGTGCCCGTAGGCAAAGATCAGGAACAACACATAGAGCTGACGCGAATGATTGCTAAAAAGTTTAACCAGAAATTTGGCCAAACATTCAAAGAGCCCAAAGGCATAATTCCAAAATATGGGGCAAAAATAATGTCTTTGACAGATCCAAAAAGAAAAATGTCAAAGTCTGATGACCCAAAAAGCTATGTTTCTTTGTTTGACGAACCTGAAGTTATAAAAAAGAAAATAATGTCTGCTACCACAGATTCTGGTAAAGACGTAAGATACAATGTAACCAAAAAACCTGGCATTTCTAATTTACTTACTATTTATAGCCTACTTACAGATAGGCCCGTAGAAGATATTCAAAAAGACTTTGAGAAAAAAACTTATGCTGATTTTAAAAAATCTTTAGCAGAAGTGATGATAAATTATTTAGAACCATTCCGCAGAAAACAAAAAGAACTTTTATCCAAAGATGCTTATGTGCAGGAAATTCTTACTAAAGGAGCTGCCCGAGCTGAAATACTGGCAGAAACAACAATGAAAGAAGTCCATGAAAAAATGGGCCTCGCCTAATCCTATAATCTAAAAACCCGCTTTTCGGCGGGTTTTTTTTATTTTATTAGTTTTGTGAGTTCTTTTATTTTTTTATTCAAAATATCTTGATTATCTGCCTCAATAGTTAGACGTAGAACTGGTTCTGTGTTAGATGGCCTTACATTAAACCACCAGTCCTTATATTCTACTGTAATGCCGTCTAAAAAGTCTTGCTTACCGTCTGCGTATTTCTCTTTTACTTTTTCTAAAATAGCGTCTTTATCAGCCACCTTAAAATTAAGTTCAGGAGAATTTGCATATGGAGACAACTCTTTTATAATTTCTGAAGCACTTCTCGTTTCTTTTGAAATAATTTGCAACAAGCTTAAAAAGGCAATCATTCCAGAGTCCATATAATAATTGTCTTTAAAACAATAATGTCCAGATAACTCTCCTCCCATAATTCCATTATTTTTTAAAAGCCCGTCTCTTACATTTACAAATCCAACCTGAGTTCTAATAGGATTACCCCCCCATTTTTTTACAAATTCAGGAACCGCTTTTGAACAAATTGCATTGTAGGCCACTGCCATCCCTTGATTTTTACCAAGAAAATATTTTGCTAAAAGCAAGAGTACTGCATCTGCCCTAACAACTTCTCCTTTTTCATCTACCAAAAATATTCTGTCCGCATCTCCATCAAACATTACGCCAAAATCAGCTTTCTGGGATTTTATCATTTCACTTATTTTGTCTGCAGAACCTTCTTCTAAAGGATTTGGACCATGATTTGGAAAATTTCCATCTGGTTCAAAATTTAAAGCTATAATTTCCACGGGTAATTTATCGGTTATTTTTGAAATAACGTTTCCAGCCACGCCATTTGAAGCGTCAACAATAACTTTTAAGGGCACAATCTCACTTAAATCTACAAAAGAGAAAATATGATTTAAATAATCTTTCCAAATATCTTTTTTTTCTGTCTCCGGCTCTTCGCCAGGTTCAAATTTGCCTTGCTCAACAGCAGAAAGCAAGTCTTTTCCTCGGACCATTTGTATATCTCCGTTCGCCTTCTTCATCATTTTAAACCCATTATATTCTTTTGGATTATGACTAGCTGTCACCATAACACCTCCGTCAAAATCATCTGCTCCCAAAGCAAAATACACGCATTCTGTGGGCACTTGCCCAATATCGGTTATAGTACCACCTTCGGCATAAACTCCCCTTACAAAGGCTTTTAAAAGCTCCTGAGAAGAAAGCCTGGCGTCTCTGCCCATAACAATCTTTTTTGTCTTTGAATGTTGAACAAAGGCTCGGCCTATTTTAAAAGCTGCCTCTTCATTTAATTCTGAAGGATATATGCCCCTTACGTCGTATGATTTGAAGATTGTGGAATTTATTTTTGTCATATAGCTATTATACATAAAAAGCTTGATTAATTGCAACAATCTGCTATAATGAGCCTACTATGAAAATCTATGAATTGACATATATAGTTTCTCCTGAAATAACCTCAGAAGAGGCGGAAACTAAGGCAAAAGAGATTGAATCTCTTGTTCAAAGCAAAGAAGGCATAATTTTAAAACAAACAAACCCTTCTGCCAAGACCTTGGCCTACCCTATAAAAAAAAGCGCATCTGGATTTATGGGCGTTTTAGAATTTCAGATGGAAGAGGAAAAACTAAGCGAAATCCAAGCCGATATGGTAAAAGACGAAAAGATTGTAAGACAAATGCTTGTGGTAAAAAACCCTATAAAACCCAGAAAAGAGAGAAGAACAAGAGTAAAAACGGAAGAGACCTTTAAACTAGAAAAAAAGACTGAGGAGATAAAAGAACCAGAGCAAGACAAGTCGTCTGCAGTTAAAGAAAAAGTTGAGCTTAAAGATATTGAGCAAACTTTAGACGAACTATTAGGCGAATAAACGAAAGAGGACTCGAGCGTAATTTTAGCCCCAATGTATATATCTTATGTGGCTAAAATTCCGAAGTGATTTCGCTCGCCTCGCTCGCAAAATCATGAATTTAAACAAAGCATTCGTATTGGGCAACGTCACCCGCGACCCGGAAGTAAGATCATTGCCTTCCGGACAACAGGTAACAAGTTTTAGTATTGCCACCAACAGGTTTTATACATCTGGAACTGGTGAAAAAAAACAAGAAGCTGAATTTCATAACATAGTATGCTTTGGAAAGCTGGCTGATATAAGCTCAAGATATTTAAACAAAGGCTCATTAGTTTTAATCGAGGGAAGAATAAAAACAAGAAATTGGACAAACTCCCAGGGAGTTAAACAATACAGAACAGAAATAATTGCAGAATCAATGCAAATGGGTCCAAAAGGGAGCGGAGGAGCAGGAGGCTCATCCTATCAAAGGCCGGCATTCGGACAAAAACCAGAACCTGAGGCCCCAAAACAAGACGAAATTCCCGTAATAGAAGAAAATTACACTCCCCCCTCAGAAGAAGACAAAAGAGCAGCCGAAGCCCAACCCCCTTCATTTGAAGATAACGCGGCTGATGAAATAGACGTTAAAGATATACCATTTTAAAAATTAAATAAACGATAAAAGCATCGCCGGAATTAAAAACAGATGTATTCGATTATATAAACGTTTTCAATTCCGGCATGAATTTACTCACTTTGTTCGCAAATTCATGTGTTATTTTTGCCAAAAAAATATTGACGACATAGATTTCAAAAATACAGAGATGCTGGCACGATATGTGTCTGGTTTTTATAAAATAAAACCAAGAAAGAAAACTAATCTATGTAGCCATCATCAAAGAAAGATTGCAAACGCCGTTAAAAGAGCCCGCCAAATGGGCTTGATGGCATATACCCCAAAATAAAAAATTAGACTTAAAAATCCCGCCTTAGCGGGATTTTTATTTGTTTATGCTTTTTCAATAATAAGCTTTTTTATCTGCTTCATTACGTCTTTGTTTTCTTTTAGAAATGTTTTGGCTCCTTCTGTGCCCTGCCCCATTTTTGTATTTTCAAAAGCAAAATAACTCCCGGATTGCTTTATAACCCCGCTATTAATTCCCATCCTCAAAACATCTCCGGTTTTTGAAATACCTTCATTATAATAAATATCAAACTCTGCGGTCCTAAAGGGAGCTGCCACTTTATTTTTTACGACCTTGGCTTTTACTCTATTCCCTATAATTGACTCTCCTGCTTTTATCTGGGCTGTCCTTGCTAAATTAATTCTTACCGAAGCGTAAAATTTTAATGCCAGCCCACCAGGAGTAGTTTCTGGGTTTCCAAAAACCATTCCAATTTTCATTCTTGTCTGATTTAAAAATATAACCATTGTGTTTGACTTTGCCATTATGGCAGAAAGTTTTCTACAAGCTTGGCTCATTAACCTTGCCTGAAGGCCCATATGCTGGTCTCCAATTTCACCTTCTATCTCTCGCTGAGGAGTTAGAGCTGCCACAGAATCAACAACTATCACATCCACAGTTCCCGATTTAACAAGCGTTTCCACAATTTGTAAAGCCTGCTCACCAGAATCTGGCTGGGAAATTAATAGGTCATCCACATTTACTCCTAATCTTTTTGCGTAATCCGGATCCATGGCATGTTCGGCATCCACAAAGGCGCAGACTCCTCCTTTTTTTTGCGCTTCTGCTACCACGTGTAAAGATAATGTAGTTTTACCAGACGACTCAGCTCCATATATTTCTATTATTCTACCTCTGGGCATCCCACCCACACCTAAAGCCAAATCCATGGCAATAGACCCTGTAGGGATTGCATCCACATTTACCGCGTGTATCTCGCGCATAGTCATAATTGCCCCTTCGCCAAAACGCTGTTTTATTTCATCAACCGCGCTATTAAGCGCCTTATTCTCTTTTTTTTCTTCTGGTTTATCTTTTTTTTCTTTTGCCATGTAAGGTTATTTAAAAATTAAATTACACTTTTTTCCATTCGCTGTCTTCGGCCGGAGTTTCTGACTCATCGGGAGAAGCCCCAGAAATTTTTGAACTGAAGGTTGCATGTTCAGCAAACACCTCTCTTGGCTTTGCCCCATCAGCAGGTCCCACAATTCCCTTTTCCTCTAGCATATCTATCAATCGTGCGGCGCGCGAATATCCTATTCTTAATCTTCTTTGCAAAAATGAAGCAGATGCTTTTTGTGTTTCCAAAACAATTTTTTTAACATCCTCAAATAAAGGGTCGTCACCCCCAAAAAATTCCCCTCCTCCGTTTTCTTTGGCTTCTTTGGGATCAGGGGCGTCCAAAGCATCATGCAGGTTTTGCACCAAAACAGATTGAGGCTCTTGAAATTTTTCTTTTTGGTTTGAAATAAAATCAGAAACTTTTTTAACTTCTTTTTCTGAAATATACGGCCCTTGTATCCTACCTATTTTTGCTGATTTTGCGGACAAGAAAAGCATATCTCCTGCTCCCAATAATTTTTCTGCTCCAGAAGTGTCTATAACTGTCCTTGAATCAACTTGTGAGGAAACCTGAAAAGTAATTCTAGTAGGAACATTGGCTTTAATTAACCCTGTAATAACCTCTACAGACGGCCTCTGTGTTGCAAGCACTAAATGGATTCCGGTTGCTCTTGCCATTTGAGCCAATCTCACAATTCCAGCTTCCAGGTCTCTGCCTTTAGCGGCCATCAAATCTGCCAGTTCATCAACCACAAACACAATATACGGCAACTGCATTCCATTTGCTATAACTGTTTTATTTGAGTTATATGTAGCAAGGTTTCTTGCCGGAACCTCTGAAAAAACCTCGAACCGCCTTTCCATTTCCCTGGTCAGCCACTGCAAAGCATTTATAGTTTTTTGGGCGTCGTATATAACTGGGCATAAAAGATGGGGAATATCATTGTAGTGCTGGAACTCTACTCTTTTTGGATCTACCATAATCATTCTCAAATTGTCTGGAGTGCACTTGTATAATAAACTCAAAATCAAAGTATTTAGAAATATTGTTTTTCCTGTTCCCGTAGCTCCAGCAACTAACACATGTGGACCTTCTGTAATATCTGTATAAACAGGGGCTCCCGAAACATTACGTCCCAAAGCAACAAGCAAGGGGCTCGTAGCATTTTGATAAGCTGTTTGAGAAATCAAATTTCTTAATGTAACAATAGACCTGACTTTATTTGGAACTTCAATTCCTACCAAGGATTTTCCTGGAATAGGAGCTTCAATCCTAATTGGATGAGCAGCCAAAGCCAAGGCCAAATTGTTTGACAAAGTGGTAATTTTAGAAAGCTTTACTCCTTCAGCAGGCTTAAAAGCATACTGTGTAACCGTAGGCCCCACATTAACCTCCGCCATTTCCACTGGGATACCAAAGTTATCCAAGGTGCTTTTGATTATCATTGAATTCTCCTTTATGTTTCCGGAGGTTGGGGAAGTTTCGTTTTTACTCAGCAAATCTAGGGGAGGCAACAGATAGTCATTTTTGTTAGCTGCTGTAACAGCTTTTGTAATTTCTTTTTTTTCTGGTCCGTCGTTATTGCCCTTTTTAAATAATGTTATTCTTGACGGGGTAACTTTCGCCTTTTCCTGTCTCTCTGATGATATTCCTTTGATTTTCATGTCATTATTATCTGGCCTGTTAAGAACATAAGACTGTTTTTCTTCTTTTTCCCTCTTGGGATAATCCTGCCATATAAATTGTAAAAATATAAAGAGTCCTACGACTAAAACAGCGCCAAATACAATATTGGCAACCAAAAGTCCAAAAAGACCTACGAGTAATTTTGACAATAAAAATCCTATCCACCCTCCATTCATCAAAGTTAAATCTTTAGCTGCTAAAATCCCAGCAACTCCCACAACAGAAACTGTAACAGCTATGCCCATTGCCAAATCTCTACCCTTTTTCCTTGTTTTCAAAAACATTAAACCAGACACAAATAAAAATAAAGGAATGGTATAAAAAGCTTTTCCTATCAAAAAATCACAAAGCTTATAAAATAATTCTCCTAAAAATCCTGCTTTATCAAAAAACGGGAAAGACAGAATAATAATCGTTGTTGCCAAAAACATTACTATCGCTTTTATCCATCTTTTTACCCAATTAGTTAAAAGCGACGGTTTAACTGTTTCGTTACCATTTTTATTCTTCTTTTCTCGCCCATTCTTATTTTTATTCTTTTTTGACATAAATAAAACAAATTCAGATTAACTAAATTAATTTATTGTATCATTTTGCAAAACTCCATTCAAGCGCATTTTTCCACCTACCTACCGGCCAAGCAGGCATAAAAGTCCTTCTCCAAATATAAAAAAATAAACAACATTTGATGAAATAAATAGGTCATTCGCGGTTTTTTGCCGTACGGCAAAAAACCGCTATAAAATTATTGTTACTTCAATTTAAAATGAAATTCAAGCTTATTTTGGTCATCAATAAATTCCACTAAGCCAAAATGCACATATTTTTCTATTTTAAACAACCTCGTAAAACCGCTGACCTCCTCACGACAATCGTAGGGATATAAAAATACGCTTTTTTGCCACTCATAAAACCCGCCCATTTTTAACCTATAAACCAATGCTTTTCTTGCTTTTTCATATGAATTTGGTATATCAAAAGTAATCATTCTCCATTTGTTATCCCATTTCTCTTTTTTATCATTAAGCCGCCTGAATTTATAATTTATCATGCGCAATATCCCTCTTTCACTCATAGACACTAAAACTGAATTCTCATATTCCTTCTTCTTTATTAGTTTCTGTCTGGTAAGCTCGTAAACCGCCTTGTTTAATTGTTTGCCAGTAAAGCTACGAGCATCTTTTATTATACTGTTTAGCAAGACAAATCTAATATCATTACGCCCACCAACCCTATCAGATGTGGCACAATATATTCTCCATAAAATTTCTTCCACCACTTTGTTCATACTTCTATTATAATAAAAAAGATAATAAAATAATAGCGGTTTTTTGCCATACGGCAAAAAACCGCTAAATAAACACACACTTTTGTTGAATATTAAGAACAAACAAAAATTACCCTTGCGGGGGAGTTCTTGAGAGCACTAAAAACGGCTCATGCTAATTAGCATGAGCCGTTTTTCTATGATACTTACTTTTCTTTATCTTTGGGGATAAAGCCTGTGCCTACTGGGATAAGTTTTCCTATAATTACGTTTTCTTTTAGTCCACGTAATTTATCTTCTTTTCCTTCAAGTGATGCTTTTATAAGAACTCTTGAAGTTTGTTGGAAAGAAGCGGCTGACAAGAATGACTCTGAGTTTAAAGCAACTTCTGAAATTCCCAAAAGTATCTGAGTTCCAGCCGGAGCTGACTTTTTATCTTTCTTTAACTCATCAGACTCCTCGTTAAAGATAACTCTTTCTACTACCTCTCCTCTTATCCAGTTTGAATCACCTTCTTCTTTAACTCTTATCCTGCTGAACATCTTTTGGATAATCACCTCAACGTGCTTGTCATGAATATCCACTCCCTGGGAAGCATAAATCTTTTGAACTTCCTGCAAAATATATCTTTGAGTGACTTCTACTCCACCAGTCTTATAGAGCTTTTTAAGATCTAAGCTTCCATCACACAAAGCTTGGTTTTCCTTAACTTCTTGGCCTTTTTCTACTAGCAAGGCAATTCTTCCTGGAATTTTGTATTCCATTATATCTTTTTTGGAAGCTTTTTTATCTGATGGTTTTATTGAGACAATTCTCTTTTCTTCATCAATACCCACAATTTTTCCTGCAGTTAAAGACATAACCGCTTCTCCTTTGGGCGCCCTACACTCAAATATCTCCTCAATTCTAGGCAAACCTTGGGTAATGTCTCCTGCTCCCACAATTCCTCCCAAGTGGTGAGTTCTAAGTGTAAGCTGGGTGCCTGGTTCTCCAATTGCCTGAGCTGCCACAATACCAACAGCCTCTCCCATTTTTACCACATCGTTTCTACCCAAATCCCATCCATAACATTTTTGGCAAACACCCTGGTTTGATTTACAGGTCAAAGGTGAGGCCACAAGTACTCTTTCTATTCCCTCTTCGTTTGTAATTGCGTGAGCTGTCTTCCAGTTTATAAACTCTCCTTTTTTCACAAAAACTTTTTTATTATGTTCCACTGTTTCCAAAGCAGTTCTGCCAACTATTTTGAAAGAAAAGTCTTGCTCAATCAAATCAGCGTCTTTTTTATAGACAACCATTCCTGTTTTATCTCCACAATCCTTTTCAAAAACAATCACATCGTGAGCAACATCCACTAATCTTCTGGTTAAATAACCAGCAGAAGAAGTTCTCAATGCAGTGTCTGCAGTACCTTTTCTAGCTCCATGGGTAGAAATAAAATATTCCAACACGTTAAAACCCTCTGTAAAAGACGATTTTACAGGCAATTCAATAATATCTCCAGATGGGTTATTCACCAACCCTTTCATTCCTGCCATCTGCACGGGCTGAGCCCAAGTTGCCCTGGCTCCAGCTGAAATAATAGACATCACGGGTCCATCTGGTGGCAATGTTTCTTTCAACAAAGCTTCAAGCTTTGTTTTTACAGTCTGCCATATCAAAATCTTCTGAGATGTTTTTTCTTCTGGGCTTAACAACCCTTTTTCAAAATGACTATCAATTTTTCTTACCTCATCTTCTGCCTTATCTACCAACTCTTTCTTTTCAGGAGGAACAATCAAATCGTCCATTCCCCAGCTTACTCCAGATAGCGTGCAATATTCAAAACCAAGAGTTTTTATTTTATCGATAATAGCAACTGCTTCTTCGTTTGAATATTTTTCAATAACTTCCCTCACCATTCCCTTTAACGCTTTGTTATCAACCAACTTATTAACATATGGATAGTCATGAGGCAATACGGCGTTTAAAATAATCCTGCCTACGCATGTTTCAATAAGTTCGGCTTGACCCGATTTTGGATTTGGAACTTTTATCTTGTCATTCAAACCAAGGAATCCATATTCAAGAGCCGTGATAGCTTCTGAATCAGAAGAATAGACTTTTATATCCTTTGCCTTTGGATCCTCTTTCAGTTTTGTTAAATAATAACATCCCAAAGCAATGTCTCGGAAGGGTCCCATAACAGGCATTCCTGTTGCAGGCCTTAAAAGGTTTAAAGAAGAAAGCATTATTTCTTTTGCTTCTTTTTGGGCTTCGTCTGATAAAGGCAAATAAACAGCCATTTGGTCTCCGTCAAAGTCAGCGTTAAATGCTTCGCAAACCAATGGATGAAGTTTTATTGTTTCTCCTTCTGTCAAAATTGGCCTGAAAGCCTGAATTCCCAGCCTATGCAAGGTTGGAGCTCTATTCAACAAAACCAGCTTATCTTTTATAATTTCTTCTAAAATAGCCCAAACTTCAGGAGTTTTTTCATCTATTAGTCTAGCAGCTCCTCTGATGTTAAAAGCTAATTCTTTATCTAAAATTCTTTTAATTACAAACGGCTTAAAAATTTCCAAAGCCAAAGTTTTTGGCAAACCACACTGAGAAAAATGTAATTCCGGTCCTACTGCAATAACAGACCTTCCTGAATAATCCACGCGTTTTCCCAACAAGTTCTGCCTAAACCTACCCTGTTTTCCTGCCAACATCGCTGCCAAGGATTTTAACAATCTTTTTCCTCCGGTTGTGGCGGTTGTTGTAACGCCTTTTCTCATTTCATTGTCAATCAAAGCATCCACAGCTTCTTGCAACATTCTTTTTTCATTTCTCACAATAACTGGCGGAGCGGAAATTTCTTGTAAATATTTTAGTCTGTTATTCCTATTTATTACTCTTCTGTATAAATCATTCAAATCAGATGAGGCATATCTTCCTCCATCTAGTTGCACCATAGGCCTTAGATCTGGAGGCAATATAGGCAAAACATCCAAAAACATCCATTCTGGCCTTACACCAGCTTTTAGCATTCCCTGAAACAATTTTAACCTTCTCAGTACTTTCTTCTTCATTGCTGGTGGAGCTTCTTTGGCTTCTATGGCCAATGCCTCTGTTTCTTTTTTCAAGTCAATTTTTGAAAAAAGATCTCTCACAACCTCAGCTCCAGTACCAGCTTCAAAAATCTCACCGTATTTTAACGAAATGGTATGATAAACAACTTCAGATAAAATTTGAAGAGGTGCTATATCTAAAACTTCTTCTTTGGCTTTTTCCCTGGCGCTTTTAAGTTCGTTTTTAGCTGCCTCTGTTTTTTCCTTCTTAACCTTAGACTTATATTCTTGCTCAATAGCTTCCATAACAGCGTCACGGGCTTCTTCATTAACTTTTGTAATTATATAAGAGGAAAAATAAATAACTTTTTCCAGCTGTTGCGAGCTTTTATTCAAAACCAAACCCATTCTTGATGGCACTCCCCTCAAAAACCAAATATGCGAAACGGGCGTATAAAGCTTGATGTGACCCATTCTTTCCCTTCTTACAGAAGACTTGGTAACCTCTACTCCACACCTATCACAAACAACGCCTTTATATCTTATTCTTTTATATTTTCCGCAGGCGCACTCGTAATCTTTTTCAGGGCCAAAAATCCTTTCATCAAAAAGCCCGTCCTTTTCAGGCTTTTGAGTTCTGTAGTTAATTGTTTCCGGCTTTGTCACCTCTCCATGAGACCATGACATTATATCTTCAGACGAAGCCAGCTTTATTCTTATTGATTCTAAATCTATAACTCTCATTAGCGTAAATATTTAATAAAAATTACTTTTTATTTTCACGGTTGTCACGCCTATCTTCTCGCGGGTCGTCTCTTAGTTCGCGTGGCTTTTCTTTTACTTCAACTGCCATGCCCAGAGATTTTAACTCTGCAACAAGCAAATTAAAGGAAGCCGGAATATTAGGATTTCTTATGGGCTCGCCCTTTAATATAGCCTCATAAGTAGACGCTCTTCCTTGAACGTCATCTGATTTTATAGTCAACATTTCCTGCAGAGTGTGAGCCACTCCATAGCCTTCCAAAGCCCAAACTTCCATCTCTCCAAATCTCTGTCCTCCAAACTGGGCTTTTCCTCCCAAAGGTTGCTGAGTAATTAAAGAGTACGGGCCAATTGACCTGGCATGAACTTTATCATCCACCATATGAATCAACTTCATTATATACATATATCCCACTGTTATAGGATTTGGGAAAGGAAGTCCTGTTTTTCCGTCATACACAATCATTTGCCCAGACTCTGGAAGCCCAGCTTCCTTTAGCTCAGCCTTGACATCATCTCTATTTGCTCCCAGCAAGGCCGGAGAAATCGCAATATAATTTAATTTGTGAGCAGCCAATCCCAAATGAGTCTCTAAAATCTGCCCCAAATTCATACGAGAAGGAACCGAAAGCGGAGACATAACAAAGTCTATTGGTGTTCCGTCAGCTAAAAAGGGCATTTCAGATTCTGGCAAAACTCGTGAAACAACTCCCTTGTTTCCATGCCTTCCAACCAGCTTGTCTCCCACTTTTATTTTTCTAGTTTCAGCAATCTCAACCTGAATTCTTTTAATTACTCCTGGCTCTAATTTGTGACCCAAGTCTCTTGAAAATATTTTTACGTTAGTAACTTTTCCTTTCTTTCCGTGTTCCATTCTTAAAGAAGAATCTTTTACATCTTTGGCTTTGTCTCCAAAAATAGCTCTTAACAATCTTTCTTCAGGGGTTAATTCTGCTTCACCTTTTGGAGAAATTTTTCCAACTAAAATATCATTAGGTCCCACTTCTGCTCCCACTCTTACAACTCCCTCTTCATCCAAGTCTTTTAGTTTTTCTTCTCCAACGTTTGGAATATCAGATGTTGTAACTTCAGGACCAAGTTTTGTTTCTCTAACATCGCAAGTAAAGTCTTCTATATGTATAGATGTAAACTCGTCTTCTCTAACCAATTTTTCGGATATAGTAATTGCATCTTCAAATCCTCCTCCGCGTAATGGGATTAAACACATTAAAATATTTCTGCCCAAAGCCAGTCTGCCATGCGAAATTGCAGCTCCATCAGCCAAAACATCTCCTTTTTTAAATGTTTCCCCTTTTTCCACAATTGGCTTTTGGTGGAAACAAGAATATTGGTTTGTCCTTACAAATGTCTGAAGCTCATAATCTTCATCTACTTTTCTACCCTTCTCCTCATACTGTACTTTTATATGCCTTGCATCAACTTCTTTTACAACTCCATGAGCTCTGGCAATAATTCCTTGACCAGAATCGCGAGCCACGTTTCTTTCCGTTCCAGTACCAACTAGCGGTGGCTCGGGCCTTATCAAAGGAACTGCCTGCCTCTGCATATTGGAACCCATCAAAGCCCTGGATGCATCATCATTCTGCAAAAACGGAATCAAAGAAGTGGCAACTGAAATAAACTGTTTTGAAGAAACATCTATATAATCTATTTTTGAAATTTCTACTTCAGCCGGCTCTCCTTTTACTCTTGCCTCAACTTTATTTGGTGGAATTTCAGGTAAAATTTTTCCAGTATCTGTTAAGGGCACGGAAGCCGGAGCTATACAATGACGCTCTTCTTCCTGAGCTGACAAATATTCAACTTCTTTTGTAACCCTGCCATTTTTTACTTTAAAATATGGAGCTTCAATAAACCCATAAGGATTTATTTTAGCATAAGTTGCCAAGTGGCCCACCAATCCTACATTTGGACCTTCAGGAGTTTCAATAGGACAAATTCTGCCATAGTGAGAAGGCTGCACATCCCTAACTTCAAAGCCTGCTCTTTCTCTGGTCAAACCTCCAGGTCCTGTAGTAGTAAGCCTTCTTTTATGCTCCAATTCAGCCAACGGATTTTCGTTGTCCATAAACTGAGAAAACTGAGAAGAAGTATAAAATTCTTTTACCACGGCCATCAAAGGTCTTGGATTTACAAGCTGTATTGGAGTAATAGTATCAAGCTCTAAAGTAGACATCTTGTCTTTTATAATTCTTTCCATTCTCATCATTCCCACGCGCAATCTGTTTTGCAAAAGCTCCGACAATGTTCTAACCCTTCTGTTTCCCAAGTGGTCAACTTGGTCTTGTTTTGCTGTTGGATCATTGTTCAATCTTATAACCTCTTTTACAACTTCCACAATGTCTTCTATTCTCAGTATCCTTTCTTCTTTGGATATGTCTTTATCGGATTTTTTAGTAGCTAATTGAGGCAATCTTTGCAAAGTTTTCCACCTGCCTACCTTTGACAAGTCGTACCTGTCAAAATTAAAAAACATATTGAAAATTAAATCTTGGGCAGTGTCTGGAGTTACCAAATCTCCGGGCCTTAACCTGCGGTAAACTTCCACCAAAGCTTCTTTTTGGTCTTTTGAAGTATCTCTCCTTAGTGTTTCTTTTATATACCTTATATCTCCATTATCAATATCTTTAAACGCTTTTTCCACTGCCTCTACATTTTCCAATCCCAAAGCCATCAAAAGCGTAGTGGCTGGCACCTTTCTCTTTCTGTTTATTTTTACCCCTATAAATCCTGATTCTTCTGTTTCAAATTCCAGCCAAGCACCCCTATTCGGGATAATTTTGGCTCCAAAATAGTCCCTCCCTTTTGAACTTCTGCTGGTAAAAAAAGCTCCCGGCGAACGTATAAGCTGGGAAACTACAACTCTTTCAACTCCGTTTACAACAAAAGTACCCCTCTCTGTCATAACAGGGAAATCAGCCAAAAACACTTCCTGCTCTTTTACCTCTTTTGTCTTTAGGTTTACCAGCCTTACTTTTACCCTTAAGGGCGCCTCTAAAGAGTCGTTATTTTTTTTGGCTTCAAGGCCGTTTTTATAATTTGGCTTGCCAAGTTTATAATCCTCAAACCAAAGTTCAAGCTCTTTGCCCGTATAGTCTTTTATAGGAGAGATTTCCTCTAAAAGCTCTTTTACTCTTACATCCCAAAAATCATCCCAGGTCTCCCTTTGCATTGTCAAAAGATGGGGAGTTGGAAAACTAAATACCTTAGATTTTGAAAAATTTTTAACTTTCCTTATAATTTCTGCCATTAAATATTGTGCGGAGAATAGTTCGCGCTCCGCATTAAGAATATAAGTAAAAATTTTAAATTATTAAAATAAAAAATTTCGGTAATACAAACAACCGAAAATTAAGCTTTAATTTTTCTAGAGTAAAATAACCACTTCTTTTATATATGCTGTTTAGTATAATCTTTTTTAAAAAGCTTGTCAACACCTTTTACCTATTTGGAAATTTTGACAAGAAGCAACCCTAATAACTGGCCTGCTTCCTGCTGGGCTTCAATGTCTGTTTTGCTGTTAACAAAATTCTGCCAATGCAAAAGTATATTTTGGTCATTTATATCCCTTACCGCATTTTCCAATTTTAACCTGTCATCAAAACTTACTTCTCCCTTCCCCGACAAAACCTTGTCCACAAACAATTCTGCAAAAATTACGGATTTTTCATCACCTTCTTGCACCTGGACAGCTTGCTGAACTTCTTTCAATTCCAAATTAAGCAACACGAACTGAGTAACAAAATATATATTTGCTAAAAATAAAACCAAAATAATTATTAACAAAAACTTAGCTTTATCCATTGTTTCTTTTAATTAAAATAATGTATGCTCCTGCCAATATAACTGCAATCAACAAGAAAACTATAACAACTAACATAATCACAATTGCCTGGATAGAAAATAATCCTTGCAACCAATTGCTTGATTTTAATTCAATATTTATGTGTATTCCCGCGCCTTCTTTTAACTCAAACGGCTCACCTTGATAACTCTTATAAGACTTTGCCTCGACCTTTAAATAATATGTCCCTTCAGGCGATAGGAAAGAATATTTTCCGGTTGCATTGGTTTTTTGAGGATTGGTTTGCTGATAATCTTTTGCGGACCATAATTCAAATTGGGGGTACCCTCCGGGTCCTTCAGGATTTAGCCAGTAAAGCGAAACTTCTGCGTCTTTAATACGCGCCTCTTCATCCCCTCCATTTATTTTTTTATAAATATACCCTTCAGGGTCCACTACTGCTATCATTTTTAATTCTTCGGGCGCTTCACCTTCATCTATATAAGTTATTACCGTCCTAACTTCATATTTTCCTTCCACAACAGGAGCAACAATGCTAGCCTGCCAAATACCCGAGCTTTCTTTTTCTTGATAATCAAACTCTTTTAATACAAGATCTTTGGGTGTATTTTTATCTACCGCCATTTTTATAGAGTCTGCCATAGAAGCCGAAAGTGCGTTAATCAAACTGTCAATATTATTTTTTACAATTGGCCCCGCATCACTTGAATTAAAAATCAAATATCCTTTTACACTTTTAGCTGGTTTTTCAGGCTTAACAACTAATGTAAGCGGAGCATTTGTTATAGTATTTATAGATTGGATTGGTTTTCCCAAGTCAGAAATCGCAACCTTGATGTTAAAATCAATTTTTTCATCTGCAGTTCTGGCAAAAACAATGTCTGTGGGAATCTCTTTCTGCTGAAAATATGGCAGCTTTGAAACAGATTTCCCAATAGCAGAAGAGCCTAAAATTTCAGACAATCCAGGGAAAGTAAGCTGGGATGCTCTCAACCCGCTTACATCAGAAACTTTTTTTGATATTCCCAAATCTTCCAGGGTTGTTTTAAACTTGGGAAATTTTTGAGCCAGCGACTTAATTTCTTCTGGCAAAGGAGTTAGAACAAATTCTTGAAACCCATTGGACGGGATTAATGTCCATCCGCCTTTCAAGGCATCGGGCGCCTCCTCTGGCACTG
>CAZIJR010000008.1:0-4607 GCA_964539855.1 uncultured Candidatus Saccharibacteria bacterium
ACTCCAGCGTCCGGAGAACTTTCTAATTCTGCTGAGTTTCCAGTAGAATCGGCGCACCAATAATTATCGCTAGTTGATAATTTAGCATAAACAACATAAGCGTCTGAGCCATTAGTTGAAAAAACATAATCACTTCCCGATGAAGCAAGGTCAAAAGAACCGGGGATATCATAGCCATTAATAGTAAAATTTTCTGCATAATACATACCTGCTCCACCTATTATTTCAGAAATCTCTGCTTTAATTTTACTATCCTTGGACTTATTTATATAAGATGAAACAGAAACAACAAGAATACTGGCAAGCACTCCAATTACCGAGACTGCTACTATCACCTCGATTATAGTAAATCCCCGGAAAAACTTTTTAATTTTATGAAAGGCTTTTTTTAGTTTTTTCATAAGGCTTTTTTTAGTTTTTAATATTACTTAATTATATCATATATTTAAAAACAACGGGAATACCGTTGTTTTTAAATCTTGGTTAATACTATGGCCTCTTTTTCTGTTATTAAAATTGTATGCTCAAAATGGGCCGCAAATGAGTTATCTTTTGTAGAAAACCCATAACCATCTTTTGATTTCTTCAAATTATAATCCCCCATTGTCACCATTGGCTCTATACAAATCACCATTCCTTCTTTTAGCTTTTCTCCGCTTTTTCTTTTTCCAAAATTAGGAATTTTAGGATCTTCGTGGAGATTTTTACCAATTCCATGCCCGCATAAATCTCTCACCACTCCAAATTTTTGATCTTCAACAAATCTTTGTATAGTATTTCCTATATCACCCACTGTATTGCCTGGTTTCGATTTTTTGATACCCAACCTTAAAGATTTTTTAGCTACATCTAATAACCTTTTTACCTCAAAAGGGACTTTACCAACAGGAACCGTTATCGCCATATCAGAATAATAGCCTTTGTACAAAACCCCAAGATCTAAGCCAATAACATCTCCTTCCTTTAAAATATACCCCGAAGGAAGCCCATGCACAACATTTTCATTTACAGACGCGCACAATGAATAGGCAAATCCATCGTATCCTTTAAAAGCAGGTTTTGCCCCATGAAACAAAATAAGAGCTTCCGCAGCTCTATCTAATTCTAAAGTTGTAGCACCTGGCTTAACTTTTTTCTCAACTTCCTTAAAAACTTGCGCGAGGATTTTTGCCCCCTCCTTCATTATTTGGATTTCCTCCTTGGTTTTTAGGGTTATCATTGCACGATTTTCAAAATGTCATTAAAAACATCTGCCACATTTTGTTCTCCATTTATTTTATTTATTTTTAGACCCTGTTTTTCAATAATTTCAAAAATAGGGAAGGTTTCATCCCTAAAAACGTTTAAGCGCTTTTCTATTACCTTAGGGTCATCCAAGTCTTTTCTTTTTATTAACTTAGAACCATCCAGCGGACATAGTGTCAGTTTTTCTGTTTCTTTATTAAATAAAATTGAATGGCGCATCAGCTCACAAATTTTCCTATTAGAGTTTCTAAAAATTGTTGTTTTAGCAGATATTTCCAAAAGAAAAATCTTTATATTTTCCTTCCCAAAAAGCTCCACAATCAAAGGAGTCACTTTTTCTGCTTCGTAAACAGTTCTGGGAGACCCAGAAAATACAAGAGATTTGTCTTCCTTTGCCAGGTCTTTTATCTTATCTGAAAATAAATTTACAACAAAAGGAGGACTAATCAAGAGGCCTGTTTGCCATCTTTTAATTTCACCTTCTATAGTATATGTTTGCCCCTCTATTTTGTAGGTTTTCTTAGGATCTTCTTTTTTAAAGCACGCCTCTAAAACTTTACTAGACTCAAAATGATAAAGACCAATTTTATCAGCCAAAAGATTTGCCTGGGTTCCTTTTCCCGCTCCAGGAGGCCCAAATATTATTACAACCTGTTTACTCATTTAATAAAATAATTTAAAAAGTTTCGTACTCCCTCATTTGGAGCTGAGCATTAATTTGCCTTACTGTATCTAAAACTACGCTAACAATAATTAAGAGCGAAGTTCCTCCCACTAAAAATGTAAAGCCCGTAACGCCAGTGGCTCCTGCCACAATAGACGGCAAAACAGCTATCAATCCCAAAAATATTGCGCCTGTAAAAAGCACTCTATTTAATATGTGCTTTATAAATTCTGCTGTAGGCTTACCCGGCCTTACGCCCGGAACAAACCCACCCATTTTTTGTAGATTTTCGGCAATTGTTTTGGGGTCAAACGTAACTGCAGTGTAAAAATAAGTAAAAAGAATAACAAGTAAAAAGTATAAAATTCCGTGTACCCAAGCGTTGTTAAAAAGCTCTCCAGCGCCTGTGGCTATACTTCCCACAAGGCCTGGATAGCCTCCCAAAAAACTAGCTACCATTCCTGGAAACAAAAGAATTGACAAAGCAAAAATGATTGGAATAACTCCAGCAGGGTTAACACTTAACGGTAGATAAGTTGAGACTCCTCCATACATCTTCATTCCCCTAACTCTTTTTGCATAAGAAACCGGTATATTCCTACGGGCCTCGGTAATTACCACCACTCCGGCGATTATAATAAGTGAAAGGACAATAAATATAATGTAAGAAGGAATTTTTGAAGCATCAAAAACAACAAAAGTTTGAAAAATACTTATTGGAGCACGGGCTACTATTCCAGCAAAAATAAGCAAAGAAATACCATTTCCCATACCCTGCTCTGAAATAATTTCTCCTATCCACATCAAAAACATTGCCCCGGCTGTGATTGTTAGTATGGCTGAAATTAAAACCGGAAATGAAAATTCTGAGATAACTCCCTGTTTTACAAAAACTGTTAAAAGCCCATATCCTTCAAAAGCGGCCAATGGGATGGCAAGAAGCCTGGCATATTGATTAAACTTCTGCTTTCCTGACTCCCCCTCTTCCTTGTAAAGCTTTTCTAAAACAGGGAAAATCATTGTGAGCAACTGTAAAATAATGGTAGACGTAATGTAAGGACCCAAGCCAAGCAAAACAACGGAAAAGTTACTAAGCGCTCCTCCTGTAAACAAATTCAAAAGACCAAAAACTTGATTTTGGTCAAAAAACTTTCTCAAATTTTCAGCGCCTATTCCTGGAATAGGTATATTAGCTGCTACTCGAAAAACCACAAAAAGAAAAAGTACAAACAAAAACTTTTTCCGTAAATCTTTATTTTTGAAAAGAAATAATATTTTATCGTACCACATGTAAATTTATGCCTCCTTTACTTAATAGTTCCTCCGGCTTTTTCAATTGCCTTTTTTGCAGATTCAGAAACTTTGCAGTTTTCAACAGTCAGTTTTTTAGTCAATTTTCCATTACCCAATATTTTAATTTCTGGTTTCTTACCTTTTATCATACGCACAATCCCGTTTTTTATCAAATTGTCGGCGCTTATCACGTCGCCATCTTTGGATGTTTTTTCTAATGTATCAAGGTTCACTACAACTGAATATTTCTGCAATCTAATCGCACGATACCCTCTTAATTTTGGGTATTTTTTAATCAATTCCCTTATCATCGGAACCATTTTTCTTCCTGCTCTGGATTTTTGTCCTTTCATCCCCTTTCCGGAATAAGTTCCTTTTTTGCCTCCCCTGCCAACACGTTTTTTGGCTTTTGCTTTATGTTTTGGTTGTAATTCGTGTATCTGCATATTAGCTTCTTACTTTTAGTTTCTTTAATGCTTCCATTGTAGCCCGAGCATTATTCAGTTTGTTTTTTGAACCTGAAAGTATTTTAGAAGAGATATTTTTTACTCCAGCCAAATCACAAATAGTCCTCACCGCTCCTCCGGCTACCAGTCCTCTTCCTTTTTTTTGGGGCTTTAATAAAATCCTTGCGGGTCCTGATTTCGCTTCAACTTCGTGAGGAATGGTTCCATCTACAATTATAACATTAACCAAGTTCTTTTTAGCAATTCTGGTTGCTTTTTCAATTGCTTGAGAAACATCCCTGCCCTTATCCACACCAATTCCAACTTTGCCTTTTTTATCCCCAGCCACCACCACCGCACGAAAACTCATTCTTTTTCCTCCTCCGGTAACCCTAGTAACTCTGGCCAAATCCAAGAGCTTTGTTTGGAATTCGTCTCTCGGCTTATCTCTTCCCACTCCGGCTCTACCAAACCCAGGTCTTCTCATTTGCCCGCCTTGATGCGAGGCAGGCCTAAAACCACCAGGTCTTGCTGGAAAAGCATTTTTATCTCTTGTGTTGCCTGCTGACGCGGGCGCTTCTTTTTTTATTTCTTCTGCCATATTGTGATTAAAATTTTAGTCCACCTTCTCTGGCTCCATCAGCCAAAGCTTTTATTCTGCCGTGAAAAACAATTCCTCCTCTGTCAAAAACAACCTCTTCGACTTTGCTTTCTTTTGCTTTTTTGGCAATTAATTTTCCCACTTCTTTTGCCGCGTCTGATTTTTTTTCTCCTTTTTTTAATTTTAAATCAGTATCTGAAACCTGGGCCAAAACCTTGGCACTATCATCATCTATCAACTGGGCATAAATATGAGCGTTTGACCTAAAAACACACAATCTTGGCCTTTTGGCTGTACCATTTATGGTTTGCCTTATTTTCTTATGCCTTCTTATTCTTTTTTCCTGTTTTGCTGACAT
>CAZIJR010000008.1:4707-20213 GCA_964539855.1 uncultured Candidatus Saccharibacteria bacterium
TATTTAGATGCTACTACTTTTTTACCTTCTTTTCTTCTAATTTTCTCTCCTTGGTATTTTATTCCTTTACCCTTATAAGGCTCAGCTTTTTTCTGCTTTCTAATCAAGGCTGCCATATGCCCCACTCTTTCTTTGTTAATCCCCGAAACAATAACAACGTTTTTTTCGACTGCAAAATTAACTCCTTCAATTTTTTTAATTTTAACCGGATTTGAAAATCCAAGATTCAAAACCAGCGTATCACCCTCTACGATTGCCTTAAACCCAACCCCTTCAATTTCCAATTTCTTTTCAAAACCCTTGCTACATCCTTCAATCATATTTAAAACAAGCGCCGCATACAAACCCCATAATCCCCTGCCCCTTTTTGACAATACTGTTTTGGGGCTAACAAAAATTTTACCATCCTTTTGTTCAATTTTAATTTCAGGATGTATGATTTGCTTTAATTCTCCTTTTGGACCTAAAACTTTAATCTCTTTCTCTGAGATTTCTATTTTTACCCCTTCTGGAATTTCAATTGGTTTTTTTCCTATTCTTGACATATTTTTTTATTACCAAACTTGGCAAATTATTTCTCCGCCAATTTTTTGTTTTTTTGCTTCTTTGTTTGTCATTAAACCTTTTGATGTTGAAATTATTGAAATACCAAATCCTCCGTGAACTTTTTTAATTTCTTGGAAAGATTCATAAATTCTCTGTCCGGGTTTTGAAATTCTCTTTGATCCTGCAATTGCAGGTACTTCGTTGTCATATTTTAAAGTAATTTTTAAGGCTTTCTCACCTGCTTTTACTGACTTCTTTACTTCTCCTACAAAGCCAGCACTAGACAAAATCATTGCAATTTCATTTTTTATCTTTGACAAAGGAACTAAAACCTCTGTTTTACCAACGGCTTGAGCGCTCCTTATTTGATTTAACATATCTGTTATTGGGTCTGTCATATTTTTTACCAACTTGATTTTTTAATACCTGGTATTTCACCTTTATTTGCCAGTTCTCTAAAACAAATTCTGCAAAGGCCAAATTTTCTCATATATCCATGTCTTCTGCCACATTTAAAACACCTGTTAACCTTTCGGCTGGAAAACTTTGGTTTTTGTTTAACTTTTGCTTCTTGTGATACTTTAGCCATCTTATTTATTTTTTATTTTTCCTTCATCGGAAACCCTAATAATTTATACAACGCAAGGCCTTCTTCTTTGTTTTTTGCTTTTACAACAACCGTGACCTCAAGGCCAAAAATTGTCTTTTCTTTTTCAGTAAAAATTTCTGGGAACATAATGTGTTCTTTAAATCCAATTGATAAATTTCCTTTTTTATCAATTGATTTTAGATTAAGGCCTTTAAAGTCTCTGGATCTTGGCAAAGAAAGATAAACCAATCTCTCCAAAAAATCCCACATTCTGCTTTTTCTCAAAGTAACAACTGCTCCAATTTCCAAACCCTCTCTTAGTTTAAATCCTGCAATTGATTTTTTTGATTTTACCAAATTGGCTTTCTGACCTGCAATCAAAGATAGGTCCTGAACTATAAGATTCTGTATTTTTTCTCTTTCTCCGCCCGTCTTTCCGACCACTAATTTTCCAAAAGAGCTATTCAAAACAACCTTCCTTATAGAGGGGACTGCCATACTATTCTTTGAACCGAGGGTTTTTATCATCTCGGGAACAGCTTCTTTAATATATTTTTCTTTTAAACTTGGCATTTCTTTAAATTTCTTGTTTACATTTTTTACAAATCCTAAACTTCCTGTCTTTTTCCAGCTTATATCCCACTCTGGAAGCTTTTCCACATTTCGGGCAAACTATTTTTACATTAGAAGTTTCTAAAGCACCCGGGATTTCAACCACTTGTCCTTTTTCGCCTTCCTTTTTGGGCCTTACGTGCTTTTTTTTCAAATTAATTCCTTCAACTAAAATCTTCAAATCTTTTGGAAATGACCTTATTATCTTTCCTGTTCTCCCCTTGTCTTTGCCTGCTATTATTAAAACTGTATCTCCTTTTTTTACTTTCATATTTTTTATAATAACTCCGATGCCATTCCGGCAATTTTATCAAAACCCTTTTCTCTTAATTCTCTGGCTACAGGACCCAAAATTCTGCTTCCTTTGGGTATTTTCCCATCGCCCAAAATTACAGCCGCATTATCATCAAATCTAATATAAGATCCATCAATCCTTCTAAATTCTTTTCTCTGTCTTACGATTACGGCCTTTACTTTATCATGTTTCTTAACCAGTTTTCTGGGTTCTGCTTTTTTGACCGCAGCGACAACAATATCTCCCAATTGAGCATATCTTCTTCTTGTTCCTCCTGGCACATTAATAACTTGTATAATTTTTGCTCCAGAATTGTCCGCCACTTTTAGCATTGATCTTGGCTGAATCATAAAATTTCTTGATTAAATTTTGCCTGTTACTTTCCAGGTTTTATCTTTTGACATTGGCTTTATTTCCTCTATTACAACCTTATCTCCAATATGATATTCTTGGTTTTCGTCGTGGGCTTTATATTTTTTGTGGCTCTTAAATCTTCTCTTGTATTTTGGATGCTCTTTTATTCTTTCAACCTGCACTACAACAGTCTTTTGCATCTTATCTGAAACCACAATTCCTTGTAATTTTTTACTTGCCATATTATTTTTGTTTTTTTATCACAGTTAATATCCTCGCTATCTCTTTCTTTAAAGTGCTAATTTCTTTTACGTTTTTTAATTTATTGGAAGAAAACTTAAACCTAAGATCGCTTAGTTTTTTTCTAATATCCTGAACTGTTCTTTCCAATTCTTTTTTATCTTTTTTTCTTAATTCTTCAGTTTTCATACTAGATAGAATCCTTTTTAACAAATTTTGTCTTAATTGGCAACTTACTGCCTGCTCCTTCCAGCGCTTCCTTGGAAATATCCTCACGAAGTCCATCCAATTCAAAAATAATTCTTCCCGGCTTTATAGGATAAACATAATGGTCAACTCCCCCTTTTCCTCCACCCATTCCTACTTCAGAACCTTTAAAAGTAACTGGTTTATCCGGAAAAATTCTTATCCACAGCTTTCCGCCTTTCTTCAAATATCTTATTATGTAGCGTCTTGCAGCCTCCAGTTGTCTGGCGGTTATCCATTTTGGTTCCAATGCTTTTAATCCAAAGCTTCCAAAGTTAACCTCTGTTGCTCTTGAATCGGCTGACCCGCGGGCTCTTCCTTTGCCTTTGTGCCACTTTCTGTGTTTAACTTTTTTTGGCATTAATATGCTCATAGTACTATATTATTCAAATTTTTCTCCTTTATAAATCCAAACTTTTATTCCAACTTTTCCGTAGGTACAGTGCGCTTCGTCTTGGGCGTAATCAATGTCAGCTCTTATGGTATTTCTGGGCATTCTCCCCTGGGAAAGCCATTCGCGTCTGGCTATTTCAACTCCGTTTAATCTTCCGGAGACTTCCATTCTTATTCCTTTTACTTCTTTGTTAGTTATAACTCTTTCTATTGTTTTCTTTAAAACCTGTCTAAAAGGCATCCTTTTCTCAATTTGCTGGGCAGCCATCTGAGCGACCAAAGCCGCTGAAATCCAAGGATTTTTAATTTCTCTAATTTCTATTTTAATTTCTCTTTTAGAGCTTTCTTTTATTTTTGCCTGAATTTTCTTCTGTACTTCGTTTTTTAAGGTTTCCACGCCTTCACCTCCCCTACCTATAATCAAGCCTGGTCTGGCAGTTTCAATAATTATATTTATTTTATTAGCCGAATGTTCTATCTCAATATTAGCCACAGAAGCTTCTGCCAATTTATTTCTTAAAAAGTCTTTTGTTAAAAAGTCTTCCTCTAAATATTGAGGCATTTTTTTACCGTAAAAACCACGGATATTCCAATCTTCTGTTCCCTTTATTCTAAATGATTTTGGATGGACTTTATGGGACATGTCTATTTTTTAACTATTTTTCTTTTTATTTTAGTTGTTTTACTCGTAGTCGCCTTCGGTTTTTCTTTTTTCACAACAGGTTTTATCTCACCTAAAGTTAATGCAATATGAGATGTTCTTTTTATGATAGGATAGGCCCTGCCTCTGGACATTGGGTGCCATCTCTTCAGCTTAGGACCTTCATCAACTGTAATTTTTAAAACAAACAAGTTTGCCTCGTCTAAATGAAATTCTTTTTTTGCGGAAGCCACTGCAGAATTCAAAAGTTTCAGCACAGGCCTGGCAGACTGATTTACAGTAAAAGAAAGTATAGTTGCAGCTTCCTGCGCCCTCTTGCCTCTCACCAAATCAGCCACTTTTCTGACTTTTTTGGGAGCTGTTCGTAAATTGCTTAATTTTGCTTTAACTTCCATGCTTTTTGTTTGTATTATTTTTTGGCAGCGGGGCTTTCCACTTTTGCCGCTTCTTTTTGCTCGGCTGCGACTTCAAGGCCCTTTTGTATCTTTCCACCATGCCTTGCAAATTTTGTAGTTGCTGCAAACTCACCAAGCTTGTGGCCCACCATATCTTCTGAAATATAAACTGGCACAAATTCCTTTCCATTATGAACTCCAAAAGTATAACCTACCATTTCAGGAGAAACCGTAGAGTGCCTTGCCCAGGTTTTAATAATCTTTTTTTCGTCTTTTTTAAGACCTAAAACCTTACTAAGCAATCTCTCATCAATATAGGGACCTTTTTTTAAACTTCTGCTCATGTTTTATTTTTTTCGTCTTTGAACAATTAGTTTATTTGACCATTTTTTCTTTTTTCTTGTCTTTACTCCCAAAGCTGGCTTTCCCCAGGGAGTTTTTGGATGCTTTAATCCAATTGGTTGTCTGCCTTCACCTCCTCCGTGCGGATGGTCAACCGGGTTCATTACAGTTCCTCTGACATGAGGCCTTTTTCCTTTTAGTCTGGATTTCCCAGCTTTTCCAGCTGTATAAAATCTGTTTTCAGGATTTGAAACCATACCTATTGTAGCAAAACACTCGCTGTTAAATCTCCTTATTTCAGTGGATGGCATTTTAAGGTTTGTGTGTTTTCCGTCTTGAGCCAAAACTTGCGCCGAATTTCCAGCTGATCTTACGGCTTTTCCACCTTGGCCTGGGTCTAGTTCAATATTATAAATACTTGTTCCAACGGGAATGTTTTTTAATTTTGTCCTGTTTCCTGGAGTCAAAGGTGCTGATTCAGAAAAAATAACTTCCTGCCCGGCTTTTAAATCCTGAGGAGCTATAATATATTGTTTTTCTCCTCCTTTGTATTCTATTAAGGCTATAAACGCTGTTCTATTCGGATCATATTCTAAAGCAATCACCTTGGCCGGAGAATCCATTCTTGTTTGATAAAATTCAATAATTCTGTAGCGTTTTTTAACTCCGCCACCTTTGTGTCTTACTGTAATTCTTCCTGAAGAATTTGACCTGCCCACGTTTCTTTTTACGTATTTTAAAAGCGACTTTTGCGGTTTTTTCTTCGCAAGCTGGGAAAAGTCTATCCCTGTCATTCCTCTTCTGCCTTGTGTTGTTGGTTTATAAATCTTCATATTATAAAATCTCTATTTTTTGTCCTTCTTTGATTTTCACTACTGCTTTGGTCAAACTCTTTTTAAAACCCTGAGTTTTGCCCAATCTTCTTTTCTTAGCCGGAATTTTTATTAAATTTACAGATAAAACACTTACTCCGTAGATACCTTCCACAGCCTTTTTTATCTCATTTTTATTATAGTTAGGAGAAACCTTAAATGTGTACTGGTTTCTTTCGGCCAAATAAGTTGCTTTTTCAGATATATGTGGTTCCTTTATGGCATCGTAACTAAATTTGCCTTTCTTTACCGCAGGCTTGGCAGGGGTAGGCTCAGCTTTTTTTACCGGCTTTTTTTCTGCTTCCTTTTTAACTAAACCCTTATCGGATTTTTTCGCCGGTTGTTTTGATCTTTCTGTTTCCTTTTTTCTTTTTAAAAAGTCTAATAATGCCATGAATTATTTTGTGAATGTTTTTTCTATTGTTTTTATCGTTTCTTTTGTAATAAGTAAATATTTGGAATTTAGCAAATCTAAAACATTTAAATTCCTTGCATCGTCAATTGATGTTTTCTTAATGTTTCTGGTCGCTAAAAATATTTTTTTGTCATATTTAGGCAATGCTATTAAAGTTGTGTGCTTGTAGCAAGGCAATTTTTCCAATGATTTAGCCATTTCTTTTGTTTTTCCAATCTTTGACTCAATTTTATCCATGACAACAAGCTGGCTGTCTTTTGCTTTTTGCGACAGTACCATCAATAAAGCCTTTCTTCTCATTTTTTTAGGAATTTCTCTAGCATAAATGGTATCATTCCTTGGGCCAAATGTTATGCCTCCTCCCTTCCAAATAGGAGACCTATTTGACCCATGTCTAGCCCTTCCTGTTCCTTTTTGCTTCCATGGTTTTTTGCCTCCTCCTCTAACTTCGCTTCTATTTTTGGTATGAGCTGAAACTTGTCTCTTATTAGCCATCAAAGAAACTGCAACTTGGTGAACCAAATCTGCGTTGAATTTTACTTCAAAAATTTCTTTGGGCAAAACTGCGCTTCCGGATTTTTCTCCTTGCTGGTTGTATAAATCAACTTTCATTTTAACCTTTAATTTCAAGCAATATCCCGTTTCTTCCGGGTACAGCTCCTTTTACTGCTAATAAATTGTTTTCTGTATCAACTTTTACAATTTTAAGATTAGTTACAGATACTCTCTCAAACCCCATCCTGCCGGGCATTTTCTGCCCCTTTATGACGTGTTGAGGGTATCTTCTGCCAGTAGAACCCAATGTTCTGTGTTCATGCTTTACGCCATGCGTGGCATTTCTACCAGAAAATCCATGCCTTTTTACTCCTCCTTGAAAACCTTTTCCCTTAGACATTCCGGAAACTTTTACCTTATCGCCCTCCTGAAAAATTGACACATTTATTTCGTCTCCCACCTTCAAAGCGTCTTCACCCTGAATTTTCTGTTCTTTTATATATTTGTATTCCTTGCCCTTCATGGACTTCCCAATTTTGCTTTTTTTCTCTATTTTTTCAAAACCAAATTGCAGGGCTTCATATCCGTCCTTTTCTTTATTCTTTTTTTGCAAGATATAGCAAGGTCCGGCGGAGACCAAAGTAACTGGTACTATTTTACCATCTTTATCAAACATCTGAGACATTCCAATTTTTTTCCCTAAGACGAATTTCATATATTTTCTCTTTCTTAACAAAAAATCGGGCTATTGCCCGACTTCTCGGCAATGTTGTTATCCTATAAATTTTCGACTAAGAAATATTCATAGAAAAGTTAACTATCGCTCCTTTAAACTAGATTTTAACCTAATTAAATAGCTTACTAAATTTTTATCGTAATGTCAACTCCAGAAGGCAAATTTAGATCTCTCAGCGCTTCTATAATATCTTGGTTTGGATTTAAGATATCAATCATTCTTTTATGTACTCTCATTTCAAACTGCTCTCTTGCGTTCTTATGTATAAAACTTGAACGGTTTACAGTGTATTTCAAAATTTCTGTTGGCAATGGTATGGGGCCGACAACTTCGACTCCATAGCGGTTGGCAATGTCAATTATTTGGCGAGCAGAATTGTCAATGATTTTGTGGTCGTATGCTTTCAATTTTATACGAAGTTTTAAACCAATTGCAGGAACTTCTACAGGTTTTTCCACTTTTTTAACAATCCTTTTTTTTGTTGTAGTTTCTTTCTTTACAGGCATTACAGTAATTACTTGATAATTTTGGTTACAACTCCAGCGCCCACTGTTCTTCCACCTTCCCTGATGGCGAAATTTCCTTTTTCTTCCAAAGCAATTGGCACAATTAACTTAACCTTTAAGCTTGCTGTGTCGCCAGGCATTACCATTTCTGTACCTTCGGGTAATGTTACTTCTCCTGTAATATCAGATGTTCTAATGTAAAGCTGAGGTTTGTAACCTGTAAAAAATGGTGTATGTCTACCGCCTTCTTCTTTGGCCAAAACATAAATTTCGCCTTCAAACTCTGTATGAGGAGTAATTGATCCAGGTTTGCAGATAACCTGTCCCCTTTCAATGTCTTCTTTTTTCAATCCTCTTAATAAAAGACCAACGTTGTCTCCGGCTTGTCCTTGGTCCAATGACTTTTGGAACATCTCAACAGAAACAATAACTGTTTTCTGAGTTGGCCTAATTCCCACTATTTCTACTTCATCGTTTTGTTTAATGACTCCTCTTTCTATTCTACCCGTGGCAACTGTTCCTCTTCCTTCAATAGAGAAAACATCTTCAATGGCCATAGCAAAAGGTTTTTCTAATTCTCTAACTGGTTCTGGGACATAATTATCCACTGCATCCAATAATTCAACAATTGGTTTGGCAGCTGCATCATCAACAGATGTTGCGTCCAATGCCTTTAATGCAGAACCTCTTATAATAGGAATTTCGTCTCCTGGATATTTATTTTTCTTTAAAAGCTCTCTAATTTCAGATTCTACCAAGTCTAGGATTTCAGGGTCATCAACCATGTCGCATTTGTTCATAAATACGACCAATGATGGCAATCCCACTTGTCTAGCCAAAAGAATGTGCTCTTTTGTTTGAGGCATAGGACCGTCTGGAGCAGAAACCAAAAGTATTCCACCATCCATTTGAGCGGCTCCCGTAATCATGTTTTTAATATAGTCAGCGTGTCCCGGGCAGTCAATCAAAGCATAATGTCTTTTATCTGTTTCGTATTCCAAGTGAGTAATAGAAATCGTCACCCCTCTTGCTTTTTCTTCAGGAGATGCGTCAATTTGGCTTACATCTTTTTCTGAACATTTAAAACCGCGCAATTTTGAAACTTTCATAATTGCAGCTGATAATGTGGTTTTTCCATGGTCTACGTGTCCAATGGTACCAACGTTTACGTGAGGTTTAGACCTCTCAAATTTCTCTGTTGCCATGATTTTGCGAGCAAGGCGAGAAAAATCACTTCGTAATTTTAGACATCTAAGATATATACATTGGGTCTAAAATTACGCTAGAGTCCTCTCGTTGTTTTATTTAATTTATATTTTAATTTTATAATTACCGGCCAATTTTGCTTGGTCGGCTTAACAACTCTTATCTTATTATATTATTTTTTATAAGTCAATAGCTATTTTACAGCAATAATAAATCTTATGCAAACATTGACTTTTCGGGTAATTCTATTATACTGCAACCAGACGTATTTGACAACTCAACCCGATTAAATAGGAGAAATGCCGTGAAAAAATGGGAATACAGAACCGTGTGTTCAAAGCTTGCGCGCTTCAAAAATCTTAATGAATTTTTCAATGAGGTCAACCAGCTAGGAAAACAAGGCTGGAGAATTGTCCCCATCCCTCTTGAAAACGCAGGTGAATTTCTTCTGGAACGCGAGGTTCCCGAAGAAACTATTCAACCCACCAAGGAATGGGACACCCTTGTTCTGGATCTTACCGGAAACGCATCAAACGAAAGAGAAAATATTAGGCTTAAAACCGCAAGAGATTCGAAACTAGTAGCGGTCGTTTCTCTTCCGCGTTGCCGTCGGGCATATTTCAGACGTAGAAAGACCGACCTACCCTAGACACTGACATCCCAGATTCACGCAGATAAAACATCCACAACCTTTTCAAAAAGGGCTAGACATGGCTTACCGCGAAACAACCCGTGAGACAAAGGGAGATGGCGCTTTGGAGAGGGTGCTCCTACATATCACGAATGAGCTCGGGAAAGGCTGGGTCCTCGTACAGATAACGAATCGAAAAGATTCTGCAACCTTCCGTTGGGAGCAGAGAATTCCCAGTAGCGACGGACCCGAGAATCCAGCTGTCACCATTCTCGATAAAGTCGGAGGAGTGGGTCCCTCCAGTCCCCCTGAAACAAACATAAGGAGGCCCGTTAGTGAAAATTGAAATTAAGATAGAACAAGGACCGAGCCCGATCCTTGTTGCCAACGTTATAGACGACGATGGGTTCGATGTGGGCGGGTGCTGCGTCGAAGCTAAGAATCAACGAAAATTTGAGTTTGAATTAGGGGAATTGATCGATAATTTTTTAGTCAAAAGGGATATCCCCAAACCCCCGAGCGACAACTCCGCAGGATGCGAAACTGGCATGTAATCCCAACGGCTCAACAGCATCTGAGCCATAAAACTCAACACAAAAGCGCCTGCCCAGATAGGACAGACGCTTGCCCTGTAGATTACGGGGCTCTTTTTTTATATACTTTTTTGCCACGTGGCAAAAAAGTCACTATTTAATTATTTAAACCTTACAACTTATATCTTAATTTAATTCCCTCCTCATTATCAATATAATCCAATAAGCCAAAACGCACATATTTTTTAATCTTAAATAATTCCAATAAAATATCTATTTCCATTTTGCAATCATAAGGGTATAAAAATATGCTTTCCTGCATTTCGTAGAAACCAGCCGTTTTTAACCTATAAACGAGCGCTTTTCTTCCTTTTTGAAACTCTCTGGGTATATCAAAAGCAACCATCCTCCATTTTCCATCCCATTTTTCCTTTTTATGACTAAGTCGCCTAAATTTATAATTGATTGCTCGCAAAACGCCCTTTTCATTTAAAGAAACCAAAACCGAACCCTCATAATCCTTTTTCTTTTTTATCAAACCATCCCTTTTGAGATCAGCTACTGCTGACTTCAGCTGTGACCCACTATATTCATGAATGTCTTTTAGTATTTCATTTAAAATAAAAAATCTGGCGTCATGCCTTCCTCCTACCCCTTCTCCGCTCGCATAGTAAATACGCCATAAAATCTCCTCTAAAACTTGCCTCATATTTTTATTATATACACTTTTTTGCCACGTGGCAAAAAAACCACTGTTTTTAAATATCTAAATTTAGCACAACCTAAAAGCGCCCACCCTATTTTGGGAGAACGCTTATTTTTTGCGATTTTTCGAGCGAGCCAAATAAATTTTTTAGAAGCGAGGGTACCCCGTAGAGAGGTCGAGACGCAGAAAAAATTTTATTTGGCGAGCGAAGATTATTTTCTTTTGCCGTCTATTATTTCCTGGGCAATGTTAGCAGGCACTTGTTCATACTTATTAAATTCCATTGTAGAAGATGCTCTGCCTTCCGTCAGAGATCTTAAGGCTGTAACATATCCAAACATTTCAGATAAAGGCACAAAAGCATCTATTACCTTCATATCCATTCTCTCTGAGGTTTCTTCTATTTTTCCTCGTCTTGAGCTTAAATCAGAAATAACTTGCCCAAAGAAATCTGGCGGAGAAACCACTTCTATTTTCATTATTGGCTCTAAAATAACTGGCCTGGCTGCTTTAGCTGCTTTTTGGAAGGCCATTGAACCTGCAATTTTAAAGGCAAATTCTGATGAGTCAACATCGTGGTAGCTTCCATCGTAAAGCGTTACCTCAATATCAACCATAGGATATCCTGCCACAACTCCTTTGTCCATTGCTTCTTTAACTCCCTTTTGAACTGGAGCAATAAATTCTTTTGGAATAGTTCCTCCTTTAATCGCGTCAATAAACTCAAAGCCTGCCCCCTTTTCTTTTGGCTTCACTCTTAATAGGACATGTCCGTACTGTCCCTTTCCTCCAGACTGCCTGACGTACTTTTCTTCTCCTTCGGCTTCAGCATTAATTGTTTCTTTATAAGCCACCTGGGGTTTACCGTAATTTGCCTCAACTTTAAATTCCCTTCTTAATCTGTCTGCAATAATATCCAAATGAAGCTCGCCCATTCCAGAGATAATAGTCTCACCAGTTTCCAAATCCTCTTTAATTCTAAAAGTTGGGTCTTCTTCGGTAAGTTTTCTAATAGACATAATAAGCTTTTCTTGGTCCACTTTTGTTTTTGGCTCAATTCTAATTCCAATAACCGGCTCTGGAAATACAATTTTTTCTAAAACAACTGGTTTTGCCTTGTCGCATAAAGTATGACCGGTGCTTGTGGCTTTCAATCCTACTGTAGCTCCTATTTCTCCCGCATAAAGCACGTCTAGCTCTTTTCTGTCATCAGCATGCATTCTTAAAATTCTGGCAATTCTTTCTTGCTCTCCTGTTGTAGAGTTTAGGACATAAGATCCTTTTTCCAGTTTACCTGAATAAATCCTAAAAAACGTCAATGTCCCAACAAACGGGTCAGTTGCCACCTTAAAAACTAGGGCCGCAAAGGGCTCATCGTCAGACGATTTCATATCTACCACGGCTCCTGTTTTAGGGTCAGTCCCTTTCTGAGGAGGAACCTCCAATGGAGACGGCAAATAATCTACAACAGCATCCAAAACAGGTTGAACTCCCTTGTTTTTTAAAGCAGAACCACAAAAAACAGGAATTAACTTATAGTCTAACACCGCTTTTCTCAAAGTTTTTTTCAACTCATCAATTGAAATTTCCTGACCTTCTAAAAACTTTTCTGTTAAAGCGTCATCTTCTCCGGCAATTTTTTCCAACATTTTTTTATGCCATTCTTCAGCTTCAGCTTTCATATCTTCCGGAATTTCTTTTTCTACTACTTGGACTCCTTTTTCTCCTTCAAAATAAAGAGCCTTCATTTTTATTAGATCAATTACTCCTTCCAGTTTTTCCTCCAATCCAATAGGAATTTGCACAGCCACTGCATTTTTAGTCAGCTTCCTTAAAATAGAATTAAAGCTTTTTTCAAAAGAAGCTCCCATTCTGTCTAATTTATTTATAAAGCAAAACCTTGGGACAACATATTTATCTGCTTGTCGCCACACTGTTTCAGACTGGGGTTCCACACCAGCTACTCCGTCAAACACAACCACAGCTCCGTCCAGCACCCTCAAAGACCTCTGCACCTCAGCGGTAAAGTCAATGTGGCCAGGGGTGTCAATAAGGTTTACCTGGTGGTCTTTCCAATAAAATGTAGTAGCAGCGGAAGTAATGGTAATTCCCCTTTCTCTTTCTTGTTCCATCCAATCCATAACAGCTTCTCCTTCATGAACCTCTCCAATTTTGTGTGAAATTCCAGTATAAAACAAAAGACGCTCCGAAAAAGTTGTTTTTCCGGCGTCGATATGGGCAATAATTCCAATATTTCTTAATTTATCTATATTATGTGTTCTCGTCATTTTTACCTTCTAGTACCAAAGTGGGCGAAGGCTTTGTTGGCCTCGGCCATTCTGTGCATATCTGTTTTCTTTTTTATAGCTAATCCTTGATTATTAGTGCAATCAATCAATTCCTGAGCTAATCTTTCTGCCATTGATTTACCTTTTTTACCTCTTGCGCCGTCTATAAGCCACCTAAATGCCAAAGCTAGCCTTCTCTCTCCTCTAACTTCCATAGGTACCTGATATGTGGCTCCACCAATCCTCTTTGGCTTTACTTCTACAAGGGGAGAAGCATTTTCAATTGCCTGTTTAAAAACCTCCAAGGGCTCTTTTTTTGTTTCTTCTTTTATTAAATCAAAAGCTCCATACACTACTTTTTGTGCTGTTGATTTTTTACCACTAACCATCACTTTATTTATAAACCTGGAAACTTCCACGTCGTTATAAATTCTATCTGGATCTATTTTATGTTTTTTATATGCTCTTCTCATTATGATGCTTTTTGTTTCTTAGTACCATATTTTGATCTTTCCTGTTTCCTATTTTCCACTCCTTGTGTGTCTAAAACTCCTCTAACCACGTGGTACCTTACTCCAGGTAAATCTTTTACCCTGCCACCTCTTATCAAAACAATTGAATGCTCCTGCAAATTGTGGCCTTCTCCTGGGATATATGCTGTAACTTCCATTCCGTTAGATAATTTTACTCTAGCAACTTTTCTCAAAGCCGAGTTTGGTTTCTTAGGTGTTTGGGTAAAAACCTTGACACAAACTCCCCTTTTAAATGGAGAAGGATAATAAGAAGGTCTGTTTTTTAACACATTAAAACCGCGCTGAAGAGCAACTGTTTTCTTTAGTTTTTTAGGAGACTTTCTTCCTTTTTTAATTAATTGATGAATTGTTGGCATTTAATTTAAAATTAAATAAAGCGCATTGCGCTTATGTAAAATTATGTTAGCAAATAATATTTCTACTGTCAATACGTTTTTTAAAATAAGGGGAATGGCGCGCCTGCAACCAATGTATACATAAACCCGGCCAGGTATGATAATCCTGTGAGCCCGCCAAAAAATATGAAGAAAATTAAAATAAACAAACCATACTGCTGTAAAATCATTTTGCCCTTTTCCCACGACCCAGAGGGTCCCCCGGGCAAAAACCTAAAAAGTATCCATGAACCGTCAAGCGGAGGAATGGGTACCAAATTAAATATTCCCCATAAAAAATTATAAATGACCACAATGCTTAAAAGCTGAATTAGTGGCTCTAAGACGGGTACATTAAAAAACCTGATAAACAAACCAAACACTATTGCAATCGCAAAATTAGATGCCGGACCTGCAATTGAAACCTTAAGAGTCCCCCATTTCTGATCTTTAAAATTGTAAGGGTTTATGGGCACTGGTTTTGCCCAGCCAAAAATAGGTCCCTGCCCAGCAGTTGCAACAAGTAGAAGTAAAGGCAAAATAACAGAACCAAAGGGGTCCAAATGCTTTAAGGGGTTTAATGTTAATCTGTCTGCATATTTTGCAGTGGGGTCACCCAAAGAAGAAGCTACGTAGCCGTGAGCCAATTCATGTATAATTACAGAAAAAAGTAAGACAATCAGAGAGAAAATTGTGATGACTGTTGTTGTAAACATATTAGTAACACCTTAAAGTATATCACATATTGCAAAAAAATAAAATTAATGTTAATATAATCTTATTGTTTAACAGAAAAAAATACATCATGGAAAAAATTTGTTCAATTTGTGGAAAAAAATCAGCTATGGGTGTAACTCTTGTAAAACTAAGAGGAAAATATAACCCTACGTCTAAAGTAAGAAAACGCCCAAATCTTCAATGGGTTCATTTAACTTACGGCAAAAACGCAGGCAAAAGAGTACTCGCCTGTGCCAAGTGCATAAAACGCCTAGCCAAAGTATAAGATCCTATTACTTAAAAAAGCGCCATTGGCGCTTTTTTTTATGGCATGTTAAAATATATAAATATGCAAAAAGGATTTAAAAAATTTGCAGGAATTTTTATTATTGCATTCTTTTTTGCTTTTCTTTTTTTTACCCCTGTTTTAGCCTCAACTACAAACGGAACAATAGACTCCACATATAAATATGCTTGGGCAGATGACTCTGGGTGGTTTAACTTTGGAGCAACAAATGGAAATGTTCAAATCACAGACTCCGGAATAACAGGATATATATGGAACGAAAATTACGGATGGGTAAACATGTCCCCCACTTTTGGGGGCGTACTCATAAGCTCTGCTGGCGCTTTATCCGGATACGCCTGGGGTGAAAATATAGGATGGATAAACTTTACCGGGACAAGTATTAATTGCTCGGGACAATTTACAGGAACCGCCAGTAGCGACACTGCTGGTACAATTACATTTACTTGTACAAACTGTAAAGTTATAACTGACTACCTACCCCAAACCTGCAGAACAAGCGCTTCATGTGGAG
>CAZIJR010000009.1:0-14439 GCA_964539855.1 uncultured Candidatus Saccharibacteria bacterium
CCATCAAAAAATATCCTTTTAAATTTATATTTATAACTTTCATAAAATTTTCCTCTGACATTTCCAAAAACGGTTGAAAAGGAAAAATACCTGCGTTATTTACCAAAATATCAATCTTACCAAATTTTTTAAGGGCTTCCTTAATTACATTATCAATCTCAACTTTTTTACTGGTATCGCATTTTACAGCAATTGCCTCTCCTCGCTGTTTTTTAATTTCCTCAACAACTTGCTGGCATCCTGCTAAATCAACATCTGCTAAAACAACTTTGGCGCCGGCGCTGGCAAGCTTTAATGACTCTGCCCTGCCCATACCCTTAGCGGCTCCAGTTACTATGGCTACTCTCCCTGTTAAGTCGCAAAATTTTGGCAATGATTTATTTAATCCAAACATTTTTAAAAAATTAATAATATTTATATATTATACCACATTTATTCTTTGCAACAGTCAACCACATATTTTACCATCTTGCCCAGCTTTGCCATTATTCCTGATTTTTTATCTTCATCTTTTATATCAATCTGGTTTTCATCAAGTTTTTTAACTTCACCCATATCTATCATCTTCAAATTAATTCCCCAAAACAATGAATAAAGTTCATACGCTTTTTTAAATAAATCTTCGGCATCTTCTTTTTTATCCTGGCCTAGAGCTTTGGTTCCCACCTCCATTAATCTCATAGAGGCAGACAACAAATGCTTTGATATGCACCACCTTTCAGAACCAGCTTCAACATCTTTTACAATTCTTTTCAATAATTCTTTCCGCATTTCGCGGGCTGTTTTTAACAAATCAAAATACTGTGGATTCCCAGTCTTAGCTCCGGTAAAGAAAAAATGTTCTTCTATAGAAATCAAATTCATTATCGCAATAGACAAATCTTCATCAGAAGACAAATCTAGCTGGTTTTGCTTACTCTCCCCCACTTTTTTAATAAAATCGTTTATTTTATCTTTATCTAAATTATTTTCCATATTATTAATGCATAAAAAAATAAGCTGGTTAATATTAAGGCTGTAACTGGTACTGCCACTTTTTGATAAGGGAAATATGATTTTCCATTATTTTTTGTTTTTAAAAAACTGTGCAACCGGTTTGCTAAAATAAAAGTTATTGTTCCGACTACAGTCCCAAAAAGTATTTTATCAATTCCAAATATTTTATTTAATGGATGCCCAATTAAATCGCTATAAAAAAGAGGGCCTAAAACAAGCACATAATAAGCTACTGTTACCACCCAGCTATCATACTTAAAGCCCCAATTCTTACTTCTCATCCAAATTACAGTCCACACACTAACTCCCCACAAAAGCCCCCCTATCCAAATTGAAGAAATAATATCATCTACTCCCAACCACCTTGAAAGCCCAAGACCTGCCCCAATTGCCACAACGCAAACTGGGCATACAGCTTTAGCTACACCAGCATAAAACACACCAGCTACAGCCATCAATAAACTAACTATTTTTTTGTTATATTCCTGCTGCATTTTTAAAATAATCTATAATATCAACGTCGCCTATCAAGCATTTCTCGCCGTTCCATAGAAATGGCACCCCAATTTTGTCTGCCTCTAATCCACATTTCTCCGCAACTTGGGCCAAAACATTTTGATTATCTTGGTTATAATAAACCTCAAGATGAGTAATTTCTAATTTTTCTTCAATATTATTTTGGCTTAGAAAATCATTTACATTTTTACAGTGCGGACAATCCTCACCATAAAATAAAATTACACCTTCTGGAATGGAAACAGGCTGAACATCCCCAGAAAAAACACCTGCCTGCAACATCCAAAATCCAGCTCCTAAAATAATAACTCCTATAATTATAAATATTATTGTTTTATCCATATTTTTATTAATTTTCTTAATTAAATCACAAAAAATCCTAAAAATCAATAAGTCATTGACATCTAATTTTAGAAACGTTATTATGTTTTAATTGTGCTCTTTTAAAATTTTTATTTTTTTGCTAACGCAAGGAGGTTTTTATGAGCGACCGAAGACGAAAAATTGAAGTTTACATCCGCTGGATGATTCGCCGCGACATGCCCGAGGTCCTCGCCATCGAGTCGGAGAGCTTTGAGCATCCCTGGCCGGAAGAGGACTTCATCCGCTGTCTCCGCCAACAAAACTGCATTGGGATGGTGGCCGAACATGACGACCGCGTCGTCGGCTACATGATCTACGATTTGTGTAAGACGCGGATCCACGTGTTCAACTTCGCCGTGGCCAGCGACTACCGCCGCCACAACGTGGGTACCCAGATGCTTAACAAGCTGATCGGCAAGTTATCGCGAGAACGCCGCACGCGAATCGTATTGGAAGTTCGAGAGAGTAACCTATCTGCGCAACATTTCTTCCTCACGAATCAGTTTCGGGCCATCTCGGTATTACAGGGATACTACGAAGATACAGATGAAGATGCCTACATAATGCAATACTTACATAAATCTGTATCTCTTTCCCAATCCCTCGTCTCACCTTCTGAAGTAGACTCTATTCTTGAACAAAATAACAACCCTAATTTTACTCCTATACAAGAATGGAGTCTCAAAAACGACTTAGACGGTGAGGACCCATGGGGATTATGGGATGATCTGACAGAATAGGTCCTTTAAAAACTATCGCCAAAGTCGAAAAATGTATTTTTTTCGACTTTTTTTTATTTGTAAAATTTCATTGAAAGAGCATTCAAAACAACGCTTACAGATGAAAATGCCATGGCAGCTGCTGCGATAGAGGGACTTAACAACCATCCAGTAAACGGATAAATTATCCCCGCCGCAATGGGAATACCGACAATATTATAAAAGAAAGCCCAAAACAAACCTAATTTTATTTTGCTTAGGGTGTATTTACTCAAATCAATAGCTGTAACAACGTCTCTTAAATCATCCTTAATTAAGACAATTTCGCCTGTTTCCATAGCAACATCAGAACCCGATCCTAAAGCAATTCCTAAATCAGCCTTGGCTAAAGCCGGAGCATCGTTTATGCCGTCTCCCACCATAGCCACAATTTTCCCCTCTTTCTGCAACTTTGAAATTTCATCTGCTTTCCCTTGGGGCAAAACCTCTGCCAAAACTCTATCAATTCCCACTTGCTTTGCAATCGCCTCGGCAACCCTTTTATTATCTCCAGTTATTATAGCAACCTCCTTTCCCATTTTATGCAAGGCGTCCACAGCCTCTTTTGAGTTTTCTTTTAAAATATCTGCTACGGCAATAATTCCAATTATTTTTTTATCATAAGTTAAAATCATTGCTGTTTTTCCTTGTTCTTCCAGTAAAACCATTTTATCTTCAATGACATCTGTTCTTATTTTATTATCCGCCATTAACCTTCTTGTACCTAGAAGAATTTGTTTCTTATCTATCTCAGCTTTTACTCCCCCTCCCGGTACTGCTTGAAAATTTTGGACCTCCTCAAAATTAATTTTTTTCTCTTTTGCCTTATTAACAATTGCTTGAGCTAAAGGATGTTCTGAATTCTTTTCTATTGATCCTGCAATTTTCAGTACTTCTTTTTCAGTCACCTCTTCACTAGCCAAAACAATTTCTGTAACAACGGGTTCTCCTTTTGTTAGAGTTCCGGTTTTGTCAAAAACAACCATATTAATACTTTTTGCTATTTGGAGCGCCTTGCTGGATTTAATTAAAATACCTCTTTGTGCCGCTAACCCAGTGCCCATCATAACGGCCGTAGGAGTTGCCAGCCCAAGTGCGCAAGGGCAGGCAATAATCAAAACCGCCACAAAAATAGTTAAAGCAAAACTAAATGGAAATCCCAAAATTAGCCACAAAGCAGCTGATAAAACCGCTATACCAAAAACAGTTGGTACAAAGTAAAATGAAACCTTGTCAGCCAAAAGTTGTATGGGAGCTTTAGAGCCCATAGCCTCCTCCACAATCTTTATAATCTGGGCAAGCATTGTATTACTGCCCACCTTTGTAGCCTCAAATTTTAAAACCCCTGTTTTGTTTATTGTGGCCCCAATAACCATGTCTCCTTTTTTCTTTTCTACGGGCATACTTTCTCCTGTAATTGCTTTTTCGTCCACTCCTGAATATCCATCTACTACTATTCCATCCACAGGAATTTTCTCTCCTGGTTTTACCAAAACAATATCTCCCATTTTTACCTCATCAATCGGTATTTCCAACTCCCTGCCATCCTTTATTATAATGGCAATTTTGGGTTGAAGCCCCATAAGCTTTTTAATAGCTTCTGAAGTTTTTCCTTTTGTAACAGCTTCCAAATATTTACCAAGAGAAATAAAAATCAAAATAAACGCAGCTGATTCAAAATATAATTCTTTTTCCAAAAATACTGCCACTAAGCTATAAAAATAAGCTGAAGCGGTTCCAACTAAAACCAAGGTATCCATATTAGGCCCTGCATGCAAAAGCTTTTTAGCTCCGGAAGCCCAAATATTAAAAGACGCCAAGATTACCGCAGTTGTAAAGACAATCTGAATAAATATTCCGTATTTTTCAAAAATCAAAGGCATAGGAAGCCCAAGCATTTTCCCCATCACCATATAAATAACCGGTAAGCCAAAGACCAAAGATAAAATAAAGCGATTACGGAGCATGTTTTTTTGGCCTCCATGATCATGCATATATTCATCAGTGGCTTTATACCCCAAGCCATCAATAACTTTCTTTATCTTATCTTTGTTAATCTGGATTTTATCAAAATCAACATAAGCTTTTTCTGTAGCCAAATTAACATTAACAGAATTTATTCCTTTTTCTTTTTTTAAACCGTGTTCAATAGTGGCCGCGCAGGAAGCACATGTCATCCCCTCAATTTTAAATGTTACTTTTTGTGATTTCATTTATTCAAATCCTTTAATATTTTTTCTAAAGGCAACCCGTACATTTTACAAACATCTCCTATATGCAATTTATCCATTTCAAACTTAGCCATGGGGCAAGAAACACATGGCACTCCATGTTTTGCCAAAACCTCATCGGCTCCTTTTTTCTCTAGAATTTCTGATAAAGTTGTCTTTGTTGTTATTTTTTTCATAATTTTAATTGACTACTTCTATTGTACCGTTTACCATCCCCATCCAGCAAGAAAATCTATACTTTCCAGGTTTATCAGGAGTAAATTCTTTTATGGAAACCTGTCCTGGAGTCAAAGTAATTGGCCCGTCAAACAGGCTTTTGGAAATAACTGCATTTGTACATCCACTTGTGCCGGTGTCTGTTATTTCCCATCTTACAGGGACGCCTACTTTAACCCTAATATAATTGGGATTATACCCGGAAGCCGAAGCTTCCATTTTCACAACCTGCTTACCGTTAATAATTTGAGGTAAGCCTTTTGCGCTGGCGCCTACAGTTTGTGATTGCCCTAAATTAAGACTAATACCGGTAAATCCCAAAACATTTATTTGGCTGTGGATATTAAACAAAGCAAAAAATAAAACTAAAAACCCGGCGACCTTTGAAAATCTTTCAGCCAAATGTGGTTTTGCCAAAAACTTAACACTTGAAAGCCCTATAAGCAAAAGCATGGGAGCTGTTCCCAGGGCAAATGCCAACATTATTAAAGAGCCTTGTACCACACTCCCAGACAAAAGTGCCAATCCTTGGGCTGTTATGGTAAAACCACATGGCAAGAAAAATGTTAAGGCTCCCATTATAAATGGCATATATTTACCCTGAAAGTTTTTTTCGTTAACAATATATCGCGTAGCAAATTTGGGCAAAGTAAACTGAAATTTTCTAAATGCTTTTACTCCCAGCATTTGGAGTCCTAGAGCCACCATTAAAAAAGATATCGCGATCACTAAAAAAGAAGTAAATTGAAAAGATATTTGCAAACGGCTTCCAATTATTCCTAAAACAGCTCCTAAAATCGCGTAAGAAACTAGCCTGCCTGCATTAAATAATAAATGGGGTTCAATCTTTCTATAAGTTGTCTGTTCGTCAGCATAAAGCTCCTGCCATTGTTTTGACATAGATAAAACCATTCCTCCTACCAGCGCTGCGCAGCTAGAAACTCCAGCCAACAACCCCAGCCCCAAAAAAGCTGCTAAAGAAGACGTAGAACTTACATTTAAAATTCCGGATACTCCAGACTTGTTTAAGAATAAAAAAGCTATAATTATGACAATTGCAATATTAAAAGCTACCAAGGTAGGGTTGGCAGATTTAGAGGCGATACCACCCTTCGCCCTTTTGATATCTGTCGAGGCAAAATCAAAAAATTTATAATTCTCTTGCTCAAAGATCTTGTTTAACTTTTCCGGGCTTGGCTTGTCCCCTTCATATTCGATAACAACCTCTCCCCTAACAGTAGATGCGTCTACTGACTTAACATTCTCTAAATCTAAAAGCTTTTTTTCAATTAGTATTTCGCAGGATGCACAATGCATCCCTTTTACCTGATAAATATGTTCTTTTGCCATATTATTTATTAAATAATTTAGTGACCTTTAATATTTCTTTTGTCATTTCTTGTTTTTTCTTTTCGTTTTTTGAAGCCATGGCATTTTTAAAGCATGAGTTTAAGTGGTTTTCCATAAGCATTTCATGGGCAGAACGTAAAAGACCTATGGCAGCCAAATTTTGCTGCATAATGTTAATACAATACTCATTATTCTCTGTCATATCTATCATTTTTGCCAATAGACTATGAGCTTTCTTAAAATTGATTAACGCTTTTTCTTTATTATTTGTCATGTTTTTTAAAATTAATATATTTTTATAATACCCTTACCTGGGGTATAGGTCCAGTATATCAAAATAAAAACCCTTATCAAGAGGCCCATAAAAAGAATGCCTCAGCGCGCTGAGGTTTTTAGACTATTACTCCCCCGCCTAATACAACATTACCTTTGTAAAATACTGCTGATTGGCCTGGGGTAATTGCCCTTTCTTTTGTTTTAAAAATAATTGTGCCGTCTTTTTGTAATTTAGATTTTATTAATGGCGCTCGGTAGCGAGTACGCACATCTAGCTGGACTGGAAATTTATCCGGCTTTTCTATCCAATGTATATTTTTTATTTTTGCTTTTTTTGCATATAAATCTTTTTCTGTCCCAATATAAATAATGTTCTTCTTTGTATCTTTTTTTACCACAAAATAAGGCCCATGCCCTGTTTTAATGTCTAAGCCATGCCTTTGGCCTATAGTATAATAATAGACCCCGTCGTGCTCTCCAATAATTTCTTTTTTAAGATTTAAAATTTTACCGGGCTTTGGCTTTATATAAGACTTCAAAAAATTTCTCATATTTAAAGGCCCTATAAAACAAACTCCTTGACTGTCTTTTTTCTTAGCCACATGTAGTTTAAACTTTTTAGCCAGTTTTCTAACTTCTGGTTTTACTAAATCCCCTACAGGAAAAATAATTTTACTTAATTGCTTTTGTTTTAAAGTGTATAAAAAATATGTCTGGTCTTTGTTTTTATCCGCAGCTTTTAATAATTTAGCTGAGAAAGCGAGCGAGCCAAATAAATTTTTTCGAGGCGAATGGGCACCGTCTGCAGACGGGTTGAGACGAGAAAAAATTTGATTTGACGAGCGAGCAAACGACGTTCTTGCATAGTGTCCAGTTGCTATAAAATCCGCCCCATTTTTTATGGCTTTATTAAAAAACAATCCAAATTTTATAACTTTGTTGCACATTACATCCGGGTTTGGGGTAATTCCTTTTTTATAAGAGTCTATCATATATTTACCCACTTCTTTTTCGTATTCTTTTGAAAAATCCCAGGTCAAAAATTTAATGCCTAACTGATTAGCAACCCTCATAGCGTCCTGGCGCTCTTGCTTCCAAATACATTCTTTACCTAGCACTTTAGGACTCCACTGCTTCATATAAACTCCAGTCACATCAAAACCGGCCTGTTTCAACAGAGCAGCTGATACGGAGCTATCTACTCCCCCAGACATAGCCACAAATACTTTTCTCATTTTTTGTGCAGTTCTTCTTCTAATTCTACAACGTCTGCATGGCGGTGATGCAACTCTCTGCCAACTTTTTCTGCCCTTTTATGTTTTGCCTCAAACTCTGATGTAATTTTCCTGCCCTTCTTTTTGAAATAATCATAAATTGCTTCAGACAAAGCGTCTATTGCTAGCAAAGAACAGTGCACTTTTATCAAAGGTACATTCTTAAATTTTTTAACCAAATCGTCTTTGGTTACTTTCAGTGCGGTTTCTAAGGTTTTGCCTTTTACCATTGTGGTCAGCAAGCTGGTATTGGCAATTGCCACTGTACAGCCAAAGGTTTCAAACTTTATATCTTTTATTATTTCCTTTCCGCTCTTGTTTTTTCCTATTTTTAGGTAAAGATACATTACGTCTCCGCATGTCAAATTGCCCACTTTTCCCAAGGCATCTGGATTTTTTATCTTACCCACGTTCTGAGGCGATTTAAAATGTTTTAAAACTTCCTTTGAATATAATGCCATTTTATTAGTAGTTAAAATTTGTAACTATTTTTAAACGGTGAAATTTTCCTTAAATTTTCAACTATGCCAGGTAAAATCCTAAGTAAATAATCTATGTCTGTTTCTTTTGTAAATCTGCCCAAAGAAACCCTTAAAGACCCGTGAGCTTCTTGTGGTTTTAAACCCGTAGCCATTAAAACATGGCTAGGCTCTAAAGATGCAGACGAACAAGCCGATCCCGTAGAACAAGCTATCCCGTGCAAATCCAGCTGGATAATCAAGGACTCCCCCTCCACAAAGTCAAATCTGACGTTCACAATATTGGGCACACTATTTTTAGGGCTACCGTTTAAATGACTGCCCTTTATTTTTAATAAACCCTTTACAAGCTTTTCTCGTAATTTATTAAATCTTTTTGATTCTTTTGCCATACCAACTTTGCATATTTCTACTGCTTTGGCAAAACCTACAACAGCCGGTACATTTACCGTAGAGCCCCGCAATCCGTTTTCTTGGCCTCCGCCATGAAGCAACGGCACAGGCTTTATGCCCTCTCTTATGTATAATAAACCAGCTCCTTTTGGACCATAAATTTTGTGTGAACTGGCGGTCAATAAATCAATATTCAGTTTTTTAACATCTATAGGAATTTTTCCAAAAGATTGCACTGCATCTGTATGAAAATATACATGTTTTTCCCGGCAAATTTTACCAATTTCAGCAATGGGTTGTATTGTACCAATTTCATTTGAAGCATGAATAACAGAAACCAAAATCGTTTCGGGCCTTATTGCTTTTTTTACATCTTCAGGATTTATCATCCCGTGTTTGTCCACCGGTAATCTTGTCACTTTTACTCCCTGCTTTTCCAGCCACCTTGCAGATTCGTCAATGCATGGATGCTCTATTGAAGAAATAACAATATGTTTTCCTGGCAGTCCCAGACCTTTTAAAACAAAATTATTACTTTCTGTGGCTGAACCGGTAAAAATAATTTCATTAGCTCCTGCGTTAATAAAACTGGCAACAATTTTCCTGCTGTTTTCTATGGCTGTTTTTGCCTCCTGACCAAATAGATGCAAGGACATTGTATTGCCAAATTTTCTAGAAAAATATGGCTCTATTACTTTTAGAACTTTTTTGTCCAATGGAGTTGTGGCTGCGTAATCTAAATAAATACTCTTCATTTTATTAGGTCTTTTAATGTTATAGAACTCAGGGTTTTGCTGACTGCCTCGTCAACCTTACCCCAAACATTTTTAGTGAGACATTTTTTTAGCTTTGGGCAAAGCTTACAGTTTACGGTATTTATATTTTCCAGCAATTCTACTATATCCATTACGGTTATTTTTCCGGGACGCATAGCTAAAACGTATCCTCCATTAGCTCCATGACTAGCTAAAACTAGCTTCGCTTTTTCTAGGTCAGAGAAAATTTTACTCAAATACTCAAAAGGAACCTTCTCAATATTTGAGATTTGCCTTATTGAAATAGCGTTCTTTGTTTTGTTACGGGCTAAATATACCATGGCCGTTAAGCCATACTGCGCCCTTTTTGAAATTTTCATAATAAAACCGACTTATTTAGTCGGTTTTATCTTATCATACCACTTATCCCCTGTCAAATACCTATACCCGGTGATAAAAATAATTTTTGAGTTTAGAAATTTGCCAAATTAACATTGTGTTTAACGCCAAAATAATAACAAAGATTAGAATTAAGGCGTTACCTCCAAGAAAAATACCTCCCATAATAGCCACGATAGAAGCTCCCATTGTGGTTACTATGTTGTCCATAGAAACCCCCACAATAGCATCTCCAATCCTGCCTTTTGGGTTTACTGTAAAATTATGTATAACAATCATCTCGCCCAAACACCCTATTACTCCCGCAAAAACTCCTGTCATCACAAAAGGCAATCCGGTCAAATCAGAAAAAACTTTTACGGCGTTAACCATTGTTTCCGCTGCAAATAAGATAGCCACACCAGAAAATAACAGATGCACAAATATTGTGGGTATGGATTTTTTACTGTAATAATTTTCTTCATCCTCCTCTGCCAAACGGCTCTCTTCTCTTTTTGATTTTCTAAAATAATACATAGCAAAAATACAGAGAATCAAAATAACAACCCCCACTGGCTTTACCAGCTGATATAAATCGCCACTAATTCCGGCTGGTGGATTGCTAAGTTTGCCAAACAAAACCATAGAGATGGCCACAGCTGATGTTAAAAGTGTTAAAACAGTTAAAATATCTATAGAATTTTCAAACTCTCCCAAGGTTGGTTTTACTTTGTGGTCTTTTAGCGGCGTAACCTTTCCCAATTTTTTAAAATAAGGAAACATCAACACTTGTCTGCCTTTTTTGTTAGCCAAGTTTTGCCTAAAAACACACCAGACAGCGTGTCCTATATTATATATATTGGATCCAAAGGTAGTGGCAGCAGCAATAATGGCATAGTTTATAGCTGCAGTATAGTCGGTGCTCACCAAGCTCAAGCTAATGAGAGCAGCCACCACCCCAAGAATCATGTCGGGAAATGCAGTCCCCAGAGACTGCAACATTCCGCCAGCCAAATTTGTTTTTTTACTTAATGCTCCAGTTGTTTCCTCTATAATTTTCGCCGTACCCTTTAAGACAAAAAGCGCCCCAAAAATCAAAATTATAACTACCGAAATCATTCTTATCCAGAAACCGTATTTTTCATCTATAAATTGCTCTAAAACAAAACGCAAAACTAAGGCTCCCGCCACAAAAGTGAAAAGCTCAAAAACTGGCGACTTTATTTTCTTCATCCCTTCTTCTTTCCAAAAACAAATATGTATAATATTTCCAAAATTCCTAATGTGTTTACCAATAACAAAACCACAAACCAAACCTTAGATGTGTTTCTTGCTGCCTTCCAAAGTGCAAACCCCTTCCACACCAATGACCAGACTGCCAAAAGCATAAATAAAGTAAATAGGCCGGGAGGTAAAGTAGAAAAACCCATAACATTAACATATGATTGAAATTCTTCGAACATATTTTTATTTTTATTTACTTTTAATGATTTTGTAGCCTGCGATCCCAAAGGATACAGACACGTTTAACGACTCTTTTTTACCCCGCATGGGTAATTCTATTATTTTATCACACTTTTTTAAAATTCTAGAATTTATTCCCTTTACTTCGTTGCCAACAATTAAAGCTAAAGGAAATTTAGGTTTGAATTTAGAATAATCAATAGAAGTTTTGCTTTGCTCTAATGCTATTATGTTTATTTTATCTTTTTTTAATTTATCTATCAACCTGCTAGTTTGCCTATAATATTCAAAAGGAATTGCATTTTCAGCCCCCAACGCTGTCTTAGATATCTTATGATGGGGAGGCCTGCCGGAAATTCCGCACAAAAAAATCTTAGATACGCCCAGTGCGTCAGATGTCCTAAATATAGACCCTACATTTTCTAAACTCCTTATATTATCGCAAATGACGTAAAACTCTTTCATTTACCGATTTTATCCTTTCAGCCCTCAAAAATCAACTAAAAAACCGGGCAACCCGGGTTTTTAGTTTATCCAAGTATTAAACTATCTTCCATCAGCCCTTGAGCATGCTGGGCAATAGCTTAAAAAACGATTTTGTATTTTTTCTTTCCTTTCGTCGTTAATTCTTGAATTGCTTAACCAAATTTCAAAATTGGCTGAGCAAAGGCCACATTGCTTATTTAATTCTTTAAATTTTTTGCTAAAAGTTTTCATTTTATTTTTAGGTTATTAATTTTAATTCACAAATTCTTTTCTTTCACCATACTCTTGTTTTTTACCTTTGTGCCATTGCTGTACTGGCCTTATATATCCCACAACTCGTGAATACACCTCACACTCCTGAAAATTGGTCAGTGCCGGATTTTTTGCGTAACACTCATTACATTTAAAAATATTTATCTTCTCCCCTCTATTCTCATATGCGAGAAAAACCCCATTTTTTATCTCCTCACACTCCGTAATTATTTTCTTTCCGCAATCATGGCAAAGATTATTTTCTACAATTTCTACAGATTCCATAAAAGTTTATTTTATATTTATTAATTTTACCGACCTTTACCTTTTTATTTTTTAAAATTCCGCAATCTGAACATTCATTGATAACGTCATAAACGTTTCCGCATTCTTCGCATATAAAATGTGCGTGATCTGAAATATCGGCATCAAAATGAGTTGTATTTTTAGTATCTATTGCTTGTACCTCTCCCTTTTCTTTAAAGCTATTTAAAACCCTATAAACTGTACCTTGGCTTATATTGGGAATTTTTTTCTTTACTTCTTTATAAACAACCTCAGCTGAAGGATGAGTTTTAACGCTTTTTAAATACCCAAAAATAAAACTCTTTTGCGCCGTCATTCTTTCCTTTTTTAAGCTTTTCATTTATTTTTTATCAATAATTATTCCTAATTGCATTATATTACTAATAAAAAGACGCGTCAATAGACGCGCCTGTGAATAACTTTATTTTAACCCCCCCCCATTACTTCCCCACTTCTACTTTCTGCTCTTCTGTTTTTTTAGTTAATAGAATTGTAGCCACTACTATTGCTACTGTCACTATAAGAGCGTATATAAATTTAGCTGATAGATTGTTTTTATCTAAAGGAAATATATTCTCAATCAAACTTTTTATGGCATCATTCCAGGCAAGAGCTACTACAAAACCAAGAGCCGCTAAGATATACCCCATTGTTTTTTCTCTGACTTCTAATCCTATTTTTTTCTGTTCTTCGGCTATCTTTTTTAATCTACTTGTTACTGCCATATTTAGATTTCTCCTTTTTTAATCTTTTGCCTTATTTCTTCAACAGAATTATTAAAATAGCAAAGATTATGAAAGGTTATTAATTTTAATGCTGTAATTTCTTTTGCCCGTAATAAATGGCAAATATAATCCTTTTTGTAATTTAAGCATACCTTGCATGTGCATCCCTTGTCCAGTGGCTCATTTTTCTTTAAAAACTTAGATTTAAATAAATCCAACCTTCCTTCTGATGTAAATGCGATACCGCGCCTGGCGTAATGAGTTGGGACTGTACAATCAAAAGTATCTACTCCTGATTTTATAATGGCCTCCATGTCTTCTAAATACCCCACTCCCAAAAGATGTCTTGGTTTTTTTTCGGGTAGTTCGTCAACCACCCAGCCAATCATTTCTCCCATTTTCTTTTTATTATTTCCAAATTCTCCGCCAATACCAAACCCCGAAAAATCAAGTCCCCCGATAAATTGTACACTTTCCTTTCTTAAATCTTTAAATTTTGATCCTTGCACTATTCCGAATAAAGCTTGCTTTGATTTTTTTGATTTTAAACAAATTTTTGCCCATCGATTTGTTTTTTCTAAAGATTTTTTAACGTAGTTATAATCTGCTAAAGGGGCTGTGCATTCGTCAAAGGCAAAAATAATATCGGCTCCAATTTTCTCTTGTATTTTAATGGACTCTTTCGGCCCTATAAAAAGCTCTTCCCCATTTATGGGTGAACGAAATATTACGCCGTCATAATTAATTTTTATGCCTACGGGTTGGGCGTTTACTTTTATTTCTTTTGAGCTTTCAGACTTTAGTATTTTGCTACTCAACCCATAATCCCGTCCGAAACCTAATGAGAAAACCTGATACCCAGCGGAATCTGTCATCAAGGGTTTTCTCCAATTCATAAACTTGTGAAGCTTGCCAGCTTTTTCTACAACCCTTTCGCCAGGTCTCAAATGCAACCAAAAAGTGTTTGAAATTAAAATTTGCGAATTTGTTTCTTCAACTTCTTTTGAATCCAAAGTTTTTATCACGCCTTGCGTGGCAACCGGAACCAAACACGGAGTTTCTACAACTCCGTGCTCTGTTTCCAAAAATCCCAATCTAGCCCTACTAATTTTAGACTTTTTTAATATCTTAAAATTAATACTCATAAATTCTATGGTTGTAAGATGTCTTCAGTCCTTCCATTTATTGAGATAATAACGTCCTTAATTGTCGGGAATTGTT
>CAZIJR010000009.1:14539-19928 GCA_964539855.1 uncultured Candidatus Saccharibacteria bacterium
TCTTCAGTCCTTCCATTTATTGAGATAATAACGTCCTTAATTGTCGGGAATTGTTTCAAAGTATAATTTATTTCAGATCTTATTTCTGTAACTCTACATGACCCTCCCGTAGTTTCCATTTCCTCACTAAAATCAACATGCGCTGTGCCTTGCTCATCAATTGTTAATTTTTGGATTTTTACTCCGGGATTTATATTGGAATAAAATCCGTCTTCTTTTTCTGCATCAGTGGGGCCTCCTAATAATTCCTCAAGAGCGACCCGAGCTACAGCCTCGGTTTTGGGAACAGTCCTGTCAACTGGAAAAACAACGCTACAAGTAGATCCTGTAATTTCATCTTTACCAAAATATGCTTTTACGGTCATTGTTTCCTCAAAATTTGCAACTATATTAACTGGCATGGAAAAAATTCTATCCATTGCCGGATCTCCACTTGCATTTTCGTTGTGAAATACCAATGTTCCAGGACCTGAATTGTCAACATTAAAATTTAATGTTGTTTCAAAACTTACCTGTGGCTGCATCCAATCTGTGGTTGCCGTTAAAATAGCATATCCTAACCCTTTGCCATTAGAGTCTAAAAGATCCACTATCCCCACCTGCCCCTCAAATCCATTCCACCCATCTCCATTTGCTGTTCCCAAAATGGCTAAGGGCGAAGAAACTTCTGCGTTCGGCGTGGGAAAAGTTATTTTCAATCCGCCTTCTCTAGTAAGCGGATTTTCATTATTTTGTTTTGGAGCCGGCCATATTAAAACTCCAATCAAGATAACAATTATTATTGCTAAAAATATTATAACCCAAAATTGTTTTTTCATAGCTTAATATTACATTTTAAAGCTAAAATTAAAAGACTTGACATAGCCTTGAAAAGGAGTATAATATAACTAAGCTAATAAGTCGGCTAAACGGCCTATTAGAAAGGTCGTTTTAATCATCTAGTAGAAAAACAAAATGTTCGACAGAAATAATAATAGCAGAGGTTTTGCCCCAAGAGAAATGATCAAGGGCAACTGGAAATGTTCAGAATGTGGTGTAGAAATCACAGAGCTTCCATTTGAACCAGCTCCCGATAGACCAATCTATTGCAGAGAATGCTGGTCAAAGAAAAAGCCTCCAAGATTCAGCCGCTAATTAATTAGTACTGACAAAAACAATCCCCCACTCGGGGATTGTTTTTTTGTAGTATAATAAATAAAAAAATAATTTATGAAAATCATACCTCCCACAAAAATAAAAATAATAAGCATAAAAGGGAAGGGCAGGGGCGTTATAGCGACAAAAAATATTAAAAAAAATGAGGTTATAGAATGTTGTCCTATAATATTTCTTTCAGATAAAGAAGCTAAATTTTTCAAGAATAAATCTACTATTTTGCATTTTTATTACCTCTGGCAATACGCAATCAATAAGTATTGCCTTATGCTTGGCTACGGATCTATATACAATCACAGTCTAAATCCTAACGCTGACGTTGATTATGATATTAAAAATCCAAAAAACTATTTAATTTTTAAAGCTATAAAAAACATAAAACTCGGCGAAGAAATAGTTTACGATTATGAATTTGATAATAATAAGGAAGAATTTTTAAAAATTTTATAAAATTTTGTATTATTTTTTTTATGATGTATACTTAAAAAATAATTTTTCATTTTTTTCTAAATGAACAAACTAAATAAAAAAATTTTAACAAATTTAAAAAATACCTATTGTCGACTAAAACTGTCTAGAATAGAAGGCATAGGCATAATAGCCATAAGAAATATTCCCAAAAATATTAATCCATTTTTTGGGGTACAAAACCAAAAATGGATAAAACTAAATATAGCTGAACTAAAAAAACTAGATAAGGAAATTATTAAAATGGTTGATTCTTTTTTTACTATTGAAAAGGATGGCACAGTCTATGTACCCGAATGTGGGCTAAACGGGATGGATATTTCATTTTTTCTAAATAACTCAAACAAACCGAACTTGAGAGTTGTTGGAGGAGGCGAGAAAGAGGCACTTGAGTTCAAAACGTCAAAAAAAATAAAAAAAGGTGAGGAGCTTACGGTTTCTTATGCCCTCTTCGATGAAAAATATAAATAAAGCCTAAAAAACAATGACAAATGGTACCAACGGAACAAATGGGACGAACGTGGCGTTACCTGAAATAAAAGAAAAGAATAAATTTTTATTTGTAGGCTGGGAAAGCTTATCGGGAGATTTAGCCTGGCAAATAAAAAATGAGGGCCACGAAGTAAAAGTTTATTTTAAAAACGAAAGTGACAAAGACGTTTATGACGGTTTTTTAGAAAAAATTGACGATTGGAAAAACTTTGTTGAATGGGCGGATATAGTCGTTTTTGACGATGTTGGGTTTGGAAAAGAAGCCGATGAATTGCGCACAAACGGAAAGCTGGTTGTGGGCGGAAGTATTTACACAGATAGATTGGAGCAGGAAAGAGAATTTGGCCAATCTGAAATGAAAAGGGTGGGCATGCTGACACTCCCCCACTGGGACTTCACAGATTATGATTTAGCTCTTGATTTTATTAACCAAAATCCTGGAAGATATGTCTATAAACCCTCGGGGCACACACCTTCTGACTATAAAGGAATTTTATTTTTAGGAAAAGATGAAGACGGCAAAGACATCCACGAAATACTGAGAAGTAATAAAAAAGTGCTCCAAAGTAAAATAAAACAATTCCAGCTCCAAAAATTTGCTTCCGGAGTAGAAATTGCGGTTGGTGCATTTTTTAACGGAGATGATTTTATTTACCCAATTAATGTTAATTTTGAACACAAAAAACTTTTCCCTGGAGATATTGGTCCATACACCGGAGAAATGGGAACTTTAATGTACTGGTCCCAGCCAAACACTATTTTTAAAACTACCCTTGAAAAAATAAAGGAGAATTTGAGAGAATCTAAATATGTAGGCTATGTTGACATAAATTGCATTGCCAACGCCCGGGGGATTTACCCCTTAGAATTTACCTGCCGATTTGGTTACCCTCACATCTCCATAGCAATGGAAGGCATCACTAGCCCGTTGGGAGAATTTTTGTTTTCTATAGCAAAAGGAGAAAAGTATGACTTAAAAACAAAAAGGGGGTTTCAAATTGGCGTAGTTTGTGCAGTCCCACCTTTCCCTTTTGATGATAAAAATGAAATGAGCATATACAAAGATTTATCTATTATATTTAAAAAACCAAGCTTAGAAGGAGTGCATCTGGGAGATGTAAAGCTTGTTGACGAGAGCTGGCAGATTGCAGGAAATACGGGTTATGCTTTGGTGGTTACGGGTTCTGGAACTACGGTTGAAGATGCCAGACGCCAGGTATATAGTCGGCTTGAAAACATATTGCTTCAAAATATGTTTTACAGAACAGACATAGGCCTTGGATGGTTTAGAGATTCAGATAAACTTCAAACCTGGGGTTATCTTTACTAAAGATAAATTAAAAACTCCCGCAATGCGGGAGTTTTTAATTTATTGGCTTTCCATTTTTATACACAATCATACTCTTTTCTTTTAGCATCTTAAAAAACTCTTCGTAAGGAACAATCGCCTCTGGGGCAAATGAACCCCACTTTTTTATATGATTTTTTATTATCATCTGGGCTATTATCGATATTGGAATAGCAGTGTCAATGTTACAGCCAGCAAATTCCCATCCTGTCAATGTTTCTGTAATACACTCCATATATATTTCTTTTCTCTTTTTACTTTTTTTACCAATCACATCAACCCATAAAACTTCTTTTTCTTCATAGCCTTTAGGCCTATCTGCATCCCTTAACACTTCCGTTAAAAAATCTATCGGTTTTATTCTTAATCCATTTATCGTAAGAGTTTCCTTTGAAGCCAGGCCCAAAGCTATAAAATTATATATTGCAGAAAAAGAGTGAGTGGGAAATCCAGCATAAAACCTTACGTTTTTTAAACCCTTCTTTTTGTAATAATAATAAAACGTAAATGGCTCTGGATGTCTTACCATAAATCTCTTATTTCTTCCTATCTCCTGGTATCTCTTTCCTTTAACTGTTTCTAGGGGTAGCTTCTTTTTCCACTTATTATTCTTAATATATGAAGCAGGATCTGTGAACTCTTCTATAATACTAGGAATGGAAAAAGGTACCACAAACTCTTTTATATTTGAATTCCATGCAAAACCGACCTCAACAGTATGCACGGAATCAAGTTGATCAATGGCGTAAGATAGCATTACATTGTTTATCCCTGGCGTTGACCCGCATCCAGTTATAGCAACAAGCTTCTGTCTTCTAAAGGCCGAATCCATTTTCAGTTGCTTTTCGGTCATAACCCCATCATCAGAGCCGAGATCAATAACATGAACTTTATTTTTTAAACAAACCTGATAAACGCCAACATTCCAATCAGCTTCTGCGCAATTAATAACCAATATTGGATTAACTTTTTTTATTAAGGCGTCCAAATTTTTTTTATCTTTCAAATCAAGCAATTCATATGGAATTTTCCCAAATTGATTTATTAGGTCATCGATGTGATGTTGGTATATGTCAGAGGCAAATATTTTGTACCCTTTTTCTAATAAATCCTTGATGACAATTTTACCTTGCATTCCCCCTGCTCCAAAAACTAGAAATTCATATTTATTTTTTTGACTTCTTTCCATGGGTGGCTAAAAAATTTATACTTTATTTTTAAATTATATATTACATAAAAGAAAATGCAATAAAAAATTACCCAATAACCCCGGGTAATTTTTTATTATAGCCTTCTATCTTTTTTCTAGTTTTGGGAAAACAACCGCTAAATAAAGCGCTGATACTCCCACTAAAAGGTAAACTAGTGTTACCAGCCACTGCAATGATCCAAAAATTATTTCTACCAAATTAAAATCAAATGCCACTAACCCCCAATTTAATCCGCCCACAATAACTAAAACAAGTGCAATAAGATCTACAATGCTTAGTTTCATATTTTTGTATTTATGATTTATGTAAAGCGACCTTTAGTTTATTATACCACAAAAAAACGATGTCAACCCCTATTCTATTTAGTTTCAAAGATTACGGTATCCCCCACGTTTATTCCAAGATTATCGGAAAAACCCGCATTTATTTCCAAAACATATTGCGCGTTAACCCCAGGATTTATGCTCGGGCATTCGCCTGCTCCGCACGGCTGACTATTTTTATAAATAAAAACAACTCTCTTGCTATTGTCTATCCAGATGATATCTAAAGGAATAAGCGTATTTTTCATCCAAAAAGGATAAATCCCCTCTTCTGGAAATATAAAAAACATACCTTCAGCCTCATCTAACTCTTCTCTATACATTAGTCCTATTTTACGTTTTTCATCTGTATCGGCTATTTCTACATTAAAACAACTTACATTTACGCACAC
>CAZIJR010000010.1:0-19765 GCA_964539855.1 uncultured Candidatus Saccharibacteria bacterium
TATTCATTTATTTTAACAAAAATACAAAGAAAAAAACACGGGGGTAAACCGTGCTAGTTGTGGATAACTTTTTAAGTACTTATTTTCGAGCTTTAATAGACTGTAAAATACCTAAGGAAATAAAATTTCCTATTAATCCCGACCCTCCATAACTTATAAATGGCAGATACAAGCCCATCACAGGAAGTAAAGACAAATTCATTCCTATATTAATAAAAAACTGCATTATCAAAACAACTGCAAACCCAGAAGCAAAAAGCCGTGGAAAATTAGATTCAGATTCAATGGCAATTTTTAAAACCCTCCACACTAAAAACCCATAAACAAAAAACAATGCCAGAACTCCCGTTATGCCCCACTCCTCAGCCAGAACTGAAAAAATAAAATCTGTGTGTGGCTCCGGTAAAAAACCGTACTGGACCTGCGAACCTTGTCCAAACCCCTGACCTAAAATTTGGCCTGAGCCTATGGCAATTTTTGTTTGATTTTGAGACCACGATGCTCCAAGATAATCATAGGGGAAAATAAAAGAAGTGATTCTTTCTTTTTGATAGTCTTCTAAAACAAATGTCCAAGATAAAGTTGCCACCAATAAAAAAGACAGAGCCAAAATTAAAAAATGATTTAACTTAATACCAGAAATAAGCAAAATGCCCAGCCATATAGTGAGTAAAACAGCGGTTCCTCCTAAATCTGGTTTTAAAAAAATTAGTAAAGCTGGGAAAAATACATAAAGGCCCGAAAAAACAATATTTCTAAATTTATACATTTCAACGTGGCGCATTGAAAAATATTTTGCCAGCAGAATTATCATCACAATTTTTGTGGGCTCATTTGGGTCCAAGGACAAAAGACCAACTTTATACCACCCCCTAGTACCCCTTATTAAAGGCGCAAAAAAATAAAGCCCCAGAAGCAAAGCCAAACATATTCCGTATAAAGCCAAAATTAAATAAGAATTATTCCTTAATATTCTATAATCAAAAAGGCTCACGGCTATCATCAAAATAAACCCAATAGCAAAAAAAATAATTTGCTTATTAAAATTTAAAAAACTGCCCTTTGCCATAGAGGCACTGTATATCCCAATCAGCCCAAAAATTGTTAACAAAACCGAGGAAATTATAATTCCCCAGTCCATTTTTCTTAAATGATTTGTAAAAACTCCCACTTATTTGATTAAATTTACGAATTGTTTTTCTGTTAGTATTTTGACGCCTATTTTTTTAGCGCGCCCGGCTTTGCTTCCAGGTTCTGATCCTACCACAACATAATCAGTTTTCAAAGACACGGATTCAGAAATATTTCCGCCCAGCTCTCTTATTTTTACTTTTGCATCATCCCTAGTCATAGTTTCTAAACTACCCGTCAAAACAAAAGTCTCACCAGCGAATTTGGAGCTTTTATTTTGTAATTTATAATTTTTTATTTTTACAGATTTTTCTAGTTTTTCTAAAAAGTTTAAATTAGTTTTATTTTGAAGCCATTCATAAAGCGACTTTGAAACAACAGGACCAATATCTGAAACAGAATCAAAGTCCTCCAGTTTTGCATTTTTTATTTTACTTATAAACCCAAATTTTTCTGCCAAATCAATGGCTGTTTGTTCCCCTACATTTCGTATTCCCAAAGCATAAATAAACCTGGCTAAACTAATTTCTTTTTTATTTTGTATAGAATTTATTAAGTTTTCTGCTGATTTTTCAGCAAATCTTTCTAGGTTTTTAATATCCCCCTCTTTTAGTTCAAACAAATCACTTGGGTCTTGCACAAGCCCTTCTTCCAAGAGCTTATCAATTATTTTGGGTCCCAAGTGGTCAATATTAAAAGCAGTACGGGAAACAAAATGATAAAAATTCCTTCTTTTTTGTGCAAAACAATTCTTATTTGGGCACCGCAATAGCACTTCACCCTCTAATTTTACTAATTTTGTGCCACAAGAAGGACATTTTTCGGGCATTTTAAAATTCTTTTCCTGTCCCGTTCTTAATTCTGGCAAAACTTTAACAATTTCGGGTATCACATCTCCTGCCCTGCCCACAACAACTGTATCCCCAATTTTTAAACCCAGCCTTTTTATTTCCTCGTCATTATGCAGAGTTGCCCTGGTAATTGTAATTCCAGTAACTTGGACGGGCTCTAAAATCGCCACCGGAGTCATGGCCCCAGTTCTGCCCACTTGAACCTTAATATCCAAAACTTTTGTGGTAGCCTGAGCCTGAGGGAATTTAAAAGCAATAGCTCCTCTTGGTGCCTTACCCACAACTCCCAGTTTTTCAAAAATTCTATTATTATTTACAACCACCACAACTCCGTCAATTTCATAATCCAATTTTTCACGTTGTTTTATCCAATGTTCTCTAAAATGTAAAATATCTTGCAAGGATTTACAAAATTTGTTGTGCTTATTTGTTTTAAAACCAAGTTTATGTAAAATTTTATGTGTGTCTTCGTGGGTTTTCTGAGCAAAGTCCCCGCCTTGACGCGAGGCAGGTGTTTTAAGGTCATAAATAAAAGAATCAAGCTTTCTATAAGCTGTAATTTTAGAGTCAAGCTGGCGCACAGAACCTGCTGCAATATTTCTAGGATTTGCATAAACCGGCAGATTGTTTTGCTTTTGAATTTTATTTATCCTTTCAAATTCTTTTTTGGTTATAAAAACCTCGCCCCGCACAACTATCCTTTGTTTTTCATTTATACTTAAAGGAATAGCCTCAACTGTTTTTAAATTCTGAGTGATGTCTTCGCCTGTTGTGCCGTCGCCCCTAGTGGAGCCTGTTTTTAATTCTCCTTTTTCATAAATTAACTCAATTGCCAGTCCGTCTATTTTAAGCTCGCAATAAAAATCTATTTCCTGCTTTTCTTTCTCTGTAAGCAACTTTGAAATTCTGGTCAGCCAATCTTCCATATCTTCTTTTGAAAAAGCATCGTTAAAAGAAAGCATTTTTTCAAAATGCTTAAACTTTTTAAACTGTTTTAATGGCTCACCCGCCACTCTTTGAGTGGGCGAATCCAAGGTCACCAAATCCGGAAACTTTTGCTCCAAGTCAAAGAGCTCTTTTTTTAAAGAATCTAAAACAGAGTCAGAAATTTCCTGCTGGTCTAAAACGTGATAAAGATGCCTATGATGATTTATAAGTTTTTTTAGCTTATCAATCCTATGTTTTACCTCTTGTTTATCCATATAAAAACTTGCTGTTATAATTGCATGTCTGTATAAATGTCACCGCTGTCGTTAAAAAAATTATCTGTAGCATAAATGTCTACCGTATACTCTCCACTAAAATCCACGACATAAATAACCTCTGATGCAAATGAGTTTCCCACTATTTGTACCATGGAGCCCTCGTGCACCTTCTCTTTAGTATTAGAGTCCCAAACTGTCAATTGGACCGAAGAAACTCCTGAAATATCGTAAACATCTGCTGTTATCACCATACTATTCCCGTCAGATGGGACAACAGCCACATCTGTTACTGTGGGATATGGAGTGCCGCTTGCAGGATAAACCTCAAAGGCCAACCCTTCGGTTCCTTGAACAATATTCTTTGTTATTGGGTCTGGTGAATTGTTTTCAGCGGTAATTGTTATATAATAGGCGCCCACCTTGTCTGCTAGACGGGAACCACTAAAAGTTCCTCTTTTAGTACAATCTCCGGTGGTACTTTCAGTAATACAAAAAAGATCAACTAAGTATACGCTTGAATCAGAATCTGTATATACATTGGCCCTAACATGACTTATTTTATCATTAGTAATGGTTGTGCTAACTTCAGCAAAAATTTCAAACGAAAAAAGTCCGGCTGGAACAGATCTTGGTTGTACGGAAGCATTATCTATCCTAAAAGCGGCTCCTTCTTCTGTTTTTGAAGTTTTTGTGTTTACTTGTCTAAAAACATCATTAAAATAACCTTTGGATTCAATATCAAAATTAGAAGTGCTTCCGTCTAAACTCGGGGATACCGTGGCTGTCACATGGTAACCCTTGGTGCCGTCAAAAACAGTATCAAATTCAATCCTGCAGTTATCACACTTTTCGGGATTACAACCACCATCACTAAGAGGTGTAACAGATTTTGCATTGCAAAAAATACTGTCATCGCGTATATCGCCTGGTCCATCTTTTACTTGGCACGCTCCAGGATTATCAGTGGGGTTATAATCAAACATAGAACACAACCCCCTTTCTGCAATTTGGTCTTCCCCTAATTTGGGCTTTACCTTCCTGTCGTAATAAAGCACTTTTTCCACTCCGCTGTCAGCTGCGTAAAAAGCTACAACAGACCTGCCAATATTTCTTATAATTTTTAACTCACTGTACAAAAGTGCACTCACAGATACAATTACAGCCAAAATAATCACCATTATAAAAAAGGTTATAACCAACGAAACTCCTTTTTCTTGATTCTCTTTTGCAAAAATTTTCATATTTAAAAAATCATTTTGCGTTTAGATTTCTTTGAGAAACAGTTGTCTGGATTATTCTTGAAGGACTTTCATCATCACCCCGAGTTTTAACACCCAAAAGAATGGTAACCCGTGGTTGCTCGTCGTCTTCTTGAACAGCCCCCGCAGACCTACCAGATTCGTCGCCAGAGGGGTTCGGACTGTTGGCAACAGAGCCATCTGTACCGTTTATTCCAAATCTTATATAATCTATCTGTAAATTCCCGGAAGTCAAAGGCACGGCAGGCCCGCCATCTTTAATCTCTTGTAAAACAAACGGGGACGTATCATCATTTGGGTCTAATCTTTCCAAAAAAAACTCTTGGCAAGCATTATCATCTGACTGGTTTATAAATTTTATACCTTTATAAAATTGACAATTTTGGTCTATTCCTTCGCAGGCGGTCTCGGGCCTAGTAAGCAAATAAATATAACCGGCAAAATCTGCTCCCATACAGTTTATATCTTCTTCATCTACTGCTGTTTTTGCCATTCTTAATGCTTTTGACATATATTCCTCCACATAACTTATTTGATTCAAAAGCTCTTGGTCAGCCAGAGATTTTTTTTGATGTTGTGTGATGGACACAAAAATCATAACAGCTCCTCCAATAACAAACAAAAACACAGACATCACAACCAGCAGTTCAACTAAAGTAAATCCCTTATTTTTCATATTTTTGCTGTAAATTAGTACCAATTATATAACGTATCCTCAACCTTAATACTATTTGTCATTCCAACAGGATTTAAAATGTTCGGCTTTTCATCCCAAGAAACTTCCACAATAACCTTCATAATATAATCTGTAGAGCAATTGTTGTCCGGCAGACAATCAATTGTAATTTTCCTGATAAAGTTTGTTTCCTCCCCTGTTTCATAATTATAAAAACGACTAACTGTATCTTTTTTCAATTTATTTTTACCAAAGGCCCCCACCGGATTAGAAAAAAGACCGGTTGTCGTATAATCTACTTCACAACCTCCACCCTTGCACGCTGAAAGACCTTCGTCCCATGTATTTTCCAGAAGCCAATTATTGTCTCTTATATTTCTAATAACCTCTGCGCCTTCCTGCGCCAAATAAGCCGCCGTAAGACGATCTGCTGTGCTGGATGTCAAGATAACCATAGCCGAAAACGCACCATAAACACCTATAATGGCAATAGACAATATAAAAATTGATATAATCAATTCAATAATAGTGAAACCTTTGTTCATATTTTAAGTTTTATGCTAGTTTACTTCTACCAATCCGGCGGTATTTACCCATATAGTCCTGTCTTTATTTTTATCAGTCATCAATCCCAAAACAATGCCTATTTTAATAGAACCCGCCAGTCGTCCAGTTATTTCTACAGTTGGGCCTGGGGGCGTAAAATTTATGCTAACACTCTGTCCAGAAATATTTTTAATATCTTTTATATATAAACTCTTATTTTCCAAACTAAGCTGAACTATTTCCAGTATGCAATCCTTATCGAAATCCGATGATTCGTTACTACAAAACTGCTCTGTACCATCATATTGAGAATCTGGAAGCTCTCCCCTGTCAGCATAAATTATGTACTGCGTGTTATTGACTAAATTTATATAAACTCCGTATCCCTTCGCCTGAATTTTATTTCTCCCGTCATCTTCTATTTGCACACCAGACAGTCCTAAGTCCTCCGCTTTCCTCAAGTCTTGCGCCAGAGTATAGGAAGCTCTTGAAAGCGCAAATTGCCTTAATATTCTGGGAAAATCAGAAATTAAAATTGCAGAAAACATTGCAATTATAAAAATAGCAACTATAATTTCTACCAAACTAACCCCCTTTTCATAAAAATTTGAATCTCTATCCTCAAACATCTTTTTGTTTATTATACATTATTCAGCCCAATTAGGCCAAGCAAAAAAACAGCCCAGAGATAACTCGCATAAAGAACCCCTCCCACAAAAACATACGGTTTTTTCACTCGAGTGAAAAAACCGTACCAATTCCAAAACTATCTTTTTAATATCTATACCAGTTTAAACATTCCCTTAAGGCCTTCCTGGTTATCAATCATCTCCAGCAAACCAAAACGTACGTACTTTTGAAGCTTAAACAGTTTAACAAAGTCCCTTATCTCCTTTTCGCAATCGTATGGGTGTAAAAATAAGCTTTCCTGAATTTCATGAAAACCGCCCATTTTTAACCGGTACCTTATGGCATCTCTTCCTTTTCTACGTGTATTTGGAATATCAAAAGCTACCATACGCCATTTCCCATCCCACTTTTCCTTTCTGTCGCCCAAACGTCTGAATCTCATATTTAAAATCCTTAGCTTCCCCTTTTCACTCAAGGAGACCAGAACCGAACCGTCATAATTTTCTTTTTTCTTTATATAATTTAATCTGTTTAGTTCCTTAAGAGAATCCTTTATCTCCTCGCGTTTAAAATTCTTCCAGGCACCCGGAAACAAATCATCAATAAAAAACGCCTTCTTAAACCTATAGCTAAAAGCTGTATCAGCAGTGTAATATAAATGCAGTAATATTTTCTCTGTTATAGGATTCATTTTTAAAAGCTTATTTAATTGCTTTCTTTGAATTATAAAATGCCTGGAATTTGTCATTACCGCGAAAGCGAGAATGACAGCAGGGAAATAAAAGTAATTTCATACCTCAAGGTATTTACTATTTTATTATATCACAAAACTTACATTCAGGTACGGTTTTTTCACTCGAGTGAAAAAACCGTACCAATACTATTCGGCTTTTATTTAGTTCTATATTCAATTCTATTTTTAGTTTTGTGTTTGCCTTTGTGCTTGCTCTAGTTTTTTTCTTTTATATTTGTTTTTATTTATATTTACTTTAGTTTATTGATAGAAATCCTTGAGGTTAGGCTAAACAAAAAAACAGCCCTGACACTACATCAAGGCTGTTTTTATAATTCAGTTTTAGTCGGCTGCACAATCAGCGGTAGCAGTATCACAGTCTGCTGTTGTTCCTTTGTACCCTGTGCTATCAACACACCATGAAGTAGTATCGTTAAGAACTATTTCAAAACAAAATGCGGTTGCGGTTTCTTGTGTGCTTGAGGCTGTTCCTCCTGCAGCAATTATTGCATCTACTGGCGTTGCAAATCCAGGTGTTTCTGCTGCAAATGCATTTGCCTCATCTGAAAATCCAACATAGGTAGTTGGGCTTTGATCGTCAAAATATACTGCTGCGTTGGTCGATATGGTGGCCATATTGCCTTTAATTGCGGCATCTCTGCTTTTTGCTATATATTGAGTTACGTTAACTAATACAATTGCTGCCAAAACAGCAATAATAGCAATAACCACGATTAACTCAATAATCGTAAAACCTTTGTTTTTATTCATTTTTTGTTTAATCAATTTTATTTATAAGGTAAGTTTCTCGACCTTTTATTATATTCTTCTTATATTTTAACTATATTTTGTTATTCAAGCAAGTCGTCAACTGTGGATAAGTCCCAATCTCTTTTTGGCTATCTTAACAATATCATTAAGTCTTACATCGGACTTGATAAGATAATCTGTTTTTTTTATCCTTTTTATTATATCTGAATAGCTATCATCTTTTACGTTGGTTAAAAGTATAACCGGCAAATCAACATTATCTTTTTTTATTTGCTTTATCATTTCTATTCCGTCCAGCAAAGGTAAAAGTACATCAGAAATAATTAAGTCTGGGTTTTCTTTTTCTGCCATATTCAAACCCTCCTTGCCGTCCTGGCAAGTAAACGTTAAAAAGCCTTCCTGATCAAATTTTTGTTTAAGAATAGAAACAAAATTCTGGTCGTCTTCTACTATTAAAATTTTTTTATCACTACTTTTTTGCATAAAAATACTTTTGTCTAAAATTTTTATTGATTTAAAAAAGGATCTTGATACTCCGCATTTTCTGATTGGTCAGAATTTTGTTCATTAGCCTGCCATTGTCTAATAATTTTTTGGTAAGTATCTTTTTTAAAATTAAGAAAACTGTTATTTATTTTAGGATCTTTTTGCTCCACTATAATAATATAATTATAAAACAAAGACGCGCCTAAGACCAGGCTCAACACAACAAAAAATAAAATTACCAAAAATGCATGCCTGCCAAAAAACCATGGTATTTTTTTAAAAATACTTTTACTTAACAACAACTTTTTAAAATCAATCCTAAACTTTTTCATTTTGTTAAAGCTTTTATTGAAAAATTACCTTGTATCAATGGGTTTTTAGAATCTAATTTTAAAGACCCTGAGCTTCCCATTGATAAGTTTTCGACAGAAAGAAGAAAGGGACCTTTTTCCAATATTTCTAAAAACTTTATTACTTCAAAAAAATTGCCCTTGGTTGTAAGTTGTAAAGAAACTGTTTTATAGCTCTCTTCCTTTGAAAAAATCAAGGGAGAAATCTGCAATTCAACATTTGCACTGAGAGCGGAGTTTTCTAAAAATTCAATAAAACTAAGAGGGTTTTGCGGATCAATAAACAATTGGTCAATTTTCCGAAGATTGGACGAATAATTGTTATAATCCTTTTTAAAATTTTCAATTTCAATAACCTGATTTTCCAAACCTGCTATTCTTGTCCGCTCTAAAAAAAGCTTTTCAGACCCACTTTTTATTTTTTCAAAGCATAGCCAAATGGAAAAAAGCAGTATACCAAAAACTGTCAAAACAACTACCACCCAAACTATAACTCTTTTTTTATTAATATTTGGCTTTTTGTTTTCCATTTATGGGGTTTTTATGTCTAAGGTTAAATTAAAATTAATATTCTTTTGGCTTATCCAGCTTTCCGGAGAAAAATTAATATTTTGCATCTTTCTTTCAGCTTCAATATTATTTTTAAAGGTAAGTAACCCTTCTCTATCATCGCTTACCCCAGAAACAATAATTTCTGTTTTACCTGTCTGCTGATTTGCTTGCAAAGAAAGCTTGTTAAAATACAACCCTTCGGGCCTTTTGACAGATAATAAAACATCTATTGCACCAGATAAATTAGCTTGATTAGTATAAAAAGAATCCACTAAGGCCATTTTTTTATTATAATCCAGTATAATATATTTAAAATTCATAAATTCAGATGACCCGTTTTCTGATTGCACTTGCTGAGATAAATAGTTTTCAGAAGCAACCTCACCTAAAACAAAAAAGGCAATTGCCGACATAACAAGAAGCACACACACCAAAAAAATAAAAAGCTCAAAACACAAAATTGCAAACAGCCTTTTTTGTTGTTCCTGTCTCAAAAATTTTTTTTCTGTAATAGGTAAAAGATTAAGCATTTAGTATTAAAAAATAATTATTAAAAAGATTTATTCGCTAACATCTTTATCCATACCCCTTAAAGCCAAACCAACTGCTGTGACAAAAGACAAAGATTTTTTTTGTAATTCAAACAAATTAGCATTTTTAAAGCGACCATGTAAATTTATCCATGGATTTCCAAACTCAACTTTAATTCCCAGTTTTTTTTGTAAAAAATCATCTATACCTTTAAGGTTTGCTCCCCCGCCGGATAATATGATTTTTTCTATTTTGCTTTTTTTATCTTCCTGTACAGAAAGATGCTCGTGAAAATCATGTTCAGAATAAAAATCTAAATATTTTTGTATTTCCGCAGAAAGTTTTTCTAAAACCGGACTTATTGTTTTTGTGGCTATTTTTGCCCTGTGACTCTCTTTTTCATAATTTAGCCCATATTTAATTTTCATATTTTCGGCCTCCCTTTCAGTAATACCCAACTCCCCTGAAAGAACTTCTGTAACCTGATGAGATGAAACAGAAATAGAAGAAGCAAACCTTATAGAGTGACCAGAAAAAACAATGAAGTCTGTATTGTCCCCTCCAAAATCAACAAGAACAACCGGGCTCAAGCTTGTCTCGTCTTTTATTAAAGCCCTGGCAATTGCTTGGGTTTCTACCTCAAAAACTACAGGAATAAGGCCTGCTTTTTTAAGAACTGACACATAAGAATCAACCAACGTTTTTTCAGCAGCAACAATTAACACGTCTAAGTGGTCAAGGTGATCTACAATAGGGTCTATATTTTTAAAATCCAAATACATTTGTTCGGCTGACAGGGGGATATAATTTTCTGCTTCAAAAGGAACCGCTGATTTTAAATCCTTTTCTTCCATTTTGGGCATTTGAATTACTTGAGAAAAAGATTTTTCTTCAGGCAAAGAAACTACCACATATTTTGTTCTAAGTTTCTCTCCTTTTACTCCTGCCAAAGCTTCTTTTATATTTTTTACAAGAGCGTCTTCATTTTGAATTATTCCATCTTTTATTATATTATCTGAAATTTCTTTTTCATTAAAAGAAACCGGCACTAAAGAACCCCGTCTTTTTTTAAGCTTTATGATTTTTAAGGATGTATCGTTTATATCTAACCCAAATGTTTCGGGTTCAAGATTCAAAAATTTAAGCATTTTTATTCCTAATTATACCATTTATTTTTTCAGATGCATATTGCGTAAAACAAAAAAAATCAAAGCCAAAAATAAAACCGCTACTAATCCTAAAATGCCAAATATCAAAAACGTAAAGAAGCTGTTGCCCGTTAGGCTGTCTGCATAGTTTATATTATTTTGGTTGGCACCAGAAGCTCCAGGTTCTAATTCTTGAACCGTCTGAAAATTATTTGTCTCGGGATTAGAATTAAATGAACTGCTTGGCTTTATATTCGGCTGAAGAGAACCGGCTCTCGGGTCTGAGGGGAAATTGCCTTTTTCTTCAGCTAAAACCGCTGTTGCAGAGCAGATGAAAATGATTAATAAGGCCACCAAAAATATTTTGTTATGTTTCATTATTTTAATTACTTTTCCAGTTTAATTGCTGATAACCGGTTGTTGAAAGTGGAAAACTTGGCGGAGGAGCGTACAATAAATTAGGGTCGTATTGCGAATAAGTAATCGGATATCCTACTCCGCCAACCCAACCCCATGTCCACATACCATAAGTCATGGTAGATCCGTAAACAGTTATGCTGTTTTTAAAATTATTTGGCCAGTAATAAAATTCACAAGACCCATTTTGGGCTATCATAGCGGCATTAATTTCCAAATCATTATCTGCGTGGTAACTGACAAGAACGCTTTGCTGACCAATTAATCCCAATGAATCAGAACCGTCTTTTGCCGAATAAACTATGTTGTGGGGGATAAAAATAGAAGGCGCGGTTGCCAAAGTATAGGGCAGTGTTGCGGCAACTACAGTGACTTTACCTCTTACTGTTCCTTCTACCCAAACGTTATCCTTAACATAAATTATTCCGTTGGTAGGAAGAATAATATGGTCATACCCCGCTAAAAGAGTCCTGGTATCATAATCTGTATATTCGGGATGCACTGTTGGAACATCTAAAACGTAATCGTAACCTGGAGGGTTATATAGAGTTGTGTCGACTTTATAAATAGTGACTGTACCATCTGAATTAAATACCAAGGAATACCCCTCAACATTTGAGGGGAGAAGAAATATGCCATCATTTTCAGCCTCTTCTTGCATAACAGCTAAATCAAAAGTTAAAACTGAATAATCTACATTAGATACAGGAAACTGCCACAAGTTTTTAACATCAGGGTCGGCTGGAGGGTCTGGATTAGACCATATTCCGTCTTTCCAAGCTGGACATGGAGAACCTTGTCCGTCAGGACAATAATAACCTTCGTGTTCTGGTGGAGCATAAACATCTTTTGCCGATTTTATAGACGCGTTAGCAGAACCGTCAAAACGAATACCGCCGTTAGACATAAAGGGGCCAACTACGGTTTCCGTGTCACCTATCCAGATCGCTTCATTGCTTAAAAAAGAATATTTTGCCAATGAAGGAATTCCATATTGGACTGTAATGGTGCGAGTTGCGCTGGGAGTTCTTTCTGTGTGCCCTGTTGACTGAATCGTAACAACCGTAGAACCCGGGTTAGGAGGAGTAACAACCAAGTTAAACTCTCCTTTTTTTTCGTGAGTGTCGGTATCAATAAAATCATGCACGCCTACATCATTTACATAGTCATCTGGAAAATGGGCAAGGTGCCATTGATAATAATTGATTCCTGCTTCAGCTATTTGAAGCGCACCCTCCCTATCAATCGCTGTGCGCAACATACTAATCTTTAAAATAACGTTGTCTAAAATAGGCAACATTAAAATAGAAAAAAGACTTATGACAATCACCAGATAAAGAAGCATCCCGCCTTTTTGTAATTTATTTTTAAATTCCATACTATTTACTCACCTAAATTATCTTTTAAACTTCGTACGGCCGAACCAACACTAAAAGCAAACGTGCTTTCACTCCCTTGGGTGGTTTGTTTTAAAACCACCAAATTTATTCTCACAAACCTTATGTCGTTTATATTAACCGGCTGTTCTAGCGGGGAATTAATGCCGTCATAATCTCCATCATAATAATAAAATAAAGATTCTTCACCTAACGACAAATCTGGCTGTACGCTACTTATAGTTTCAGATTCAGAAATATAATCCAAAGGTTCACCTTCTGGCACAGTCACTCCTTTTTTTAAAATACCATCTTCTATAAAATATCTAATTTTATCCACAAGCGCAGGATTGGAACGATCTGGAGAATAAAAAACAATAGCATCTTCCCCAGCTTCAGCTATTGTAGCAGAACCATCAACTCCCGGCACAGCGCTTCTTATTTCGTTTACAAACCTTGAAGCCACCAGCCGTGCATTGTCAACATTGTCCAATGATAGATACTGCTGTTTTGAACCAGAAAAAACTATAATAAACAAAGAGGCGGTTTCAAAAATCAAAACTGAAAAAATCGCAAGTGCTACCACCATTTCTACTAAAGTAAATCCTTTTTGCGAATTTATATTCCCCATTTTATAAGTTTATTGACTTAATAAAATTTCCAGTTGACTATATCCATCTACACTAAGCCCTGTACTTACCTGTGTTTCATATCCTTCTTTACTGGCGGTAACAGTATACTCGCCTTCTGATAAACTTAAAAACATCACCTGGCCTGGAGTATAGCATCCGGAAATATAGTTTACGCTTACCCTTGTAAGGGCAGGGGTCACAGCCGAATCTTCGGTTGAAAGAAAAACTTTGTATCTAACATATCTTTTATAATTATCTGCGGGGTTAATTGTGTTGCCGGGAGTTTCATAATAATCTCCGGTTGTTCCATTTGGACCTGTAAAAACCCATGAATCAGGATCTGTAACACAATCAGGATAATCTGTAGCACCATTAGAACAATTTGATGCTGCAATTTGAAATTCTAATGTTGTACTAGCATTTTGAGAAGTTGGTTGCCAGTTTAAAATTGTATAAGCTGTTGTGGATGATGCCGTATCAAAAATTTCCGATTCAAGCCAACCTGATTCCATATAGTCATCTCCAAGTTTATCAAGCCGTAAAGCATAAGGAACTCCCAGCATAGATACATTTGAAGAATCCAAAGCACCTTCCCATGCTATTTGACTCCAAACACTTCCTCCAGTTATAGCACTACCGGTTGAGGGGCCGGCTAACTCAATGTTTACTCCTTCAATAGGGTCTCCAGAGGAAGAGTCTTTTACTATGACCAGCATACTGTTGGTAGTCTTGGGACCTAATATAAAAGTGAAGTCCTGGTCTGTGGCAGGCAAAATATTAGTCTGTTGCACAGGAGAACTGCCATAAACCATATAGTCATCTCCTATAATACCTGGGGTATAATCATCCCATTCCAAACACCTGCCAGCAACACAAACATTGCTTTCAGGAGTAATTTTTCCCAGGGAATTTGAATAATATGTTTTGTCAAATTTATAAATACTAGGGGAAGTTCCTATTAATTTTGTGCCAATTATCTCAAATCCTATATTCTGCATCACATGGCACTCCTGATCCAAAGTATAAATATTAAGCTGGCTTAAATAATCAATTGAAAAGCTTAGCCACGGGGCTATTTCCCCGCCAATAATTGTTGCATCTGGTTTTGCAGGATTTAAATTTTCTGCTGAAATAGGGGAAGTATAATCTGTAGAATATCCATTTTTTGTTACTGTTATATGATATCCGTTAACGCTGGGTAACAAAACTTCAAACAAAAATCCATCAGCGCCCGTAGTTCTTGTTATGTCAACAACTGGGTCAAGGTCATTGTTTACAATATGTATGGTCGCTCCTTCAACCGGCTGACCATAAGCATCAATAACTTTTATGGGCAATCCCCCTCTGTCTCCCAGGGTTTCGGTGTTTTCCGGGGCTACTATAGTTAAAAAATCTTCTGTTTTTCCAGTGCCCATGTTAGCGACATAAAGCTTAATTTGTTTATAATCGTTTGGGTCTGCGTCAGTGCCTAATATAGCACTTCCGTCAGTAGGATCATCCACATAACTTATGGCATAATAAATATTATAAATAACTCCATTATAATCACCAGTTGCAGGGTTTGCTAAATCAGGAAGAGTACAAGGATCTCCCCCATCAAGATACCTCTCACAAAGAGCTTGATTGCCCACAACTCCTATAGCACTATATGGTAAATTACGCACAATTTCTATATACTGGTCAGCCAAAGAAGAAACTATTGCCTGGTCTCGATAAGTCCCTATTTCTTTTATAATCAAAGCATAAACCTGAAACACTATCATTGCCAAAACTGAAAAAACAGCGATAGAAACAATTGTTTCAATAAGTGTGAGCCCTTTTTGATTAAAAATTTTTTTTATTGACATTTAGCCTATAGAGCTTAACACCGAATACATTGGTTCAATTATGGAAAAAGCAAAAATACCTACTGAAATGCCAAGCCCAACAATTAAAATTGGCTCAATTGCAGCTGATATTTTTTCCGTGGCATTAATAACTTCTTTTTCGTAAAATTCAGCCAACCTTTTTAAAATTGTTGAACTTTTCCCTGTTTCTTCGCCAACCTCAATCATTTCAATCATACCAAATGGAAAAATATTTTGGTGGGGCTTAAGAGACGAAGACAAACTTTCTCCTTTTTTAAGCTTTTCTCCAGACTCCTCTATAGCTGTTCTAAAATAATGGTTCCCCATAAGTTTTGAACATATCTCAAGGGACCTCACCAATGGGACTCCCGAGTTTATAAGAGAACTTAAAGAACGAACAAAAACAGCACAATCATTTTCCTTTATAAGCGTAGAAAAAAGCGGTATTCTTAACAAAAAGGTATCTAAAATCCATTTTCCTTGTTTTGTCTTTATAGCCGCTAAAAATCCTGCCACCAAAGCAAAAGGACTTATAATCAAGATTAACAAATGTTTAGACGCAAAATTTCCAAGTCCCAAAACAATTCTTGTATAAAAAGGAAGCTCCACGGTCATTGTGCTAAAAAATGCATTTAATTGGGGAATCACCACACTCACAATAACAATACCCACTCCTATCATTGTCAACAAAATAATTCCAGGGTAAATCATGGCTCCCTGGACCTTGGACTTCAATTCGTGCTCTTTTTCTAATTGCAAAGCCAAATCACTAAAAACTTCATCAAGCGTTCCTGCTTCCTCCCCCACCTTCACCATACTTAAAAAAAGTTCAGAAAAAATATCCGGATAAGCAGACAAAGCCTCAGATAAAGCTTGGCCCTTGTTAATCTTTTCTTTTATATCAAGCAAAGCTTTTTTAAAAGCCTTGCTTTTTGCCTGTATGGCCAGGATGTCGAAAATCTTTACTATGGAAAGACCTGTGGTGGTCATGATGTGCAAGTTCCGCGTCATCATTATTTTTTCAGCAGAAGAAACTCTCGCCTTAAAAAGAGAAAAGCCTGATGAACTGCCCTTTTCCTTTTTTTCATCTGAAGACGCTTTAACCAAAATTAAATTTTGATCTTTTAAAATTTGAGCTAATTGGCTCAAACTTTCCGCAAAAGCCTTTCCGGTTTTCGTTTCCCCGTCAATTGTTTTTGCTGTATAAAAATAATTAGGCATATTGTTTTATTCAATAATAACGCGAAGCACTTCTTCTATAGATGTAAGCCCTTGGGCTGCTTTTATAAATCCGTCTTCTGTCATTGTTAGCATTCCATCTGCTATGGCCTGATTTGTAATTTCTTTTGTGGCTGCTTTTTTAATAACCAAGGCTTTTATGGCTTCTGATACTGGTAGAACCTCGTAGATTGCCACTCTACCCCTATAGCCATCAGCAGCTTCTGCCGAAGGCATAGGCCTATAAAACCGAACATCCTCTATTTTATCACTAGCTTTTGCCAATTTTTCTATTTTTAAAAGTTTCAAAATTTTTTCTAAATCACAATGCCTGCCTAAATTTTTGGCTTCTGATGAACTTAATTTATACGGCTCTTTTTCTCCATAAAATTTTCTAACCAGCCTCTGGGCCAAAATCAAATTTACGGTAGAGGCAATTAAAAACGGTTCTGCTTTCATATCAATCAGCCTTGGTATGGCCCCAGCGGCTTCTGTGGTATGCAAGGTTGATAAAACCAAGTGGCCAGTAAGGGCAGCGTTAATTGCCAAATCGGCTGTTTCGTTGTCTCTAATCTCTCCCACCATTATAATATTTGGATCTTGCCTAAGCAAAACCCTTAACCCAGAAGCGAAAGTCAGCCCAATCTTATTATTGACCTGGGTTTGATTAATGCCTGGCATTCTGTACTCAATAGGGTCTTCAACAGTAGAAATATTTACAGCCGGGGTGTTTAAAATGTCCATTGCAGTGTACAAGGTTGTTGTTTTTCCAGAACCAGTAGGACCCGTAACCAATATCATACCTGCCGGTCTTTTTATATTATCTTTAATTTGTTGCAGTGCCTTTCCGGCCAACCCCAAATCACTCAAAGTCAATTTTTTACTATCTTCAGCCAATAATCTCATCACTACTTTTTCTCCATTAAAAACCGGCAAAACAGAAACCCTGACTGAATATTTAAAATCTTCTGTCTCAATTTTAAATCTGCCGTCTTGGGGCAATCTGTGTTCATCAAGTTTTAAATTAGAAAGTACTTTTATCCTTGCCACAACCGCAGGGCCGGCAGAAGCAGGAAGAGTCATTACAATATGAAGTATTCCGTCTATTCTGTAGCGAACCGTAATCTCTTTATCTAAGGGCTCAACGTGAACATCAGATGCTCTTTCTAAAATAGCGTGTTTTAATAAAATGTCAACAACTTTTATTATAGGCAAATCTTCGGCCGCTTTTTTCAGTTTGCCCTCTTTCTCTTCACTAGAAGCATTTTCATCGTCTTTTATATGTTTTATATCTACTGTTTCTTCCTTAACAAACTCGCCGAACTCTGTTTCCAAATTCTTTTGATATTGGGCTATTGCATTTTTTATTCCAAGAATAGTTGTTATTCTAGGCAAAATTTTTAAGGAAGGGTTTGTTTTACCTATAAACTCTATTGTCCTCAGGTCTTCTGGGTCCAGCATTGCCACTTCAAGATTGTTTTCTTTTTTACTAAAAGCAACAATATTATGCACCCTAGCAATAGACTCAGGAATCATTTTTAAAACTGCTGGCTCTATGGTTTGTTTTTCCAAGTTTATAAAAGGAATACCCAAAATATGCGACTGCACTCTACTCAAATCTTCCTGGGTTAACAGCTTGTTTAAAACCAAAACATCTCCAACATTTTTGTCAGTTTTTTTGCTCTCTTCTGTAGCTTTTTCAAACTGCACCTCTGTAGTCAGGCCTGCATCCAAAAGAAATTTTTTTAATTTTAACGGATCAACTTTCATAAAATTATAATTCTAATCATTAAGATACCTTATCAAATAGCATTTCCAAAAGCTCTCCGGCCGAGGATTGGGTTTCCTTATCACTTTCGCTCTTAGTAAATGTTTGCCACTCATTAAATATTTTTTGGTCGTTTATGTCTCTTACCGCATTTTCAAGCCTTAACCTGTCTTCAAAATCCACAGTGCCTTCGCCCAGCAAAACTTTTTCAATAAACAGTTTGCCAAAAAATATTGCTTTTTCATGATTCTCCTGAGCTTTAAGCTGGCTTTGAGCCTGATTCGACTCCAGCCTACTCAAAGAATACAATACTCCAAGATAAACATTGCTTGCCAAAAGTAAAGTAATCACTGTTATTGCAAATAATCTTGCTTTATTCATTGTCTAATTATTTAATAATACTATTTGTAGATTTTTTTCTCAACAACACAATCATCACAGTTAAAACCGCCAATAACAACATCGCTATAACTCCCAACAAAATTCTCTCTACTGTAAATATCCTCAACCAAATGTTTTTTGGTTTTAACTCTATGTTTATATGCACCCCCGAACCTTCACTAACCTGAAATTCATCACTTTTATATGGTAAATAATCTTGTACCTCAGCCGTAATATAATAATTCCCCTCAGGCACTAAAAATGAATATTTTCCGGTGTTGTCTGTTATTTGAGGATTTTCTTGCTGATATTTTGGAGCTGGCCATAATTCATACTTGGGGTACCCTCCGGGTCCTTCAGGATTTAGCCAGTAAATAGAAACTTTGACATCCTGCAAGCGCGTTTCCTTGCTTCCAGTTTTTTCATACACATAGCCTTCTGGGTCCACAACAAGAACCATAAACACAGTTTCAGAATCCAGGCTTACATCTTTATATTTTATAACTGTTTTAATTTCATAATTTCCGTCTATGGGCGGAGAATTTATTGTGGCTGTATAAATTCCATCTCCGTCAGCGTCTTCATAATCAAACTGATTAAGCACCAATTCCTTTTTGACTTCAGCATCTTTTACCTCGCCGGAAGCGGGACCGTCTTGGGGCAAATTAAACGCATCCATCAAAGAAGCAGAAAGAGCCGGAGATAAAGTAGAAGCAAAGTCCCTTAAAGATTTTTCAGAACTTACTGATTTGAAAATAATATATCCCTTCACCGATTCCGCTGGCTTGTCTGGCTTTACTGCCAAATACAGCGGTTTACTTTGTATGGTTCTTATGCTTTGTATCGGCTCCAGCTCACCGGCAAGCTGGACTTTTATATTAAGGTCAATATTGTTATTTCCTATTTTTCCAAAAACAATGTTAGTAGGTATTCTACTTTTATCTTGCCAGGTAAATTCCGATAATGGCTTGCTCTTGTCCAAGCCAACTGCACCCGACATTCCTGGAAAATTTAATTTTGCTATTTGTAATTTATCAACATCTTCGGGATTGTTAATCCCAACTTTTTCCAAAGTTTCCGCAAAATTTGGAAATTTTAAAGCAAATTCTTTTACTTTTTCAGGCAAAGGTAAAACAGCTATTTGTTCCAATTGCTTTGGAGAAAGCGCTGGCCACTGCCCATCCATTGCAGGCGGACTTCCTTCTGGCACTGACTCAGATATTGGTGGGTAAACTATCTTGGGCTGTGGGCCGGTGA
>CAZIJR010000011.1:0-18177 GCA_964539855.1 uncultured Candidatus Saccharibacteria bacterium
ACATTTTTTACGCCAGCCTTTGTAGCAGAAGAAAATAAATATTCAAATGAAATTTGCTGTGTTATATGTGACGCGGATGTGAGCAGGGCATGGGTGCCTTTATATCCTGAAAAAAGCCGGATAAAATATTTTACTCCAAATACATGGACAAGGGATCGCTTGAAGCTGTATGGAGTAAAGCCTAAGAATATTTTTTTGACGGGATATCCCTTGCCTAAAGAAAATATTGGTCCTAATATGGAAATTGCAAAAGAGGATTTAAAATACCGTCTTTTAAATTTGGATCCAAATAAAAGGTATAAAAAAGTATATGGTCCTTTAATAAAAGAAATCTTAGGAGATTTGCCTGAAAAGCCAAACCACCCCTTAACTATTATGTTTTGCATAGGTGGCGCAGGTGCCCAAAAAGAATTATGCCTGGAAGCAATAAACAGCCTGAAAGAAAATATAAAAGCACACAAACTTAGGTTTGTTATTGCAATCGGGGTTAGAGAAGAGCTAAAAAATTATTTTTCTAAAAATCTAAAAGAACTTCAACTAGACGGATGGGTGCATGTGGTTTACGCCCCCACTACAAATGAATATTTTAGAACGTTCAACGAAGCCTTAAGGGAGACAGATGTTTTGTGGACTAAGCCCTCTGAGCTTTCTTTTTATGCCGGACTTGGTGTGCCTATAATTATAGCCCCTATAATAGGCTCGCAAGAAGATTTTAATAAAAGATGGCTGTTGCATATTGGATCAGCGGTTTTCCAAGAAAATCCAAAATATGCTGACCAATGGTTTTACGACTTGTTAAATGGCGGAGATTTAGCCGAAATGGCAATGCAGGGTTTTATGGAAATAGAGAAAATGGGAACTTATAATATTGAAAAAATTGTAAAAAAACTATGAAAAAAATTTTAATTACAGGAGGAGCTGGATTTATAGGTTCGCATCTTACTGATAAATTAATAGGTTTAGGTTATGAAGTAGTTATTATAGATAATTTATCTACAGGTTCAAAAACAAATCTTAATAAAAAAGCCAAGTTTTATAAAGTAGATATTCAAGATAAAAAAATATCTGGCATTTTTGCTAAAGAAAAACCTGAAATTGTTTTTCATTATGCAGCCCAGATTAGTGTAAGAGATTCGGTAGGAGACCCTATTGAAGATGCAAAAATAAATATTTTGGGAAGCTTAAATATTTTAGAAAATTGTAAAAAGTATAAAGTAAAAAAAATTATATTTTCTTCTTCGGGAGGAAGTATATATGGCGAAACAGATGTTTTTCCAACTAGTGAAACAGCCAAAGAAGTTCCTCTTTCACCATACGCGATAGCAAAATTATCGGTGGAAAAATATTTGTATTTTTATTACAAATATTTTGGTTTAGATTTTATTTCTTTAAGGTTTGCCAATGTGTATGGTCCCAGGCAAAACTCCAAGGGAGAGGCGGGAGTTATAGCAATTTTTTGTGATAAAATGATTGCTGAGCAAAAAGTTTATATAAATGGTTCCGGGAACCAAACAAGGGATTTTGTTTTTGTGGAAGATGTGGCAAGGGCTGGAGTATTGGCTTTGGAAAAAAACGAAGTCGGTATTTTTAATTTAGGAACAGATAAGGAAACAGATATAAACACAATTTTTATAAAATTAAAAAAACTGCTGAATTCAAACTGCCAAGAGCTGCACGCTCCCAAACAGCCCGGTGAATCGGAAAGAAGTTGTTTGGATTTTTCTAAAATACAAAATCATCTGGGGTGGTCTCCTGAATATAGTTTGGACGAGGGGCTTGAAAAAACAACAGATTGGTTTCAAAATAAAGTTAAATGAAAAAAAATTTAATGTATTTTTTATATTTTTTACTGGTAATCTTTTTTTTGTTTGTTTTTGTTTTTTGTTTTTTCTTTGTAGGGAAAGCAAAGGCGCCTGACAAAATTACATGGGGAGTTAACTTTTCTCAAATGCAGGCAGAATCGCTGGGGCTTAACTGGAAAGATTTTTACTTGGGCATGATAAAGGACTTAGGCGCAAAAAATATAAAAATTCATACACAGTGGGATTGGGTTGAAGGCAAGCAAGACAATTTTTATTTTGATGACATTGACTGGCAGTTGGAGCAGGCTGAACAAAATGGAGTAGGTGTTATATATGTATTGGGCATGAAAAGCGGGAGGTGGCCCGAATGCCATATTCCTGCTTGGGCAAATGGACTAACAGAGCAACAGCAAAAAACAGTTGTTTTAGATTATATAAAGGAAGTTGTTGAAAGATATAAAAACAATAAAGCCATTGCTTATTGGCAGGTTGAAAACGAGCCTTTATTCTATTTTGGAGAGTGTCCAGAGTGGTATTATAAAAATACAGATTTTCTAAAACAAGAAGTAGAGCTGGTGAAATCGTTGGATTCTTCAAGGCAGGTTATTGTTTCTGACTCAGGAGAAGGGTCAATGTGGTTTGATGTGGCAAAAATAGGCGATATAGTGGGTACCACGATGTATAGGGAAGCATGGCTACACATAACAGATAGTTTTGGTTTTAATTTGCGTTATTTCTTCTCGCCGGTTTTTTACGCAAGAAAAGCTGCAATTATAAATAAGGTTTTTGGGAAAAAAGTTATTTGCATAGAGTTTCAGGCAGAACCATGGGCATCTAAGCCCTTCTATGACGTGCCTCTTTCCGAGCAGTACAAAACAATGAATCCCAAAATATTTAAAAAAAATCTGGAGTACGCAAAGAAAACTGGTTTTGATACAATTTATTTTTGGGGAACAGAATGGTGGTACTGGCTAAAAACAACTCAAAACCAACCAGAAATCTGGAACACCGCCAAAACAATTTTTACCAATAAGTAATTAAAATGAAGATAGTAAAAAACAGATATTTAAACGCATTGTTGATTTTGATGCTTTTTTCCGCGATAGTTCATATGGTAATTCTTTTGTTTATTACGTTTTGGTCTGGAGATATATATTTTTTAAATTACTTCGATATAATAAATGTTAGTTATTTTATCCCGAATTTATTAAACTCTTTTTGGGGTAATATTATTTCTTTTATATTCACATTAATTTTATACCTTATAATATTAAAAATTTCAGAAAAATAAAAAGATGCTATCAATTATTATACCAACGTTAAATGAAGAAAATTTTTTACCAAAGCTTTTAGGTTCTATAAAAAGTCAGGATTTTAACGATTATGAAATTATTGTGGCAGACGCAGGTTCAAAAGACAAAACAGTTGAAATTTCAAAAGAGAATGGTTGCAGGGTTGTAAAAGGTGGGTTACTCCCTGCTGGTAGAAATAGGGGAGCAGAAGCTGCAAACGGAGATATTTTTTTGTTTTTAGATTCTGACGTTATTTTGTCTCAGCACTTTTTAAAACATTCAGTTGAGCAGTTTAAAAAGCGAGGGCTTGGCATTGCGGGATTCTCGCTTATTCCATTAAGCAATAAAAAAATTGATAAATTTTTTCATAATATTTTTAATATATGGACAGAACTGACTCAAAAAATATCGCCCCATGCAGCTTCTACAATTATGTGTGCAAAAGAGGTTCATAATGCTATTAAAGGATTTGACGAGGAAATTGTGTTTATAGAAGACTATGCTTATTCTAGAGCAGCAGCGAAAGCGTCAAAGTATGGACTTATAAAAGAACCAGTTTCTGTTTCTGTAAGGCGTTATGAAAAAGACGGGAGGCTTAAAACATATATTAAATATACCCTGGGCGAGCTGCACACAGTTTTTTTGGGGCCAATCAAATCCAATATTTTTAATTATAAATTTGGGCATTATGATGCTGACGATAAAAAAACTTAAAAAACAAGTTCAGAATATTTTTAAAAACAGGATATTTTTGGGTGTAGCTATTCTGGTTGTGGTAACTGTTATTTTTGTTTTATTCAATGACGCTGTTTTCTTGAGGTATTTAAATATTCCAGAAATAATATCTCCTGAGTTTAAAGATTTTGGCATAAATTTTCAGGACCAGCAAAACATATATGCGCCAGATGCCTCGTATGAACAGGCAATTATAAACGCAGTAAAATCTTCTTCACCATCTGTGGTAAGCATTGTTATTTCAAAGAATTTACCTGTTTACGAACAAGAATTGATAAATCCGTTTGCCGACTTGGGTCCAGGTTTTAACTTGCAAATTCCTCAGTATGTCCAAAAAGGCACTAAGCTCCAGGAGATTGGTGCTGGCTCAGGATTTATTGTTTCTGCTGACGGATTGGTTCTGACAAATAAACACGTTGTTTTAGACAGCGCAGCTGAATATACTATTTTTACAAATGATGGACAAGAGTACTCGGCTAAGGTTTTGGCTTTAGACCCTGTTCAAGATTTGGCGGTGGTAAAAATCCAGTCAGATAATGTTTTTCAACCCGTAATACTTGGAGATTCCTCCGGAATAGAAGTGGGGCAGACAGCCATTGCAATAGGAAACGCCCTTGGACAGTTTACTAATACGGTTTCTGTAGGAGTAGTTTCTGGACTTCAAAGAACAATTTCAGCGTCTGATCAGATAGGGTCGTTTTCAGAAACATTGCAAGGAATTATTCAAACAGACGCCGCTATTAATGAGGGAAACTCTGGAGGACCATTGTTAAATTTAAAAGGCGAGGTTATTGGTATAAACACGGCCGTGGCTCAAGGAGCTCAAAGCATTGGTTTTGCGATACCCATTAATATGGCAAAAAGAGACATAAACCAAGTTCAAAAAATTAATAAAATTGTTTATCCATTTTTGGGAGTTCGGTATATTTTAGTTGATGTGAAAGTGCAAAAAGAGTATGGCTTGTCCGTTAATTATGGAGCACTTGTTTTAAAAGGCTCTAATGGCGAAGTTGCGGTCACTACGGGTTCGGCTGCAGATATAGCAGGAGTCCAGGAAAATGATGTAATATTAGAAATGAGTGGACAAAAAATTACAACAAACAATTCATTATCATCTATAATTTTAAATTATAACCCTGGCGATAAAGTAACTCTAAAATTTTTACACAACGGCCAGGAACAAAGTGTAGATGTTATATTGGGAGAGCGATAATTTGACAACAGTTTTTTAATTTGCTAAAAAATAATATATGAATCAAACTAGCCAAAATAAAAATTACTTTTTCTTTTTTAGCTTCTTTCAGAAAGAGGTTGGTTTGAGAATTCTAAAAAAGTAAAAATAAAAAGTAGAAAATTCAAACGAGCCCCTTTCTGCAAAGGGGCTTTTATTTTTGCACCTTTAAAATTAGGAGAACGCGAATGATTATTGAAATGAAAGGACAGAGCGAGGGTGTAAACCTTGGTGTGGTTGGTTTTACGGTTCAGAAACTTCAGGACAAGGGCTGTGATGTATTGATAAATCAAAATAACGGTCACCTAGTAATTGCGGCATTTGGACCAGGAGAAAATAGTTTAGACTTTCAATTTATGGAAGGATTGCCACTGGTTAAGCGCTGGAATCGCGATAATAAGATCTTTGTTTTATCTGATGGGCAGGGGTTTGAGGAAGCTTGGCGCACTCTCCAGCTTTTGGAAAATAGGCATTAGCTTGTTTTCAGCGGTTTGGGTTAAACCACGCCGCTTTTTGTTATTTGACAAAATTAACAAATTAGCTTGATTTTAGCCCCTTTTTACACTAAAATAGAAATATGAACGGAAATAATTTTACAAATAAAGCTCAGGATGCCTTAATGCAGGCCCAGCAACTGGCTCAAGAAAAGGGGCAGCAGCAAATAGATGCTTTGCACCTGCTCTTTGCTTTGCTCTCGCAAGAAGGAAGCATTATAACCACAATTCTGCAAAAATTGGGCGTTGAAGTGGAGTCTTTAAAAAAGAAGATTGAATCGCAAATAACAAAAATTCCCACAACGCTAGCCCAGCAATCATTTGGGCAGTTTTATCTTACCCAAGATATGGCAAAGGTTTTAGACAGGGCTAGGCAGGAAGCGGTAAAAATGAGTGATGAGTTTATTTCTGTGGAACATTTATTTTTAGCTTTACTTGATACAAAATCAGGAGCAAAGGATGTTTTAAGTAAAATAAGTTTTTTGTCATCAGAAGGCATAAACGCCTTAAAATCTTCAAGCTTGGATTATGAAGCCGTTACAAAAGTTTTGTCACAAATAAGAGGAGGCCAAAGAATTACAGATCCCGATCCAGAGTCAAAGTATCAGGTAATTGAAAAATACACCAGAAACTTAACTAATTTGGCTACGGCCGGAAAAATAGACCCCATTATAGGTAGAGACAATGAAATAAGAAGACTAATGCAAATAATCTCCCGCAGGACAAAAAACAATCCCGTATTAATAGGAGAAGCTGGGGTAGGGAAAACAGCTATTGTAGAAGGTTTTGCCCAAAGAATTGCAAGAGGAAACGTGCCCGAATTTTTAAAAGATAAAGAAATTATTTCTTTAGACTTGGGCGCCATAATTGCAGGCACCAAATACCGGGGAGAATTTGAAACAAGGATTAAAGCCCTGTTAAAAGAACTTTCTCGAGCTGAAGGGAAATATATTTTATTTATTGACGAGCTTCATACGTTGGTAGGAGCTGGAGCTGCTGAAGGAGCAATTGACGCTTCAAATCTGCTAAAGCCGGCATTGTCCAGAGGCGAGCTTAGGGCAATTGGGGCTACAACCATAAAAGAATACCAAAAATACATTGAAAGAGATCCTGCTCTAGAAAGGAGGTTCCAGCCCATTTATGTGCAAGAGCCTAACATTGAAGATGCAACGGCAATTTTACGAGGGATAAAAGAAAAATATGAAGTTCACCATGGAGTTAAAATAAAAGACTCAGCCATTAAAGCTGCAGTAGAATTGGCAAGTCGCTATATTGCAGATAGGTTTTTGCCAGACAAGGCCGTGGATTTGATGGATGAGGCAGCTTCTGCCTTGAGATTAGAAATTGAATCTGACCCTCAAGAGCTTGAAAAATATAATGAAGAAACAACAAAATTGGAAATTGAGAAACAGGCTCTGAAAAAAGAAAATGGAAACGCCAGAAGGTTAAAGGCAATTAACAGAGAGCTAGCCGATTTAAACGAAAAAACAAAGGCATTGAGATTAAAGTGGGGAGCAGAAAAAGAATTGATTAATAAAATAAAAGGTATTAGAGAAAAGTTAGATAATCTCTCTTACCAAACCGAAATTGCTCAAAGAGAAGCAAATCTTGAAAAGGTAGCCGAAATAAAATACGGTAGAATCCCAGAGCTTTTAAAAGAATTGTCCGCCGTAGAGCAAAGGCTGGTAAAAATACAAAAAGAACATAGGTTATTAAAAGAAGAAGTTACAGAAGAGGAAGTTGCAAGAGTTGTTTCCAGGTGGACTGGAATTCCTGTTATGCGCTTGATTACCGAAGAGGCAAAAAAATTAGAAACAATGGAATCTACTCTGAATAGAAGGGTAATCGGTCAGGCAGAGGCAATCTCAGCTATTTCCAGGGCAATAAGAAGGGCAAGAGCAGGCATATCAGAAGAGAATAAACCGTTAGGCTCTTTCTTATTTTTAGGTCCTACGGGCGTAGGTAAAACAGAAACAGCCAGAGCTCTTGCGGAGTTTTTGTTTAATGACGAAAAAGCGCTGATAAGGCTTGATATGTCAGAATATATGGAGCGTCATACAGTTTCAAAAATTATCGGTTCTCCCCCTGGGTATGTGGGTTATGAAGAAGCAGGACAGCTTACAGAAAAAGTAAGGCGCAGGCCTTATGCTGTAATTTTGTTGGACGAGGTTGAAAAAGCTCACCCTGAGGTGTTTAATATTTTATTGCAGATTTTTGAAGACGGCAGACTGACAGACTCTAAGGGAAGGATGGTCTCATTCAAAAATACAATTATTATACTTACTTCAAACGTGGGTTCTGACTTTATAAACAAAATGTCTTCTATAGGATTTTCCACACAAGAAGACTTGGCCGAACGGGAATCAATGAGAGAAAAGATATTTAACTCACTTAAAGATTCTTTTAGGCCCGAGTTTTTAAACAGGATTGATGAGATTGTGATATTTAATTACCTCAAAAAAGAACAAATTAAAGAGATTGTTGAGTTGGAATTGTCAAAAGTTGAGAAGCGCCTGGAGGCCAAGGAGATAAAAATTGAGATTTCAGAAAAAGCTAAAGAGATTTTGGTAAAAGAAGGATTTGATCCAAATTTGGGAGCTAGGCCTTTAAAGAGGGTGATTCAAAGGCTTATTTTGGATCCACTTTCAATCAAAATAGTTACTAATGAAATTGCCGAAGGCAGCCGGGTTACGGCTGATGAGCAGGCAGGCAAAATAGTTTTTGAGGTGCCAAAAGTGCTTCCAAAAATGAGGCCAGTTAGAAGACTGGCAAAAGCCAAAAGATAAAAATATGAAAGGGGCAAAACCTATTTTCATAGACAAAAAATCAACCAATGGAGTCTTGATGATTCACGGTTTTAGTAGTAGTCCAGATGAGTTTAAGGAGCTCGCGGTTTATTTGGCTGACAATGGTTTTAATGTTTCAGCTCCGCTTGTTGCTGGGCATGGCACATCTCCGGAGGACCTGTTGAAAACAAGCCCTAAGGATTGGGTTAATTCTGTAAAAAAAGAATATTTAAAGTTAAAAGAATTATCTCAAAATATTTTTGTTATTGGAAATTCCTTTGGATCAAATTTGGCCATTAGCTTGATAAATGAACTTAAGGATAAACCTGCGGCTCTTATAACATTAGGAGCTCCGGTTTATTTAAAATGGCACAAGGTTATAGTTTGCCGGCTTTATTCCTATGGATTTTTAAGAAAATATTACAGAAAGCCACCACGTCTTTACAGGACAGACTTTACTGATATGATAGACGAAGTTACTTATGCTAAAATTCCCACAAAGAGTGTAAGGCAATTTTTAAGTTTTATTAAAAACGAGACAAGAGAAAATCTTAAAAAAATAGAAATTCCGGCTTTGGTAATTCATTCAGATACAGACCCGGTTGTAAACCCCAAAAGCGCAACATACATTTATGAGCATCTGGGTTCTGAACTAAAAAGAATTTATTGGTTTCGTAGTAAATTCCATATAGCAACAATAGATGAAAATCGATCCGAGCTGTTTAAAAAGATTTTTGATTTTATAAAAGAAGTAAAAAAAATCTAATTATGTACAAAGCTATTCCGGAAGTTTTTTTTGAAATAGCTAAAAGGAATTCAAGTAAATCCGCACTGCTTTATAAAAAAGAAGGGGTTTATTTTCCTATTACATATAAAGAGTTTTCAGAAAAAGTTATAGCCCTTGGCTGCGGTCTACAAAATTTGGGATTTGAAAAAGGGGATAAGGTGGCCATATTGTCTGAAAACAGGCCCGAGTGGGCAATTGCAGACTTGGCAACAATGTTGATTGGAGGAGTTGTTGTGCCGCTGCACACAACTTTTAACCCAAAAGCAATACTGACAATTTTAAATCATTGCAAAGCAAAGATTTTGGTTGTTTCAAATAGTGACTTTTTAAATAAAGTTCTTTTGGGACAAAAATATTTAAAGCACCTCGAAAAAATTATTGTTTTAGAAAATCTTACCGCCACGCAAAAAGAAATTTTAAGTAATAAGGTAATAGGTTGGAATGCCATATTAAAACACAACCAAGGAGTGAAACACAAAAAGATATTTTTAGACCCAGATGAAATTTGTAGTATTATTTACACCTCGGGCACAACCGGCGCACCTAAAGGAGTGGCCCTAAGCCACAGAAATTTTTTGAGCGATGTAGAAGCGGTTGCCGATGTTATACCCGTAAAGCATAACGATGTTTTTTTGTCTTTTTTACCTTTGTCACACGTTTTAGAGCGCTTGGCCGGCTATTATATGCCTCTTTGTTATGGGGCCACAATAGCTTATGCGGAAAGCGTAAAATATCTTCCATGTAATTTAAAAGAGGTAAAACCAACCGTGTTAATTTGCGTGCCCCGAATTTTTGAAAAATTTCACGATGCAATTTGGGATAAGATAAATAAATCCGGCAAACTGCAAAAAAAGTTTTTCCTTTGGACTTTAAAGCAAAAAAAAGGATCCTTTAATTATGGGATGGGGGATTTAATTGCCTTTCAAAAAATAAGAAAACAAATGGGAGGCAAAATCCGTCTTGCTATTTCAGGAGGAGCATCTTTAAATGAAAAAGTAGGTAAGTTTTTCTCAAAAATAGGAATTCCGGTGCTGGAAGGCTACGGCCTAACAGAAACCTCACCTGTTATCGCAGCCAACAGGGAAAAGGATTTTAAATTTGGAACAGTGGGCAAAGTATTGCCAGGAGTAAAAGTTAAAATTTCAGACACTAAGGAGGTGCTGGTAAAAGGCCCAAATGTTTTTTGCCAGTATTTTGATAATAAGAAAAAAACAAAACAGGTTTTTGACAAAGATGGCTGGTTTTGCACCGGTGACATGGGGTTTATAGATAATGAAGGTTTTTTAACTATTATTGGTAGAGGCAGGGAAATGATTGTAACCTCGGGAGGTAAGAATATTTGGCCAGAAAAAATTGAAAACCTGTTAAATGACGACAAGTTTATTGTCCAGTCAATAGTTGTGGGAAACTCTAAAAAATTTATTTCAGCCTTAATTGTGCCCGATTGGCAGGAAATTGAAATATATTTAAAAAGTAATAATTTGCCTTTAAAAGATCATCAAGCTTTGACTAAAAATTCTGAAATTTTAAAAATGTTTCAGCAAAGAATTGATGAAAAAATAAATCCTAAGCTAAACGATTTTGAAAAAATTAAAAAATTTAAACTAATTCCTCAGGAATTTTCTCAGGAGCAAGAAGAGCTTACCCCAACCTTAAAGCTCCGCAGGCACATGATTGAAAGGCATTACAGCAAGGGCATAGAATCAATGTACACATAAACCTATGGATGGGACTAAGAGGGCTTTAATTAAAATAGGGATGGAAGTGGATATTGTTTTAAAAAAAAATCAGCCTACGGGTAAGCTGACTCACGGAAAGGTAAAGGATTTTTTAACTAGCAAGCCTGTTCATCCACGTGGAATTAAGGTGAGATTAGAAGACGGGCAAGTCGGCCGAGTGCAAAAAATATATCCTAAATTTCCCAAAATGAACGGCGTAGAATACCAAGAAGGCCTAACATAGTTAGGCCTTCTTTTCTGTAATAAGAGTGTTTAATATTTTTTTAAAGTCTTTTAAGCTAGTTTCGTCAATTACAGAAACCGGCTTTGCGTTTTTGTTTATTTTTTCAAAACTATTTTTTATTTTTTCGATATCAGAGTCGGTGACTGTATCGCTTTTACTAATAAAAATGTATTCTGGTTTTTCCAAAAGTAGTGGGTTGTAAGATTCTAGTTCGTTTCTGACTGTTTTGTAATCTAAAATAGGATCTTTTGATTCAGCTGAAATAAAATGAAATAAAATTTTTGTTCTTTCTATGTGGCGTAAAAACTTTGTGCCAAGGCCTTTACCTGTGGAAGCCCCCTCAATAAGTCCGGGAATATCTGCCAATATCAGTTCAAAATAAACTCCCAAATTAGGCTCTAGGGTAGTAAATTGATAATTGGCAACTTTGCTTTTTGCGTTTGTAATTTCATTTAATAAGCTAGATTTGCCCACATTTGGTAGGCCTATAAATCCTATATCGGCAATCATTTTCAGTTCAAACCTTATATCAAAAGTTTCTCCTGGTTTGCCTTCTTCAAATTTTGTAGGGCTGGTGTTAGTGGAAGATCTGAAAAAAAAGTTCCCTTTTCCACCTCGGCCTCCTTTGGCAACAATTTCCCGCTGACCTATTTTTTTTATTTCAATATCGCGTCCGCCCCAGACAGACGAGTTAGTTTGCACAATATGTGCCAGTGTCCCTACGGGCACATATAAAACCAAATCTTCTGCATCGGCGCCATCATTAAGCTGGGACTTTCCGTGTTCCCCGTCTTCCGCTTTAATATTTTTTTTAAAGCGAAATTGTCTTAAAGCTCCTAAATCAGAGACTCCTTCTATATATATGTTTCCTCCGCCTCCACCATTTCCGCCCGTGGGCCCTTCAGTCATTTTTGTTTTACTAAAAGTCACTAGGCCGTTTCCGCCATGTCCCGCCTCAGCTGTTATTTTTACATCATCTACTAGCATTTTATTTGCTTCCTGCAAGATGACCTGTGCTCCAGCACATTTGCAGGTTAAATCCGCCGGTTTTTCCATTAACGTCAATAATTTCCCCGGCAAAATATAAATTATCAATTATCTTTGATTGCATTGTTTTGTGGTCTATTTCTCGTAAAGATATTCCTCCTTTTGTAACAAGCGCTTGGTCAAATCCGGTAAGGCCTTCCACCGTAGCATCAAAATTTTTGATGCTTTTTACGATTAATAGTCTTTCCACTTTTGGCATATTGTTGGCTATTTTGTTGCTTTCTATTTTTTCTTTATCCAGCAAAACCTCTGTCAGCCTTTCTGGCATAAAATCAGATAGTAGGTTTTTAATAGCTTTTTTGGGATATCTTTGGAAAATTTCATTCAGTTTTCTTAAAAGTTCTTCTTGGTTGAGTGAGGGATAAAGATCAAGAACCATTTTTGTTCCACTAATTTTGGTAAAATTTTGTAGGTTTGAGGTGATGTTTAAAATAGCTGGGCCACTTATTCCAAAGTGGGTAAATATAATTTCCCCCTGTTCCTTAAAAACTTTTTTATCGCCAGACAAGTATATTTTAACATCTTTTAGGCTTATTCCCTGTAAATTTTTAACCCATTCTTCTTTTAGTTTTATTGGACAAAGTGCAGGGGATGGATCAATAATTGTGTGACCTAATTTTTTTGCCAATTCATATCCTGCTCCATCAGACCCCGTTAAAGGATAAGATTTCCCTCCAGTGCAAAATATATATTTTTTGGCAATTACTTTCTTATCTTTTAAAATAAGTTTAATTATTTTTTTACCTTTTTTTTCTATATCTTTAATCTCTGAATTAAAAAGTATCTCTACTTTATTTTTTACTAAATGCTTTGAAAGCGCATTTAAAACTTCTTGAGCTTCATTGCTTTTTGGAAAAACTCTTTTATTTTTTTCTATTTTTGTTTTTACCCCAAGTTGATTAAAAAACTTGATTGTTCTTTCTGGGCCAAAAACCGAAAAAGCATGAAAAAGAAATTCACCATTGTTATAATTACCGGCTAGGTTTTTTAAATTAAATTCAGCGTTAGATATGTTGCATCTGCCTTTGCCGGTTAAAAGCAATTTTTTTCCCGATGAGGAGTTTTTTTCCAGCACAACAACTTTAAGGCCGAGTTCAGCCGCTTTTCCTGCTGCCATCATTCCTGCAGGCCCTGCTCCAATAACAGCAACATCAAATTTTAAATTAGTATCTTTTTTTGCCGGCATAGTTGGAGTGTTTTCTTTGTCCGCCTTTACGGGGTGGGTAGTTGTTCTTTTTTGGAACGCTAAAGTTATTAATAGGTTGATTTAAATGCTTTGAAATGTCGGGCAAGTTGGAAATAGGTAGATAAATCCTGGTCAGTATTTCAATCTCCCTGACTTTAGATCCTTGATCTGGCATTGCAAAGGAAATGGCTTTTCCTGCCATACCTGCTCTTCCTGTTCTACCGATGCGGTGAACATAGTCTTCTGGGTTTTCGGGAAGGTCAAAGTTTATAACCAGCTCAATATTTTTTACATCTATTCCACGGGAGGCAATGTCTGTAGCCACAAGCACCCTGTATTTGCCATTTTTAAAGCCCTCCAAGGCTTCTTTCCTTTGGTTTAAAGATCTGTTTGAATGTATTTCTGTAGCCGAAATTTTAACATCCCGTAAAGCCCAGCAAATTTTTCTGGCTCCGTGTTTTATTCTTAAAAAAATCAAAACACTTCCTTTATATTCTTCAAGTAGTTTTTTTAATAGAGGGATTTTTTGGTCTTTTTTAACAACAAATAATTCGTGCTCCACTTTTTCAGCAGTTGTTCCCGGTCTGGCAATTTCTATTCTTACAGGAAGTTTCATGTAGCTTCCGGCAATTTTTACAATGCCGTCTGGCATTGTTGCTGAAAAAAGCATAGTTTGCCTGTCTTTTGGTAATAGTTTTATAATTTTATTTATTTGCGGGGCAAAACCCATATCAAGCATTCTATCAGCTTCATCTAAAACTAAAATAGTAACATTTTGTAGATTCAAAGCTCTTTGCTGGACCAAGTCATTAATCCTGCCTGGAGTTCCAATAACAATATGTGGGTTGCCCCGAAGCTCTCTTATCTGTGCGTAGCTGGAAGATCCTCCTATTAGCACGGCTGTTTTTAATCCAAATGGCCTGCCTATTTTTTGTATAGACTCATTTACCTGCAAAGCCAGCTCTCTAGTAGGTAATACTATTAGGCCTTTTTTATTGCCAGATTTCAAAATTTGCTGTACCAAAGGTATTCCAAAAGCTAATGTTTTACCTGTACCGGTTTGGGCTATCCCAATAATGTCTTTGCCTTCCACAGCCACTGGAATTGCTTTGTGTTGTATGGAGGTGGGGGAGGTAAAACCCATTTTTAAAAGAGTATCAAGAAGTTTTGGAGCTATGCCAAGTCCGCCAAAAGTTACTTCTGGTTCGGCTGTCTTAAGATTATCTATAAGTTTATTAATCATAATATTTACTATACATTAAAATATGCCAAAAGTCAATTTGTTGCATCAAAAAAAAGACTCCCGCTAATCGGGAGGCTTTTTAGTGTGCGATTATTATGCGCGTGTTACGTTCTTTGCTGCTGGACCCTTCTGGCCTTCTTCAACATCAAAGGTAACTGTGTCTCCAACTTTAAGATCGTTGAAGTCTACGCCACTCAAATCATTGGAATGAAAGAAAAGATCCTTTGTTTCGCCTTCGCGAGCAATGAATCCAAATCCTTTCTCCATAAGAGTTTTGATTGTACCTGTCATTGTTATCTAATACTTTTTATATTTACGCGACCTTGTTTTAAAACCTGTTGCTTCACGGCTTTTTGCTGTAAGCAATAGGCCCAAAACACAAGTACTATCATCTTAGCACTTTAATGTGGCTAAGTCAACCTATCAAAGTTATGTTTGCACAAACCTCTAAAAAATGTCAAAATTAGTAAAAATTAAGCACTTCGTAAACAACTTTATGTCAGATTATTATAATGCACAAAGGGTAAAAGGTTTGTATGAACCAAATTCATTGGATCCCTTTAAACTATCTAGGTCAAAAATTGATTTGTTTTTTGAATGTCCCAGATGTTTTTATTATGACAGAAGGCTAGGCGTTGGCAGACCTCCGGGATATCCCTTTGCTTTGAACTCGGCCGTAGACCATCTTTTAAAGCTGGAATTTGATATACACAGAGCCAATGGCACAAAACACCCTTTGATTGAAAAATACGGAGTGGATGCTTTTCCTGTTGCGCACAAAGATTTAAATAAATGGAGAGAAAACTTTGTGGGAATTCAGTTTTTACATGCAGAAACTAATTTGCTTCTTACGGGTGCCATAGATGACTTGTGGAAAAACTTTAAAGGGGAGTATATTATTGTGGACTACAAAGCCACTTCAAAAGACGAAGAAATTACAGAGCTAAACAAAGCCTGGCAAGATGGCTATAAAAGGCAAATGGAAATATATCAGTGGTTGTTGCGTCAAAATAAATATAAAGTTTCAGACACTGGATATTTTGTTTATTGCAATGGCAAAAAAGACAGGAAAGCTTTTGATGGTAAACTGGATTTTGATGTGACCTTAATTCCATATAAAGGTAATGACTCTTGGGTGGAGAAAACCATCATAGAAGCGCACAAATGTTTAAACGCAGATAGCATCCCAGAATCTGGTACTAGCTGTGACTATTGCAGTTATGTTAAAGCCATAAACAGCAAAAAATAAATTTATGGAAGAAGAAATTTTAAAGAAGTTTGAAGAGCAAGATAAAAAGTTAGATCGTATTTACATTTCTGTTGAGAAGACAAGGAAATATTTTATGTGGACCCTTATTGTGACGGTGGTGACTATTGTTTTGCCATTGATTGTGTTGGGGATTGTTGCCCCCATATTTTTAAATACTTATATGGGCACCCTAGGATTATAATTTGGCTATTGACGGAGAATATGAGTATGATAGTATAAATTATCATTTACAATTATAAAACCATTGATTCATGTCCCTGGCATTAGCTAGGGGTTGGGCATGATGAGGTGATTTGTGCGTAAGTGCAAATCCGGCTTCCTCCGTAATCATAGGATAGTTGCTAAATCAAAAGATTAAAACTTTTGAGGAGTCAACGAAGCGCCCGCTGAAGAGGCGGGAACAAGGGTGGTACCGCGAGAATACTTCTCGTCCCTGTTGCGTAGATTTTGCTACGCCATAGAGACGAGAAGTTTTTTTATACAAAAACATATTACTAAATACTCTAAAATATGAAAACAATAGGAATTTTGGGGGGTGTTGGGCCAAAGACCACATCTCATATATATCATTCCATAATAGATTTTTTCCGGAAAAGCGGGAAGAAAACATATCCGGCGATTTTGGTATATAATTTACCTTTTCCGTTCATTATAGAAAACGAAGCGATAGTAGAAGGTAAAAATTTACATAAAATGATTACTTATTTGATCAATGGTGCAAAAATATTGGAAAAGGGAGGAGCTGATTTTGGAATTTTACCATGCAATACCCTACATAAATACATAGATAATATTCGCGAAGCTGTAAATATTCCATTTTTGAGTATAATTGATGAGACTCTTAAATATATAAAATCTGAGAAAATTAAGAGTATCGGAATATTGGCTACAGAAACAACTGTTAAAGATAAATTATATGAAGATATTCTAAAGAAGAATGAAATAAGTGTTTTATATCCTAGCCGGTCAGAACAAAATAAATTGAATAAAATAATTGTAGAACTTATAAGTGAAAAAAAGAAAAAATTACATAAAAAGGTGATAAACGAAATTTGTTTATCTTTAAATAAAAAAGGAGCAAACGCTATCTTGTTGGCATGCACAGATTTACAAATTATAGCATCTAATATTCAAGCCCCTATTCCTGTAATAGATTCTACAGAAATTCTTATAAACGCTTCTTTATATTTATTAAATAAAAAATAATTTTTAAATGTTATTTTTAGTATGGAAAATATCTTAAGTAAAATATTCAAAAAGGATAAAAATATAATTATCGGAGCAATACATTTTCCGCCGCTTTTCGGCTACAAAGATTTTCCCGGGCTAGATATTGCATTGGAAAATGCGTTACAAGATACAGAAGTATTTGAAGATGGTGGAGCAGACGGAATTATTATAGAAAATAATTATGATGTTCCTCATAAAATAAATGTTTATAAAGAAACTGTCGAAATAATGATTTATCTTGGTAAGGAGATTAAAAAAATTGCAAAAATTCCAATTGGAGTTAGTGTTTTATGGAATGATTATAAAGCGGCATTATTTATAGCAAAAGAAATAGGAGCGCAATTTATAAGAGTTCCAGTATTTGTGGACAATGTAAAAACTGACTATGGAGAAGTGTCCGGCGATCCAAAAGATGTTTTAGAATATAGGAAAAAAATTGGGGCAGAGAAGGTTGCATTATTTACTGACATTCATGTCAAGCACGCTGAATTATTGGAGAAGAAAACTATTCAAGAATCTGCGAGAGAGGCTATAAAATCTGGTTCGGATGCCTTAATAATCACGGGCAAATGGACGGCACAAGCCCCCATATTAGAAGAGTTAATTTCAGTAAAAAATGCCACAAAAGATTTTCCTATCTTAATAGGAAGCGGAGTTGATAAAGAGAATATCAGAAAGTTGTTTGAATATGCCAATGGAGCAATAGTAAGCACCTCTTTAAAGGAAGGAGGGGTTGTTGATGATGAAGTTAATCTTAAAAGCTATAAGCAGAGAATTAGTCGGAATAAGGTAACAGAGCTGATTTGTAAGGCAAAATAGCTCGTTTACAACTATCAAGGAGCTGATGTTATGCAAAAGTGTCCAAGGTGTGGGAATAGCCATCCCAGGATGAGCCCTCGTCTTTTTTCAGGAGAGAAAAAGCCAAGGCTTGCGTACAATTTTTGCCCCACAGATGATGCTGCCACAGGCAGAATCATAGAAGTCTGCATGGAGTGCAAAGGGGGAAGAGCAAAGCTCAAAGAGAATGGGAACGTTCTCGGCAGGGGTCCTAAATAGGCCCCTTTTTTTTGGGTTTTAACACCTCAAGCACTGTCTGAGGTGTTGTTTTTTTG
>CAZIJR010000012.1:0-17385 GCA_964539855.1 uncultured Candidatus Saccharibacteria bacterium
CCCATAAACATTTCATAAATACGCAGAGTATCTGCTCCATATTCTTTAATAACAGTATCAGGATTTATAACATTTCCCTTTGATTTGGACATTTTGATTCCCCCTTCTCCTAAAACCATACCATGCGAGGTTCTCCTTTGATAGGGTTCTGGCCCATTTATTTTTGGCACAGCTCCAATATCCCATAAAAACTTAAAAATAAATCTGGAGTACAAGAGATGCAAAGTTGTGTGCTCCATACCCCCGTTATACCAATCAACAGGAAGCCAATATTTTAACAATTTTTCATCAGCCAACGCTCTATTATTTTTAGGATCTACATACCGTAAAAAATACCAATTAGATCCCGCCCAGTTTGGCATTGTGTCTGTTTCTCTTTTAGCCTCACCTTTACATGCCGGGCATTTTACATTTACCCAATTTTTAATTTCAGCCAATGGAGACTCGCCCGTATTTGTAGGTTTATATTTCTTAACTTTTGGCAATTCCACTGGCAAATCCTTTTCAGGAACAGGACGCCAACCTTGACCTCCTGTCATACGGGCACACTTTTCGCAGTAAATCATAGGTATTGGCTCACCCCAATAATGCTGGCGCGAAAAAACCCAATCTCTTAATTTATAGCCGATTCTGGGTTGGGCTAACCCCTTTGTTCCCAGCCAAATTATTATTTTGATTCTGGCATCAGAAGAAGACAGCCCGTCAAACTGCATAGAATTATATAGCGTTCCGTCTCCTTCATAGCACTCCTCTAAATTCCTTACCTTAATAGCCAGCTCTTCGCCATCCGGTCTTATTGAGGTTCTTAAAGGTATACTATATTTTTTTGCCATATTAAAGTCTCTTTTGTCATGCGCATCAGCAAAAACAGCTCCCGTGCCATAATGATTTAAAACAAAATCAGCAGTCCATACAGGCATCTCCTCGTTTGTAGCTGGATTTCTGACTGTAATTCCTTTTAGCTGTACTCCCGTTACTTCTTTATCTTGGTTGGTCCTATCTATGTCAGGGGTATTTTTTGACTGCTCTCTATATTTTAAAACATCTTCGATATTTTCAATTTTTTCTTTGTATTTATCTATAAACTTATGCTCGGGAGACAAAATTAAAAAGGTCCCAGAAAAAATAGTGTCTATTCTGGTTGTAAAAACTTCTATAGGCTCTTCTATGCCTTCTACAATAAATTTAGCTACTGCCCCGTGAGATTCTCCTATCCAGTCTTTTTGCTGTGTTTTAATTTTTTCTGAATAATCAACCAAATCTAGATCCCTAATTAACCTATCTGCATAATTTGTGATTTTTATCATCCACTGTTCTTTTTCTTTTTTCTCAACTTTAGCACCACATCTCTCACACTTTCCATCAACAACCTCTTCGTTGGCTAAGCCAATTTTACAGGAAGGACACCAGTTAATTGCAATTTTATCTTTGTAGGCCAGCCCATTTTTAAACAACTGCACAAAAATCCACTGGGTCCATTTATAATATTTGGGGTCAGTAGTATTTATTTCTCTTGCCCAGTCAAAAGACAACCCCAAATTTTTCATTTGGCTCCTAAAATTGTCCGTATTTTTTTTAGTTACAACAGAAGGATGAACTCCTTTTTTAATGGCATAGTTTTCTGTGGGCAAACCAAAAGCGTCCCATCCCATTGGGAACAAAACATTAAATCCTTCCATTCTTCTTTTTCTAGCGACAATATCTAGGGCAGTATAACTTCGGCAGTGGCCTACGTGAAGCCCATCTCCTGAAGGATAGGGAAACTCCACCAAAAGAAAAAACTTCTTTTTTTTAGAACCATTTTTTGCCTTAAAAACGCCCGGAGAATACCATTTCTCCTGCCATTTTTTCTCTATTTTTTTAGGATTATATCTCTGCATAATTATTTGATATTATCATGATTTAAAGGTAAAAAAAAGAGCCTTTTTATATTAAAAAGACAGTTTTTCGAAAAGTCAAATTCCTATATTTTGAATAGCATTTTGGCGTTTTGAGTGGTGGCTTCAGCTACCTCCTCAAAAGTAAGGCCTTTGAGATCTGCCACTTTTTGGATAACATGTTTTACAAAAATCGGTTCGTTTCTATTGTCTTTTCCTTCCGCGGGTGGGGTGAGATAGGGGCAGTCAGTTTCTACTAAAGTTTTATCTAATGGACATTTTATAATTACCTCGTCTAAATCCATTTTAAACATTATACCGTTTAGCCCTATATAAAAACCTAAATTTAAATACTGCTCAAGTTCTTTTATTCCTCCAGTAAAGCAATGTATTACCCCTTTCGCTTTTTTTATTTTTAAAATTTCTACAACATCATCATGTGCCATCCTGCAATGTATTATTACGGGCAAGCTTAATTCTTCTGCAAAATTTAATTGTTGCAGAAAAACTTGTTTCTGTTTTTCTTTAAATTGTTCTAATTTTGCTTTAGTTTTGGGACGATAATAATAATCCAGTCCAATTTCTCCAATAGCCACTACCTTTTTAGACCTAGCTAATTCTTTATATTTTTCTACTTCAAACTCTTGTTCTTTTACCAAAAATTCTCCTTCTTCTGGATCGGTCCTGATTTTCATAAATTCAGCTGAAACAAAAAGAGGATGCAACCCAATGACTGCATACATGCCCTTATTCTCTTCTGCCAACTTTATGGCTTCTAAACTGGTTTCATATTTTGTACCCACATTTATACAAACAACATCAGACTCCTGTGTCCTTTTTATAACTTCGGCCAAATCTTTTTTGTAAGCTGCAAAATTTAAATGGCTATGAGTATCTATAATCATGTTTTTATCTTATATCAAAAAAAATCGGCAGGCAACACGGGGTTGCCTGCCTTGGGTCGGGAAGAACAATTGCTCGGGGGGCTGTGGGCAACTAGGGGTCGCCGAGGGAGTTGAGGTTTTGTTGCCGACGAATCGCATCGAATACCTCACGCCGGTGAACAGGGACTTCTTTGGGCGCTTCCACGCCCAAGCGGACCTTGTCCCCCCGGATTTCCACCACCACGATGGTAATGTCATCATTGATGACAATACTCTCGTTCTTCTTACGGGATAGAACCAACATTTTACACCTCCTGCGGGAGAGGAAAGGTTGGCACCTGAGCTTTCCTTAGCTCAGAGAATGTGCTAATTATAGTATAGCAAAAAAATAAACATCCGTCAAGTCTAATTTGTAAAATAAAAGCTCGGATTCCCGAGCTACTCGTTCTGTTTTTTTTGTCTTTTTGACATGAATTGGGTTCTACCTCTCCCCAAATACCAGTGCCCCAAGACGCTTATGACCAGAACAAAGGCCATAATTACTTTAAACCACTGTTCCACGACTATAGCTCCTTATTCAAGACAAATTTAATGTTCTTTTATAAGCTTAAACCAAATTCTAAGAAAAGTCAAGGCGCATGTTAAACCCGTGGAAATAGGTTTTCTTTTTTACCGGTTTTTAGTGCTTGTTGTATTTTCTCTGACGTTTCTGGTAAAAATGGTGCAAGTAAACTACTTGTTTCGCTTATAGCAAAGACTAAGTCGCTTAATACTTCTGGTTTTTTGGTTTCCCATAGTTTTTCATCATTTATATATTTATCGCAATAGCTTATCAATTCCCAAATAACAAAAAGGGCTTCATTAAATTTAAAATTTCCTAAAGCTAGTTTATAATTCTTTTTTGTTTCTTCAATTTTTGTTTTGGTTATTTTGGTAGCTTTAGCTGCAAAAACCTTGCCGCCCGCAATTCCCAACACTCTTGCAACAAGATTCCCAATTCCTCCCGCCAAATCAGCGTTATATCTTTGCTCAAACTTTTCGTCGGTAAAATCCCCGTCCTCAGTTGAAGTAATCTCCCTTAATAAATAATATCTTACAGCATCTGTGCCATATTTATTTACCAGTTCAAATGGATCAATCACATTGCCCAAACTCTTAGACATCTTCTGTCCCCCCACATTGATAAACCCGTGTATAAATATGGATTTTGGTAAGTCTAATCCTGCAGATAAAAGCATGGCTGGCCAATAGATAGCATGAAATTTGACTATATCCTTTCCTATACAATGGACGTCTGCTGGCCAATATCGCTTAAATTTTTTATCATCATCGGCATAACCAATCGCTGAAATATAATTAGGCAGAGCGTCTTGCCACACATAAAAAACTTGATCTTCATCCCCGGGAACCGGCCACCCCCAATATTTATCTTTCATCCTTGAAAAGCTAATATCCTCCAGTCCGTTTTCAATCATTCCTAAAATTTCACCTCTTTTGGATTCAGGAATAATTTTTATTTTACCTTCTTTAATTATTTTTTTAACTTCTGGCAAATATTTTGAAAGCTTAAAAAAATAATTTTCTTCTTCAATTGTTTCGACCTCTTTCTGATGTATTATACATTTTCCATCCACCAGCTCTTTTTGAGTTTTAAATGCTTCGCAACCTGCGCAATAAAGGCCGTTGAATTTCTTTTTATAAACATCATTATTCTCTTTATATTTTTCCCAGAGCTTATAAACTGCCTGCTTATGTTTTTTTTTATCTGTAGTCCTTATAAAATCATCGTTTGAAATATTTAAAACCTCTGCCAATTTTTTGAATCTTCCAGAAATCTCGTCTGCAAATTCTATTACTTCTTTCCCTGCGGCTTCAGCAGCTCTCAATGTTTTTAAACCATGCTCATCTGTTCCGGTTAAGAAAAAAACATCCTCCTTGAGATTTTTATGATATCTAGCCAAAACATCTGCCTGTATAATTTCCAAGGCAAAACCCACATGCGGGGGCGCATTGGTATAAGGGATACTTGTGGTTATATAAAACTTTTTCTTTTTGGCAAACATAGTATAATTATCTAATTCTATCTTATTTAAACTAAATTTCAATGATATTATTAGTTCATATGCTCTTTGGAGTTGCCGTTGCCTCAAAAATACAAAATCCGTTTTTTGCTATTATCCTAGCTTTTTTGAGTCATTACCTTTTAGATGCCATCCCACACGTAGAATATTCTATAAAAAAAATAAAAAGTAATAAGTTTAAAGAAGCCTGGCCAGATTTACTAAAAATATTGATAGATCTTTTTTTAGGTTCCTTACTAGTCTGGCTTTTATCGGGTCGGGAATTTATAGCTTTTATAATAGCTTTTTTTGCAATTATCCCCGACGGACTCACGGTTTTAGAGTTTATTTTTCCAAATAAAATTTTAAAAGCACACAGCAATATTCACAGGGAAAAAATACATTTTTTAAAATATAAAAAAATTCCCCTTTTCTGGAGAATTTTTAGCCAAACAACGACTATTGCACTCTCTATCGCCATTTTGTTAATCAAGTAGTTGAACTGGCTCGTTTCTTTTTTTCTCTAAATACTCTTTTAAAAACTCATAAATAATTCCAAATATGGGCACAGCAAAAATCATCCCCAAAAACCCAAGCAGCTGAGCGCCTAAAAACAAAGAGACTAAAACAAGGACAGGAGGGATATCGGTCATTTTTTTCATGAGTAAGGGCGTAAGCAACATGCCTTCTATCCCTTGTATCACTGTTACCGCTATTAATGTATATACAGTCAACAACCAAGACCCTGAAGAGACTGTTACAAAAAAAAGCAACAATACAGCCATTACCAGGGGACCTATATATGGTATAAAATTTAAAAAAGCGGACAGTAACGCCAAAACAAACGCATACTTTACGCCAAATATATAAAAAATAATATAAGAAGCTATTCCTACAAAAAGACAGGCCAGTATTCTTGCCCCAAACCATCCGGCAACTTTATTTTGGACTCTCTCAAAAGTGGCTTTTATTTGCTCCTCATACCTTTGCGGAAAAAGCAATAATAAAACTTTTTCGGTTCCCCTTTGCTCGAGAGACAGGAAAAAAGCCATTGTTAAAATAGAAACCGTAGATGCCAACCCTCCAAAAAATAACATAAGCGCCCGTACAATGCCTTGAGAGTTTTGTTGCAAATTATTTGCCAAAGCATTAGAAAATTCTCCAAAATCTTGTGCCGCATCAATGCCAAACTGCCTTAAAATGGGACTGACTTGGTTAAAATATTGGGGCAAATAATTTGAAAATTGGCGAAGCTCTGAAATAAATATTGGGGCAGAAATATAAATCAGAAGGCCAAGTATTCCAAAAATAGACAAATACACTAACACTATTGCCAAAACATTGGGCACACGAACCCTTCTTAAAAAAGCGATTGCGGGCTCCAGTAAAATAGAAATGGCTAATGCAAATAAAAACCAAAGAACTATTTCTCTGGCCAAATAAAATAGAACGAAAACTAAAATACCTATAAAAATTTTGATTATAGTTCCCCAAGAAATATCTAGGACTTGCTTCTGGCTCATTTTTTATATTTTTAACAAGTTTTTCAGCTCCTCTCTTTTATTTTCTTCTATCGGTCCAATTACGGCTAAGTTGATATTCTCTAGTCTAAATATATCTTCCGCTACATTCTTTATATCATTTACAGTAACCTTATCAACTATCTTTAATTTTTGCTCGGGTGTCAAAACTTTTTGACCCATTACTTCTTGCATAGCATAAAAAGATGCCTGGGCGTCTGTGGCGTCTAAAGATAGTGCCATCTTCCCCCTTAAATAGTCTTTTGCTTTTTTAAGCTCTTTTGGAGTAATTTTTTTATTTTTTAAATCACTATATTCCCTCAATATAAGGGTTATCGCCTTTCCCAAGCTATCGTTTTTAATCCCTGCTTGTGTCACCAAGTATCCCGCGTCTGTAGTATATTCTGAAGATGTATGCACATAATAAGCTAAGCCATTTCTTTCTCTTACAGATATAAAAAGCCTTGAACTCATATTTCCTCCTAGAATTATTGCCATAAGACTCAACGCATATCTCCTAGGATCAAACATGTTATAAGCCCTTACACCCAAACAAAAATGCGTTTGATCTGTTTTTTTATGATGAATCAAAACCTGTGCCTCAGATTGATTTTCCCTAACAACAGCTTTTTTAGGAGATTCTCTCTTTTCGGTTTTTAAAAAATATTTATTTATTTTGCTCTGTATTTGTTCTTTTTTTAGGTCTCCAGCAACGCAAATTACTGTGTTTTCTGAAGAATAATGGGTTTTAAAATAATTTAAAACCTTCTGCCTATCAAAGCTCAAAATGTTTTCTTTTTCTCCCACAATTCTCCAGCCTGCAGGCTGGTCTCCATAAAGCAAGTCTTCAAAAAGCTCTGAGACATAAGACATAGGGGTATCAAGATACATATTTAACTCTTCCACAATTACTCCTTTCTCTCTTTGAATTTCCTCTTCTTCAAATTTAGAATTCAAAAACATATCTGAAATCCAATCTAAAGCTACATCTGTATGTTTTTTGTCTACTTTTGCCCAAAATCCCGTCACCTCTTTTGAGGTAAATGCGTTATATTCTCCACCAATCCTATCTAATGTTTCAGAAATATTCAGGGTGTCCGGTCTTTTTTTAGTACCCTTAAAAAACATATGCTCTAAAAAATGAGAGATTCCGTTTATATCCTTTGTTTCATATTTTGATCCAGTGCCAACCAATATTAAAACCGTAACACTGTTGGCGTTTTTAACGGGAACACTAACAACCCTTAGTCCATTTTTTAACGTGGTTTTTTTATACATATTTATTTTTCCAGTTTTTCTTTTATAAAAGAGTGCAAATCATTAATCTTGATTCTTTCTTGTTTCATAGTGTCGCGATCGCGGACTGTAACATCGTCATTTTCCAAGCTCTCAAAATCTACGGTTACACAAAATGGCGTTCCAATCTCATCTTGGCTATAATAGCGCTTTCCGATATTTCCCCTGTCATCAAAGACGACTGTGAGGTCTTTCTTTAATGAATGATAAACCTCCGTTGCTTTTTTAATTAACTCTGGCTTATTTTTTAGAAGAGGAAAAACAGCAACTTTGTACGGCGCTAAATTCGGCTTTAATTTTAAGACAACTCTGTCTTCTTCTTCAGAATAAGCATCGCAGAGCACAGCTAAAACAGATCTATCTACGCCAAAGGTTGGTTCAATTACATGCGGATAAAATTTTTCCCCAGATTCAACATCCTCATATGGTGGCTCTTTAAAATGATTTTTCAAATCAAAGTCTGTTCTATAAGCTAACCCATATAATTCACTTCTTCCAAAAGGATAATCGTATTCTATATCAATGGTTCTTTTGGAATAATGCGCCCTATTTTCAGGCTCACATTCGCAATCGTGTAAATTTTTATTCCTTATGCCAAGGTCGTCGGTTGCCCACGCCCACATTTCTTTTTGCCAATATTCAAAAACTTTTTGCCAATCAGTATCTTTTTTAGGAACCGGAATAAAATATTCTATTTCCATTTGCTCAAATTCCTTAGTTCTAAAAATAAAATTCCCCGGAGTTACTTCATTTCTAAAAGCTTTACCACTCTGGGCAATTCCAAATGGCAATTTTCTTCTTGTTGTATCTAAAACATTCTTAAAATCTACAAACATTGCTTGAGCGGTTTCCGGACGAAAATATACAGTATTCGCGCTGTCTTCAACTGTGCCCAAAAAAGTTTTCATCATTAAATTAAATTGTCGGGGCTCACCTAATTTTCCGTCACAATCAGGACATTTTTTTGAATTAACGTGGTCGGCACGGAATCTTCTTTTACATTTTTCGCATTCAACCAACGGGTCAGAAAACTCTTTTAAGTGACCTGATGATTCCCAAACCTTTGAATTCATTATTAAGGCTGCATCAATGCCAACCATATCATCTCTTTGATGAACAAAACGCTTCCACCAAAGATTTTTAATATTGTTTTTTAACTCCACTCCCAAGGGTCCATAATCCCATGAATTAGCCAAACCGCCGTAAATTTCAGAACCAGGAAAAACAAACCCTCTTCTTTTGCATAAGGATACAATTTTGTCCATTGAGTTATTATCTTGTTTTTTCATATTTTTTTAATTATTGTACTATTCCTCCACCTGAATTTGAAAAATCATCGGGCAGGCTAGTATTTATGCTCGAATCTCGGGCTGTGATTGTTGTATTAGTAAATTGATTTTCTCCATAAATTTGGACTTGCCCTATCAGGGACGCAGCAGACCCTTTTTGAGATTCCGAAGGTGTTAGTGACACTTGGAATGAAAGAGTATAAGGATCTCCCTTAACACCTGTTCCAGCTAAAATATCGCCAGCAGACCAGACAATTTCACGGCTAGCTGAATCAAATGAAAAATTTGAAGATTCATTAGGAGGCATAAACTTTCCAGTTAAGCTGACATTTTGAGGTAGGGTGGCTTTTACTTTCACATTTTTTGCGTCGCTAAGATAATTACTTATGTTCCAGGTTATAACGTATGTTGTATTTTGGTCAACTTTTGGCGGAATAGATCCCGAATTTTCAAGATCATAGCTTTTATAATACGCGCTTTGCGAAATTACCAAACCAGAATTTACCTTTATGGTAAATTTTTGTGTTATTTGAGAAATGTTTACCTCGTCTGTTATTGTGGCTCCACTTTCATCAGCACCCAAAGGATTCCAGTCGTTTTTAACCTTAACATAAAAGTCGATCTCGCCCTCCTCTTGAACACCCAAATATCTTAAACGAGAAACTTGTCTAGAATCCCAGACAATCATATTATCATTCGGCTGAACCTGTCCACCCTGCACTTGAATTGTTTCCATATCTAAAGCTGGCCCATCCAATTTTACCACCATAAATAAATCATCAAATGACGTGGTCCCTATGTTTCTAAAAAAAATCTGGTAATGTAATATTTCTCCGGGGGAGGCTATATAAGAGCTTGAGCCATTTACCTGTTGAGATATAAATAGCAAAGGTTGTATTACCTCAACATCCATATTTGCCTCTTTTATCACAACAAAATTACCGTTTTGCCATATTCCAAGCTGGGCAGAAAAATTTAAAGATTGATTAGAGCCTCCTGAGACAAGGCCTTTTATGTTAATTCTTCCTCCTTCTGCTTTAGTTAGAGTTTTCAACTTCCATTCAAAATCATCCAAAGACGCTGGCTCAGAAGATTTAATATCAAAACCGTCTGTCGGATAAATCCTTAGGCTAAGATTTTCTAAGGGATAATCAATATTAGAAAAATAATTAATAGCATATTGCAACTCTTTTCCTTTTTCAACTTTTGTAGGTAAATCAAAGTCTAAAGTTATGGGTACTTCCTCAATTTTGGTTGTAAGGCTGTTATCTGATTCATATCTTACTGTTAAATTTTTAGGCGTATAAGAAATCGATGCTCTCGCGGTTTTTAAATCTTCCTCTTTTCCCAATAACCGAGTTTTTATTTTTATAACCTCTTCGTCTCCAGGATAGATATCGTTTAAATCTTGAGTAATTCTTGTTTTACTGTCTTCGGTTAAAGAATTTTCGGGCATATCAAAAATAAGCTGCGGATTTTCCAAAACAAAATTACCGTTATTTTTATACCTTACGGTATACTCTATTTCTTCTCCTGCTTTAGCTTTTTCCGGACCTAAAATATCCAAGCGTAATATCTCTTTTGAAAACATGCTCTCCTTATAAAACCAAAAAACAAAGAAACCCACTACGACGACTATAAATAAAATTATATAAAGTAACTTTTTGTTCATGTTTTTATTATATCTTTTTTTACCACATCAGCAATGTTGAGGGTAAAATGATAAAATGGAATTTTCGTAAATTTTATTTAATAGATCTTGAGAATACTCATCTACCTTCAATCTGGATATAATATTCCAATTTTTAGCAAAAATCAATCTTAAGACCTTAATAACATCCTCATTAATTTTAAAACACAACTCAGCAACAACCCTCTTTTGCTGGAAGCAATTACTGCACATTATGCCGCCAGCTTTAGCTGAAAAATAAATACTATCTGGGTTTATCTTTTTTTGACAAGTAGCACATTTTTCAATCTCCAGCTTATAACCCTGGATGGACGCACAGTTCCAAAAAAAATAATAAAATATTAATTGCCGATTTTTATTTTTATGCGTTCTATAGTTTAGGTTTTCAAAAAATTCATTTAGTAAATCAAAGGTTTTTTTATCTTTTTCCTGTCCTTTTATAAACCCCTCCAGTGTATCTGCAACCCTATGCGCTGCCTCAAATTTGTTAATATCATCATTTATATTACTAAACTTTTTAATTTTAACCGCATCTGTAAGTGTTTTATTATTTTTGCCTTGTATAAACTCAATCTCCGACAAATAAAACACATCTATGCCGGCTCTCAGTTTAGACTTTGTTTTTCTTATAGCTCTTGCCACTATTTCCAGCTTCCCAAAATCCTCAGTAAAAACAGAAAAAACTTGATCAGCCTCAGCTCTTTCTTTTTTTTTAAAAATAAAAGCTTTGGTTCTATGTTTTATTGTCATTTAAATATGTTTTTGATAAATCTTTCCTGTTTCAGTATTTTTGTCCTTTCAGATGGAGACGCTCGCATTTTTTCTTTATTTAGAGTGCTAAGGATTCTTGCTTTATCCGACTTTTGCAAAAGAGTACCAAACTTTTTGTCTGATAACTTTTTTGCAATTTCCTGCCGCTCCTTTAGCGTATATGTGCCACCTCCCCTTAAATAAGGAGATGTTTTTTTAGTAATTTCATATGTAGCTTCGCCCATTTTAACACCCTGTCTGCCATGAAAAAACGATGTGTCTTTTTGCTTAGGCGCCAGCTTCTTGGATGCTATAATTTCTTGGCTTAGAGCTTTGTTGCTCTGGCTTTCTAAAATAGGTTTTTCCACTCTGCCCGTTTGTTCCTGCTTAAACTCTTCGCCTAACACGCGGGCTTTTGCCAACTGTTCTAAATTTTTGGGCAATTTCACATCGCCTTGGTCCTGTATGCCCTCTTGCTCAATACGCTCAGGTACGGGTATTACAGTTTTTACTCCAGACTTATTCGACCCGCCCTTGCTCTTTAGCTTATTTAATCCGGCTTCAATATTTTTTTGCATTTTTTGGTCATATTCTTTTTCTTTATCAACTGGTGATTCTTGCTGTACTTGTTTTATTGGACGGCTATTCTCTACAATAGGAGGCTTCATTGCTGCCATTGCCTGCTGTTGGGGCTGAGTTTTTGATCTTTCTACTCTGCTTTTTTCTAACTCATCCACATAAACTCCAAGATCTTTTCCCTTATCCACCAATGCTCCCTCCATAGTATAAGCTTTTGGATCTTTTTTGAAAAACGAAATTATGAATCTAAAAATTGCTCTTATAATAAGAAAAAAAATTATTATGAAAACAACTAAGATCACTAAAACAATTGAAAAAAATATTAGATTATCTGTAGTCAAAAGCATAGATATATCCATTATACTTTTTTAATTACTACGGCCGACTTTGAAATATCTTCTTTTGTAATAATTTCTGTAGCTCTTAGCGCTTTTAGCAAAGCTTCTTTGTTTTTTTCTATTATAATTTTTTCTTTTCCTAAAACAAACATCTCAACAGAAATTTTATCTTGGGGCACTAATCCCATTTTTTTTCTTTCCCCCTGCACCTGCCTTATTATATCTCTGATTACGCCTTCTTCTTTTAATTCTTCTGTAATATTAATATCCAGTTCTACGTCTTTTTCAATTTTACTGTCAAAGATTATATCTTTTACATTTACCTCATCTTTAACCAAATCCAGCAAGCCTTGTTCGCCTTTAATTTTTGACTTTTGATTTTTAATCTTTAAAGAGGCCAAGGGCTGTTTTACTTTTATTCCTTTTACAGCTCTTTCAGCTAAAGCTAAATTAACCATAGCTCTCACCTCGTCCATCTTTTCCTCTAAATCCTTATCAATTAATTTTTTATTTGATTTGGGCCAGTCAGACAAATGCACAGATTCGGACATATTATCCTCTTTTATAGATTGATATGTTTCTTCTGCGAGAAACGGCATTGCAGGGGCCATGACTAAAGCAACAGATTGTAAAATATAGCGTAAGGTGGCAAGCGCGTCTTGCTTGTCGGATCCTTCTTCTTTAAATCTATCTCTACTTCTCCTCACATACCATACAGACAAATCATCTATAAAATTAACTAAAGGACGTGTTGCTAAATCTAGACTATAATTTTCATATCCCTCTGTTATATCTTTGATTACCTCATGCAATCTAGAAATTATCCATCTATCTAATATATTTTTACTAGATGATGATGGCGGTATATTGTTTTCATATAACTGATAAAAAGAAAGTGTATTATATAACCTGCTAATATTCTTTTTTACTATTCCATCAACTCCTTTCTCAGAAAATGAAAAGTTTTCTGCTTGTACTACTGGAGAACTTAACATATAAAAACGCATCGCATCTGCACCATATTTATTAATCATTTCTACTGGATCTGGATAATTTTTTAGTTTCTTAGACATTTTTTTGCCATCTTCAGCTAAAACAATTCCAGTAACAATACAATTTTTAAATGCTTGTTTTTTAAATAAAGCTCCCACTAAAACGTGCTGATAATAAAACCAAGCTCTTGTTTGATCTTGAGCTTCGCCTATAAAATCAGCGGGAATAGGACGCTTGGTTGCAAAAGGCACAGAGCCAGAATCAAACCAAGTATCCAGTACATCTGGTATCCGCGTAGACTCGCCACCGCAACTACATTCAAAAGTAACCTCGTCCACTACGTCTTTATGCAAATCATTCACTTTTATCCTGCTAGCTTTTTCTAACTCTAGTGCGGATGCAAAAACATTTTCTTTTTTACATTTATCACATCGCCAAACAGGAATTGTATTAGCCCAAAACCGCTGACGGGAAATGGACCAGTCGCGAGCACCTTCTAACCACTGCCCAAATCTGCCTTCTTTTATATGTGCAGGTGACCAATTTATTTTTTTAGCTGTTTTTAATAATAATGGTTTTATTTTCTCAACAGCCACAAACCACGAACTGGTTGCATAATTTAATAAGGCCGTATCACACCTCCAACAATGAGGATAAGAGTGCTCATATTTTTTATATTCAAATAGCAATCTTTTCTTTTCTAAAAATCTTACTATGGCTAAGTCAGCTTCTCTAATTTCCTCTGGCTTACTTTTTGCTCTAGGTTTTAAATCTAATCCAGCAAATTTAACCATCTCATCTTTAAAAGTGCCATCCATTTTAACGTGCTGTATAAATGGAAGATTTTCTTTTTTGCCAAGCTCCATATCATCAGCTCCAAAAGCTGGGGCAATATGCACAATGCCCGTACCATCCTCTGTGTTTACAAAATCAGCTGGATAAATCTTCCATCCGTTTTCTTTATTTTTTAGATTTTTATCTTTTTGATAATCATCAAATAGAGGCTCATATTCTAACCCAACTAAATCCTTACCCAAAACTTCTTTTCTAATAGTATAGTTTTTTTCCGTAAAAATATCTTCTACTCTATCTTTAGCTAAAATGTATTTTTTGCTTTCATATTCCACAAAAACATATTTTACTTTTTCTCCCACTGCCAAAGCTGCATTGCCTGGCAGGGTCCATGGGGTAGTGGTCCAAGCTAATAAATAAACATCTCCAGACAGCCCAATTTTTTCTGGATTTTTAAGTTTAAACTTTGCTATAACAGATAAGTCTTTTATGTCTTTGTAACCATCTGCCACTTCTCCTTGACTTAGCGTAGTCTCGCATCTGGGACAAATATGCATTGACTTATAACCTTCGTATATAAGTCCCTTTTTGTATAGCTCTTTAAAAGCTTTCCATTCTGCCTGCATATATTCAAAGTCCATTGTACGATATGGATTTTTCATATCTACCCACCTACCAAAACGAGGAATCATTTTTTCCCATTCATTTATAAATGTGAAAATTTGCTGGCGGCACAAATCATTAAACTTTTTCACTCCCATCTGCACAATCTCTTTTTTGCTTTTTGTACCAAGGTTTTTTTCAACAATGTTTTCAATAGGAAGCCCATGACAATCCCATCCCCACTGCCTTTCCACATAAAATCCCTGCATAGTTTTATAACGAGGAATAGCATCTTTAATAGCACTTTGAAGTAAGTGGCCATAATGCGGAGTTCCTGTTGCAAAAGGAGGGCCATCATAAAACACAAAAGCCTTCTTTCTCTTGGTTCCTTCAAGCGATTTTTCAAAAATCTTTTTTTCTTCCCAAAATTTCAGTATTTTATTTTCTTCTTCTGGAAAATTATATGACATATATTATGGAATAATTAAATCTCCAACTTTTGGATATAAATTATTTTTTTGTGTTTTTCTTGTCGCTAAAAATTCTTCTTCCTTACTAAATCCCCTTAAAACTCCTGCCATTAACCAAACGGGGTCTCCATGGCTAACAATCAAAATATTTTTATCTTTATATTTTTTTTCAACTTCGGACAAAAAAGATTTAAATCTACTGATTATATCATCCCAATTATCTCCGCCCTTTGGCCTTTTAAAAAATTTTTCCCTATCACTCTTAAAAAAATTTTTATATTCTTCAAATGTTTTTCCAGCGAATTCACCAACATTTAGATCTATTAGGCGTTCGTCATAATTTACTGTATCAATTCCTAAAATATTTGCTGCAATTTCAGCCGATTGCCTTGTCCTTAAAAACGGAGAAGCAAATATCAAATCTATTTTTTTGTCTTTTAATTCTTCTGCTGATTTTTTTATCATTTCTTTACCCTCTTCGGTAATTTCCAATTTCTGCGGAGAATCTGGTTCATAGTTCATGCCTCTGTTTTCTTTTTGATAAATGGTCTGCCCGTGTCTTAATAAAAAATAATTATTATTTAAATTCATATTTACATTTTTTCTAAGGTTTCTATTCCCAGCAACCCCAAACCATTTTTTATTATTACAGCAAATGCATTTGTTATTGCTGTTTTATATGGTGAAAATTCATCTGACTTTTCAACAATCTTATTTTTTGCATAATAAGCATTAAAATCGCTGGCCAATTCCGTGAGATATATAGCTATGACATTTGGCTGAAAATTTTGGCTAGACTTTAAAACAATCTCCGGAAAACAACTCATCTTTTTTTCTAATTGTGTAATTTTGTCAGGAACTTTTTTGAAAGATGGCTTTATGCCTTCTTTTTTTGCTTTTCTCAAAACTGATTGAGCTCTTGCATATGAATATTGCAAATAAGGCCCGGAATCTCCTTCGAAAGAAATGGATTTATCAAAATCGTAAATAATATCTGACCCAATTGATTGCTTTAAAATAGAATACTTTAAGGCGCCCACCGCAACCTTTTCAGCAATATTCTTTTTTTCTGTGTCAGAAAAATCTTTATCTTTAATTTTTCCTAAAACCAGCTCTTCAACTTTTTTTATCAAAGATTCTCCTGTTATAACTTTTCCTGTGCGGGAGGACATCTTGCCTTCTGGCAATCTCATCATCCCATGCCCTATATGCATTGTCTTCTCAGCCAGCTTTGGTAAAACCTGCTTCATCGCGCAAAGCATTACTTTAAAATAATCACTTTGTTCATTTCCGGTTATAACAAGTGACTTATCATATTTATATTTTTTGTATTTTATTTCTGACAAAGCTAAATCCTTTGCCTCATAAGTAGGTAATCCATCAGAATTAATGAATACCCTTGTATGGAGGCCATATTTTTCGCCTTTAAAAATTATTGCTCCATTTTCACCCTTTTCAAAGACCCCATCTCTTAATCCTTTTTCAACAATTTTTTTGCCGAGCTCTCCAGTTTCTGATTCAAAAATAAAATAATCAAATTTTGTGCCCAATATTTTATAAATAACATCAAAGCGTTTTAGGCTTTCTGCCTTACCTTCATCATATAGTTTATTTATTTTTTTATCGCTTCTATTATATATCAGTTTATTTAGGCTTATAATTTCTTTTTTTGCATCTTCGCTGTCTTCATATTTACCCGCTCCCAAGGCATAAGCCTGACCCCAAGCCAATTCTGGCTTTTGCATTTTACCCCAGATGGCTTTAGCAACATGCATACCCACATCCCCCTGATAACAAGCCCTTTTTACTTTACCACCTTGAAATTCAAAAATACGCGATAAAGACTCGCCAATTGCATTTGGCACTAAATGACCGACATGAAACTCTTTGAAAGGATTGGGGTCTGTGTAATCTAAAAAAACTTTTTGGTTTTTAAGTTCTGCTCCTTTGCCAAAATTTTTGTCTATTTTTTTTAAGTTCTCAATAAAAATCTCATCTTTAACAAAAAAGTTTATAAATCCAGGCCCGGCAATTTCTATTTTATTAAATAATTTATTGCTCCCAATTTTTTCTTTCAGTATATCCAAAAATTCTTTAGGAGTCTTGCCAATCTCCTTGGCTTTAACTAAGGCAACATTTGTAGAATAATCCCCATGGTCCTTATTGGCTGAAACTTCAACAGAAAAACCTTCGGTGCTTATCCCTGTTGCATCCGTAATTAATTTTTTAATTTTTCCTATCATT